>DATKAX010000077.1:0-4385 GCA_035514595.1 Burkholderiales bacterium
GAGCCCTGTGCTATCGCCCCGGCCGCTTTTTTGGCGACGTCCTGGGTCTTGCCGAGCTGCTCCTTGCCGGCCTCCTTCGCCTTCTCGGTCAGCTGCTCGCTCGCCTCGCCCATCAGCTCGTCCTCCTTGCGGGTTCGCGGCAGGGCCGCGGCGAGCGCCGCGCCGATCGCGATGCCGATGGCGCCGAGCGCCAGCGGCTGCTCGCGCACGATCGAGTCGTAGCCGCCGCGCACGCGCTCGTACTGCTGGCGGGCGCCGCTGCTCGCCTGCGAGAGCCGCTCGCGGGCCGCCTGCGCGGTCTGCGAGATCGATTCGCCGGCGCGCGACACCTTCTCTTTCGCCGATCCGGCCACCTCCGACATTTTTCCGGCGGCCGATTCGCCGCTGCTCCAGGACTGCGACGCGCCGGAATTCCTTCCCGCCGCCATCAGCCAGGCGAGGCCGATGCCGACCAGCGAGACCGGCATCGGGTTGTGCTTCACCGAGCCGCCGAGGTTGCGCACGAACTCGTTGGCGCCGCTGTGGCGCAGGTAGTCGAGCCCCTGGTCGACGAGCTGTCCGGGGGTAAGGCGATGCTCGATCGCGCTCAGCGTCGAGTCGAGCTCGCTGCGCGTGCGCTCGATCTCGGCCAGTATCTCGTCGGGGCTCCTGTCTCCGTTGTGTCTCATCTCCAGTGCTCCTTCGCGAGGTCGGCATGCTGCCGCATGGATTGCATGGTGCGCTCGGGCCTGAGGTTTCCTGCCTTCAGCTCCTTGCGCCCCTTCGATACCACGATGAATCCGACGATCGTCACCACCAGCCCGACGATGAGCGGCGAGAGCCATGCCGCGTGCTCCGTCGGCAGGAACAGGGCCAGCCCGGCCACCGCGGCGGCGAGCAGGACCAGGAAGCCGGAGAACACGATCGCGCCGCCGACCGCGAGCTCGGCTACGCCGCTGCCGAGCTGCGAGACCTTCTCGGAGATCTCGGCCTTGGCGAGCTCGGCCTCCTCGTGGACCAGCGTGGACGTCTCGCGCCACAAATCCGAGAACAGGCCGATCAGCGATCGTCCCTGCGGCGTGGCGTTCGGTTCGGGTGCTATGGCTGCCATCTAGATCCTCCTTGGGTCGCTTGAATCATTGGGGCTGCCTCCGGGGGCCGGGCGTTTCGCCGGCTCGGCCGAGGTCATGCTCTTATGCTCGGGCTGGCCGCTTTTCAAAAAGCGCATGGCGAGAAACCCGCCCGCCACCGCCGCGCCCAGGAACAGCGCCGGCTGCGAGCGCGCGAAGCCCTCGAGGTCGCGCACCATGCTGTTCAGGTCGCGGTTGCGCAGCGCGCCGGAAACGCGCTCGAGCGCGTCGGCCGCGTTCTGCGTCAGGCCGGACACCGCGCCGCCCTGGCCGCCGTCCCCGTCCATTTCCTTCGCCGCCTTGCGCAGCGCCTTGGCGAGCTCGCCGATGCCGCCGGCCGCCGAGCGCTTCTGTTCCTCGAGCGCGCTGCTCGCCTGCTGCTTCGTGTCGCTCCACACCGCGCCGGCTTGCGCCTTGGCGGTCTCCGCCATCGATTGATTGCCGTCTGCCATGTCCTTGCCTCCTTGGGATGAGCGTCTCCCGGAGCGTGCAAGGAGCGCGCCGCGTTCGGCGCGCGGGCGACCCCGGCTGGTCGTAAGGACTACAGCGGCCGCGAGCGGGCTTCATGCGCCGCTCCTAGGATGGCCGGCTTGCCCTACCCGATCGCTCATCCGGCGGCAGTGCTGCCGCTCCTGCGGCCGATGGGCAGGCACGCGGTGCCCTCGGCGCTGGTGTTGGGCAGCATGGTCCCGGACCTTTGGTATTTCTTGCCGTTCGCGACACGCGCCCACAGCCATAGCCTCGACGGCCTGCTATGGACGTGCCTGCCGCTCGGCCTCGCCGCCTACCTCGTGTTCCACCTGCTGCTCAAGGAGCCGCTGATCGCGCTCGCACCCCGCTGCCTTGCGGCGCGCCTTGCCGCCCATGCCCGGCCCGGCTTGCCGCTCGCGCCCTGGCGCGCGGTGGCCGCGTCGCTCCTCGCCGGCGCGGCGACGCACCTGGCGTGGGACGCGGTGGCGCATTCGTATTCGAGCCACGGCCACCAGTGGCTGCAGCACGCGAGCACGCTGCTGGGCACCGCCATCGTGGCGGCGTGGAGCTGGCGCGAGCTGCGCCGCACCGCGCCTTGCGCGGGAGCGCCGGCGCTCCCCGGGACGCTGCGCGCGGCGGCGATCGCGACGTTCGCCGGCGCCTTCGCGCTTTGCGCCTTCTGGGCAGCGCAGGCAGCGCTGCCGGCGCCGGAAGGAACGCTGGCCGCCGCGCGCCACGTGCTCAGGAGCGCCGGCATCGCCGGCACGGCAGGACTCGGCATGATGGTGCTCGCCTACTGCGCGCTGTGGCAGCTTCGCGCCGGGCTGCAGCGCCGCTCAGCGTGAGGCGCGCCACCACCAGGAGGTTCGCGCCGACCGCCGCGGCCGGCACGAAAAGCACGGAAGCGCATTCGCGCGCGAGTGCCGGATACGTGAAATAGAAGCGGTATCGGCCCACGAGCTGCGCCTCGTGCGGGGTAAAGCCGTACGAGCAGCAGCACGCCGACCGCCCCGTACGCGCCCGTCAGGCCTCGAGCTGCGCCTGCTTCTCCAGCCACTCGCGCTCTAGGCTCTCGAGCTCGCGCGCCACGTAGGCCTGGTCGGTCAGCAGCCCCTTGAGCGCCTCCGGGTCCCGGTAGCTCGCCGGATCGCCGAGCCGGCCCTCGATCTGCGACTTCCGCTCGCTCAGCCGCGCGATCAGCTCCTCCAGCCGCTTGACTCGCGATGCCAGCGCTTTTTTCCCCGAGGAGGAGACCGGCGCCGGCGCGGGCTTCGGCGGCGCGGGCTTCGGCTCGGCCCGGTTCTCGAGCAGCCAGTCGCGGTAGTCGTCGAGGTCGCCGTCGAAGGGCCGCACGCTCGCGTCGGAAACGATCAGGAACTGCTCGGTCGTGGCGCGCAGCAGGTGCCGGTCGTGCGAGACCAGCACCAGCGTGCCCTCGAACTGCGCGAGCGCCACGGTGAGCGCCTCGCGCGTCTCGAGGTCGAGGTGGTTGGTGGGCTCGTCCAGCAGCAGCAGGTTGGGCCGCTGCCAGACGATCAGCGCGAGCGCGAGCCGCGCCTTCTCGCCGCCCGAGAAGCGCTCGATCGCGCCGGTCGCCATGTCCCCGGAGAAGTTGAAGCTGCCGAGGTAGCTGCGCAGATCCTGCTCGCGCGCCTCCGGGTCCAGGCGCCGCAGGTGCCACAGCGGCGAGCCGTCCTCGCGCAGCATCTCGACCTGGTGCTGCGCGAAATAGCCCACCGCGAGCCCCTTGTTGAACACGGCGCTCCCGGAGAGCGGCGCGAGCGTCCCGGCCATGGTCTTGACGAGCGTCGACTTGCCGGCGCCGTTGGCGCCCAGCAGGCCGATGCGCTCTCCCGAGCGCAGCGAGAAATCGATCGCCTTCAGCACCACCTTGTCGCCGTAGCCGGCCAGCACGCCCTCGAGGACCAGCAGCGGATCGGGCGCGCGCAGCGGCTCGCGGAACTCGAAGGAGAACGGCGCCGCCGCGTGCAGCGGCGCGAGCTCCTCCATCCGCGCCAGCATCTTCATCCGGCTCTGCGCCTGCCGCGCCTTGGTGGCCTTGGCGCGGAAGCGGTCGATGAAGGACTGCAGGTGCGCGCGCTCGCGCGCCTGCTTTTCCTGCTGCGCGGCGGCGAGCTGCACCGCCTGCGCGCGCTGCGCCTCGAAGCTCGAGTAATTTCCGGTGTAGCGCCTGAGCTTCCTCTGGTCGATATGCACGATCGCGGTCACCACGCCGTCGAGGAAGTCGCGATCGTGCGAGACCACGATCAGCGTTCCCGGGTAGCGCCGCAGCCACTCCTCGAGCCAGATGATGGCGTCGAGATCGAGGTGGTTGGTCGGCTCGTCGAGCAGCAGCAGCTCGGAGGGGCACATCAGCGCCTGCGCGAGGTTGAGCCGCATGCGCCAGCCGCCGGAGAAGCCCGAAACCGGACGCACGGTTTCTTCGGGGGAAAAGCCAAGGCCGCGCAGCAGCCGCTCGGCGCGCGAGCGCACGGTGTACAGGCCGGCGTCGGCGAGCGCCGCGTGCAGCTCGCCGATGAGCGCGCCGTCGTCGGCCGCCTCGGCCGCGGCGAGCCGCTGCTCCAGCCCGCGCAGCACGCCGTCGCCGTCGATCGCGTACTCGAGCGCCGGCCGCTCGAGCGCCGGGGTCTCCTGCGCCACGTGCGCGATGCGCCAGTGCGCGGGAACCTCGGCGTCGCCCCGGTCGGCGTGCAGCTCGCCGCGCAGCAGCGCGAACAGGCTCGACTTGCCCGAGCCGTTGGCGCCGACGAGGCCGATGCGCTCGCCCGGATGGATGGCGAGCTC
>DATKAX010000078.1:0-8142 GCA_035514595.1 Burkholderiales bacterium
TTCAACGGCTTCTTCTTTGCCGCCGGGAACAGCACGTTGTTCAGGATCAGGCGATAGGCAGGAGAATTGGGATGCATCGACAGATCCGTCGGTGGAGCCCCGATCGCGTGCTGCGGATCCTCCGGATCGTGGCCGCCCAGATAGGTCCAGCTCCCCTGTCCGTATTCGCCGTGGATGTACTTCACCCAGGGCGCCCCTTCTTCCTCGGCCAGCACCGTTACTCCGGGTTTCAGCGTGCGGCGCGTGAAGCTCGTCGTCACGCCGTAGAAATCCGGTATCACGGTACGATGGTCCTGGACCAGCATCGATGGCACCGGATCGAACTTGGCACTGAAGCCGAACAGCGTGAACGTCCCCAGAGGCTGCCGCCGACCCGGCACGTTCACCTGGTGGCCATCGATGTCGCTCATGGCGTTCACGTAAGGCGACATCTCCAGTCGTGCGTCCTGAAAGGCAAAGGAGCGAGACCATGCCATTTTCGAATCGGCGGCGGGATCGACTGGGGTTCCATCGCCGAAGCTTCCGGCAATGTCCACCGAAGCACCGGCGATCGCCAACTCCAGCGTCTCCGTGGCGCCGCACATGGCGAACAGAAAGCCCCCGTTCTCGACGAACTGCCGCATTCGCTCGCCCACCCCCTTCTTGAGGTCGGGAATCGTCTGGAAACCGAGCCGGCGCGCCGTCGACAGGTTTCGCTGGTGCTGCTCGACGAACCAGGGCGCGCCGCGGTACGAAATGTAGAACTTCCCGAGCTGGCCGGTGAAATCCTCGTGATGCAGGTGAAGCCAGTCATACTTCGTCAGATCCCCGCGAATCACTTCATCGTCCCACAGCGGCGTGTACTCGATACCCGCATAACGAAGTGCCAGCGTCACGGCGTCGTCCCAGGGCGGCGCATCGGGGGGTGTGTAAACGGCGATCTCCGGAGCCTTCTCGAGCGGAATCGCGTCCATGTTCCCGCTGGCGATCTCGCCCCGGATCGAGGAGACGGTGGCATTGTCGATCGCCTCGGCGGTGATGCCATCGAGCGCCGCCTTGCGACGCAGCGTCTCCAGATTCGGCAGCAGAAAGGAGCCGCCGCGATAGTTGAGCAGCCACTCGCCTCGCACCCCGTCCTTGAGCGCGCCGTAGGTGAGGCCGTACGCCTTGAGGTGGTTCCGCTGTGCGTCATCCATCGGGATGAGCAGGTGCTGAGCGCCCGCGACGGTCGTCGCGTACGCGAGCAGGAGTGCGGTGCACGCGAATCGTAACATCATCAATTCAAAACTACTCTACGGGGTCGGGGGAACGCTGGCTCGCGCGAGATCCAGCTCGCGACGCGCCTGCGGTACCAGCGCGCTCGACGGATAGGTGAGAATCATGTGCTCGAGCCGAGCGATCGCAGCAGCCGGATCATCGTTGCGCCGGAGCGCACGGGCCCACTCGAGCTCCGCCTCGGGCGCTTCCGCCGACGCCGGATAGCGGTCGAGCACAGCGCGCCAGATCGGTACTGCATGCGCATCGTCCGACCGGGCCGTATACAGCCGGGCGGCGCTGGCGAACAGGAGTGGCGCGACGTCGGGGACGGTGCGCGCCGCAGCCTGAAACGCCGCGGCCGCGGCCGCCGTATCGCCCCGCGCCAGAGCGAGAAACGCCACGCCGATCGCCGGCGCGCTGTCCGCCCTGGTTCGCGACAGCAGCGCCAACGCGGAGACGAGCACCGGCTCGGCATCGCCGCCTCGCGGACGCAGCCGGCGCCTCGCCGTCCGCAGGTCTCCCTCGTACAGGGCCATCCAGCCGGCGATCGGTTCGCCCTGCCAGTCGCCGCTGTCACCGAGAAGCTTTCGAGCGCGAGGCACATCGCCTGCCCGAATCCACCCGAAGGCGACGATGCGGGCCAGCTGCTCCACCTGATCGGGTGCGAGGGAGCCCCGCGATTCCTGGAGCAGTCGCTCGGCTTCCTCGGCGCGACCTAACGACGCAAGCGCGCGAAGGTGCACCGGGAGCAGCACCTGGCTCGCTCCGGAGCCGTTGCCGGCGCGGGCGGCCAGCGCGAGCGCCGAGCGTGAATCGCCGCCGTTGAGAGCCGCCGTGGCGGCGCGCATCACATGCTCCGGTGCGCGCGTGCGCGAGAACACGGCGGTCAGGGCATCGCGCGCGACCAGCCACGCCTGGGCGTGCTCGGCGCGCTGGGCGAAGTCCAGCCACGCACGTACCGATGCCGTGTCGCCGGGGAGTGCGCGCAAGGCATTCCATCCGGCGCGCGGTGCTCCCCACTCCAGCTCCAGCGAGCCGATGATGCGCCGCGCGCCGGGCTCGATCGGCGGAGCGAGCAGCACGGCGCGGATCCGCTCGCGTGCCTCGCCGGGCGCCGGGAGAAGCGCGAACAGCGCCGCCTGCTCGAGATAAGGCGATTCTGCCACGGCGATCCGCCACGATTGTGCAGAGGGTTCCCACAGCCCCATCGCCGCGCGCAGCTGCGCCAGCTCGAGCTCCACGCCGCGCGTGGTACCTAACGCCAATCCGGCTTGGCGCAGCACGCTGTCTGCCGTCGCTGTCTGACCGTTCTGCAGCAGCACGCGTGCGTACTCTCGATACGGCGCCGCGTCCCCGGATGCCACCTTCGTCCACGCCTCGAACGCGGCGCGCATCCCCGCCGGGTCGGCCAGCATGCGAAGAGCTCGCAGCTGCATCGTGCGCAACGTCGGATCGGCCGGCCGCTCCGCGAGCGCGCGGTGCACCAGCGGGAGCAGGGAGTCGGTAGCGCCAAGCGACGCATAGGAGCGCTCGAGTCCGAGCAGCGCGGGCAGATTCGCCGGCTCGGCGACGAGTACTTCGCGGTAGGCGGCGGCCGCCTCACGAAAGCGCTCCGCTTCCTCGTGGCTCATCCCGCGTGTCAGCGGATCCTGCTGCTGCGCCCCCGCACTCGCAATCGCGAGCGCTGCCGCCATGCATGCCGCGGCCGCGCGGCTACGGACGCTCCGCATTCAACCGCTTGAAGTAATCCAGCACCGCCCGCCGCTCTTCGGCGGTGAGACCACGCAGCTCGTTCCAATCCGGCTCGCGGAATCGCGTCGCCTCACGACCACGGGCGTCGGCTCCGGGGGTGAACTGATCGCCAACCACCGCCGCCTTCGATTCACGCTCCCCCTGCTCTTCCCGCTCTTCCTTCTGCAGCGACAGGCCGGCATCGAGCAGGCGCCGGAACAACCGCTGCTGCCGGTCCACGACTTCCGCGTCGAGACGCCCTTGCTGCAGCACATCGGCTATCTGCCGCATTTCGCGCGCAAGCTGATCGGCGCGACCCGACTCGTCCGCCTCGCCCGCTTCCTCGAGCTGCTTGGCGAGCTGCCGTTGGCGCGCGCCTAACATACGCGCCTGTTCCGACGCCTGCGCGCCCGGCATGGGGAGAATCGTCGATGCCTGCGCGTTCAGCTGTCCCTGCTGCTGGGCCAGCTCCTGCATGCGCTGCAGCATCTCCTGCATGCCTGACGCGCTCTGCGAGCTCGACGCGCGCTCGCGGTCGCGGACCAGTGCCGCCGCCGCCTGATTCAATGCGCGCGCCGCCTGCTCCATCGACTCGCCCGCGCCGCTGCGGCGCCCGCCCTGCGCAACCTGGTCGGCTGCCTCCTGAACCCTCTGCCGTGCCTCGCCCATTGCGCCTTGCGATTGAGGAGACACATGCGCCGACTTGCCGGCCTGCTCCTGCAGACGTTCGGCGACCTGTTCCGTTCCCTGCCGCACGGCGCTCTGCTGCGGACGCAACTGCTCCGGAGCCGCTCCGCTCCGGGCCTGTTCGGCAAGCGCGGCCTGCTCGCGCGAAAGCTGCGTCAGCTCCTGAATCGAGCGATCGAGCTCGCCGGTAAGCTCATCCTTCCACTCCTCCACCTGCTGCTGCCGCGCATCGGCGAGCTGCTGCGCCGCCTGCTCCATGCGATCGGCGCCTTCGCGAGCCGCATCGGCTCTCTGCTGCTGCTCCATGCCAGCCTGACGATTCTGCTGCTGGCCTGTCTGCTGCTGCCCGGACTGCTGCTGCCCGGACTGCTGCTGCCCGGACTGCTGCTCCGCCCCCTGTGCGGCACGCTCCATCGCCTCGGCGGACTGCTCGGCGTTCTTCGCCGCCTCCTCGAGCTTGGACGGGCCAGCTTCCGCCTGTTCCTTCTTGAGCCGTTCGGCAATCTCCTCGATGCGTTCCTGCAGCTGTTCGGCATCCCTGGCCATGTCCCTGGACTGCTGTGCGGTCTGCTGCTCGCCGCGCGCCATGGAGTCGGCCAACGCGCGCTCCCGCTGCGCAAGCTCTTCGGCGTCGTCGTGCAACGTCTCCATCGCCCCCTCGAGCGCTGCACGCTTCAGCATCTCGGCCATGCGCTCCAGCTGTTCGCGAAGCCGCTGCTGCTCCGCCTGCAACTCGGAAAGCGACTTTCTCGCCTGTTCGGAGGCGAGATCCTTCGTCGCCTGCTGCAACTTTTCCAGCTGCGCCTGCATTTCCGGCGTCAGCGCCTCGGCGAGCTGCCGCTGCACATCCTGCAGCTGCCTGGCGAGGGATGAATCGAGCGCGTTCGCGGCGCGAAGCTGCTGCTCGAGCGACTCTGCATCACGCTGAAGCGCCCGCACCCGGTCGTGAAGCTCCTGCTGCTCGCGCGCGAGCGCCCGATTGCGTTCCGCATTGTCGAACGACATCTCCTGTGGCGCTGCGTCGTCAGGCCGCGCCTCCGTCGCACTGGCCGTTGTCCGGTCGCTGCGCGACCGGGCGGCCTCCCCGGTTCTGCGTTCCAGCTCCTTCTGGTCTCGCGCGGCATCATTCGCCTGCGCTACTACGGAATCGGCGAGTGCGCGCGCCATTTCCCGCCGCTCGCGCAAGCTTGGCACGCGCAGGACGAGCTCGCGACTGGTCCCCCTCTGCCGCCATGGCGAGGCATCGGTTGCTTCGACCACGATGTGCAGGGCATCGCCCGGCTCGAGGCCGCGCGTCGCCAGGTCCACCTCGAGCTCGCCCAACCACTGGCTTTCGCCGGGCTCGGCGACCGACTGGGTGACCGAGGGCTGCGCCCTGCCCCCATCGGGCACCCGCCAGCTGCGCATAACGACAGTAGCGACCCCGTGATCATCCGATGCGGCGACGCGCAGCGACAGGCGATCCTCGGCGATGACTACCGTGTCGCGTTGCGGGGCGAGGATTTCTGCGACCGGCGCGGAATCGGCCACCACCTCGAGCTCCAACGGCGCCGGTACATCCGCGATCGGACCCTGGACACCGGCGGCCACCCACGTCCAGCGCCCGCTAGCGGGCGACGTCAGGCGGCCGCTGAAGGAATGATCGCTAGGCGACAGGCTCACGGTGTCGGCGTCCCGCACCAGAGCAATGGTAAGCAATGCCACCGACGCGCGGCCACGTATCGACAGCACCGTGCCGCGCGGAATGCGGGCAACCTCGCCGGTGGGCAGCACCTCGGAAGCGCGCCCGAGATAGGACGGATACTGCGCGCGCACCGCCACATCCCCCACGAACGGACGATCGGTCACCCGGATCCTTACGGTGTCGCTGTTCACACGGCCGTCGCCTGCCACCAGAATCAGGTCCGCCTCCACCGGGCCGAGCTGCACTGTCGCCATCTGGCCGGCGACCGGCGCTTCCTCGACGCGCCACGATCGGCCGGTTGCGCGCGAGGCGAGGGTAATGCTCCGCCGGTGGGGCGCGAGAATGGACAGGCGAACCCGCTCACCACGCAGCACGGCGGTCGGGGGGTCGACGATGGTTATCGGCTCGAGCAGCGCGCCGGTGTAGGCACCTAACGGATGCCGAATCGCGCGCCACCCGTCGGGGGCGGCCGAGGCCGCCGCGCCGAGGGCGAGCACGCCGAGCACCGCGCTAGCGCCGGCGACCGCGCCACGCACCCACAGATGGCGCTGGGCCCGTGGCGCCAATGCGCCGCGTGTGGCCCCCAGCGTGCGCGCGAGTGATTCCGCGGCCCGCCGACCCAGTGCTCCGCTCTCCGACACCTCCAGCGCGCCACGCAGCGCGCCGGTGCGAAGCTCGCGCTCACGCTCAATGGCGGCGGCCACCTGTTCGCGTGAGG
This sequence comes from Burkholderiales bacterium, assembly GCA_035514595.1. Lineage (GTDB taxonomy): Bacteria > Pseudomonadota > Gammaproteobacteria > Burkholderiales > SG8-39 > SCGC-AG-212-J23. The sequence continues at coordinate 6,057 of DATKAX010000078.1, forward strand.
CGCCGCGCCGCAGCGCTCGCCCAGTCCACCAGCTGGCGCCGGCGATCAGCGCCAGCACCAGCAGCCAGGCGAGCAGAGGGACCAGCGGCAGCCCGATCCACCGCGCCTCGCCTAACGCCAGCGCGCCGCCGGCAAGGACCAGCGCCACCAGTGCCAGCGCGATCCCCACGCCCCGCGCCGCCAGCGCAAGTGTGGTGCGCGCCCTTTCCCGCGAAACCAGGGCGTTTACCGTCACGGAACTGGCCGGCTGGTCATCGCGTAAGCGAACAGGTTGACGCCCATGCGCAACGCTGCCTCGTGCAGTTCGGGTGGATCTTTGTGAACCTCAGGATCCTCCCAGCCATCGCCAAGATCCGCCTCGTAGCTGTAAAACAGAACCAGGCGCTCACCCATGAAAATCCCCAGCCCGCGCGGCGCCTTGCCATCGTGCTCGTGGATCTTCGGCAGCCCTTTCGGAAAATCGTAGACCAGGTTGTAGATCGGATGCGTGAGCGGGACGTCGACCAACGGCCGGTCCGGGAATGCTCTCGCGATCTCGCGCCGGAAACTCGAATCGAGGCCGTAGTTGTCGTCCACGTGCAGGAAGCCGCCCCGTGTCAGATACTCACGCAGCCGGCCGATCTCCACATCGCTGAATCTGATGTTGCCGTGGCCCGTCGCGTGGACGAACGGATAGTCCCACAACCGGTCGTCGGTGAGCGTAACGCGCGCTTCGGTGGGCTCCACGCGGAAGGTGGTGCGCTCGCGGATCGCCTGAATGAGGTTAGGCAGGCTGGACGGGTTGGCATACCAGTCGCCGCCGCCGTCGTACTGCAGCCGCGCTACCGCCAGCCGCGGCGAGTCGCCCCCGAACGCCACGGAGCCGGCTACGACAAGCGCCAGCAGAACGAGCCGGTATGTCTTCATGCGTCCTGCGCCACGCGATAGGCAACGTTGCGAGGCGCGCCGAACTCGACGACGATCGTACGCGCCACATCCCGCGCCGTCAATCCTTCGGCTCGCAGTGCCCGGGCACGCTCGCGCATGGCATCTTCGCTGGGTGCTGCCACCGTTGCACCTTCGAGTACGATCACGACTTCTCCTCGCGGAGGGGATGCCTCGTAGTACGTCGCGAGCTCCCCCACCGTTCCGCTGCGCAGCTCTTCGAACTGCTTGGTCAACTCCCGCGCCACCACCACACGCCGTTCACCGGCTCCCGATGCCACCAGTTCACCGAGTGTTGCCGCAACGCGACCCGGCGCCTCGTACAGCACGCTCGGATGTAGACACTCCACCGCCGCGGTAAGCAACGTGCGCCGTTGCGGGCCCTTGCGCTCCGGAAACCCAAGGAAGGTGAAGGGCCCACCGGCAAATCCGGACGCTACGAGTGCCGCAAGAACCGCTGAGGCGCCCGGTATCGGCACCACGCGAAGTCCGGCCTCGCGCACCGCCGCTACCAAACGCGCTCCGGGATCGGACACGAGCGGCGTGCCTGCATCCGTCACGATCGCCAGACGAGCCCCGCCAAGCAGCCGCTTCACGAGGTGCGGCGTGACCCGCGCTTCAATATGCTCGTGGTACGCCTCCATCGGCGTGCTGATTCCGTAATGATCCAGCAAATGCCGTGTATGGCGGGTATCCTCGGCCAGGATGGCGTCGACCTCCTTGAGCGTTTCGACAGCGCGAAAGGACATGTCGCCGAGGTTGCCGATCGGAGTGCTCACTATGAAAAGCACGCCCGCAGAAGGGGCCTCGCTCACTCATACCTCCGATGTGCAAACGGGAACGGAAGAGAACGCTTTCTCCCCCGCTCCCGCCCTTGATCGCCGCGGCTGGCCGTTCAGCCGACGTGCTGCTTGAACTTGGTATCGAGGTGCTGCTTCGGAACGGCGCCGATCACCTGGTCGACCAGCTTGCCGTCCTTGAAGAACAGCACGGCCGGAATCGAGCGAATGTTGTACTTCAACGCAGTCCGCTGATTCGTATCGACGTCCAGCTTGGTAACCTTGGCGCGGCCGGTGTATTCGACAGCGAGCTGATCCAACGACGGCGCTATCACGCGGCAGGGGCCGCACCATTCCGCCCAGAAGTCCACAACCGCCAGTCC
>DATKAX010000079.1:0-4122 GCA_035514595.1 Burkholderiales bacterium
CACGCGGTGCGCCGCGACGCGGGCGTGTTCGACACCTCGCACATGCTCGCGCTCGACGTGGAAGGCGCCGCGGCGCGCGGGTTCCTGCGCCACGCGCTCGCGAACGACGTCGCGAAGCTCGAGCGCCCCGGGAGCTGGCTCTATTCCTGCCTGCTCGCCGAGGACGGCGGCATCCTCGACGATCTCATCGCCTACTTCCTGGGCGGCAGCCGCTGGCGCCTGGTGCTCAATGCCGCCACCGCCGACACCGACCTCGCCTGGCTCGAGCGCCTGCGCCCGGCGGGCGTCGAGCTGCGGGCGCGCCGCGATCTCGCGATGCTCGCGGTGCAGGGCCCGCGCGCGCGCGAAAAATTCCAGGCCGCGTTCCCGGGGCTGCGGGAGCGGGACGACGCTTTCTTCGCCCCCACCGGCTACACCGGCGAGGACGGCTTCGAGCTGCTGCTTCCGGCCGCCGACGCCCCGGATGCCTGGCGGCGCCTGCTCGCCGCGGGGGTCCGCCCCTGCGGGCTCGGTGCGCGCGACACGCTGCGCCTGGAGGCCGGGCTGATGCTCTACGGGCAGGACATGGATGCCGCCGTGACGCCGCTCGAGTGCGGCCTCGCGTGGACTTTGGATCTCGGCGCCGGGCGCGATTTCGTCGGCAGGCAGGCGCTCGCCGCGCGGGCGCCGCGTTTCCAGTCGCTCGGCCTGGTCCTGGAGACGCGCGGCGTGCTGAGGGCGCACCAGGCGGTGCACGGCGAGCACGGCGAGGGCGTAGTGACGAGCGGCAGCTTCTCGCCGACGATGCAGGCCTCGATCGCGCTCGCCCGGCTGCCGACCGAGAGCCGCCCGGGAGAGCGCGTGCAGGTCGCGGTGCGCGAGCGGCAGCTCGAGGCGCGCGTCGTCAAGCCGCCGTTCGTGCGGCGCGGCAGGATCCTGGTCTCAAAGGAGAACGCATGAACCTTCCCGAGGCATTGCGCTACACCGCCACCCACGAGTGGGTTCGGAAGGAGCCCGACGGCACGTTGAGCGTCGGCATCACCGACCACGCGCAGGACGCGCTCGGCGAGATGGTGTTCGTGGAGCTGCCGGTGCCCGGAAGACAGGTGCTGGGCGGCGACGCTTGCGCAGTGGTCGAGTCGGTGAAGGCCGCCTCCGACGTGTACGCGCCGCTCGCCGGCGAGGTCGTGGCGGTGAACACCGAGCTCGCCGACGACCCCGGCCGGCTGAACAAGGACCCGTACGGCACGTGGCTGTTCCGCCTCAAGCCCGCCGACGGCGCCGATCTTTCCAGGCTGCTCGACGCCGCGGCCTACCGCAAGGGCCTGACGTGACGCTGCAGGACGATTTCGGCTCGCGCCACATCGGGCCGGACGCGCGGGACGTGCGGCTCATGCTCGAGCACCTCGGACTGCCTTCCCTGGAAGCGCTGATCGCCGAAGCGCTGCCCGCCGCCATCCGGCAGAAGACGCCGCTCGAGCTGCCGGCGCCGCGCAGCGAGGCCGAGGCGCTCGCCGAGCTGCGCGCGCTCGCCGGGCGCAACCAGCTCTGGCGCAGCTACCTCGGCATGGGCTACTGCGGCACCTTCACGCCGCCGGTGATCCAGAGGAACGTGATCGAGAATCCCGGCTGGTACACGCCCTACACGCCTTACCAGGCCGAGATCTCGCAGGGCCGGCTGGAAGCGCTGGCGGTGTTCCAGCAGATGCTGATCGACCTCACCGGGCTCGCGGTGGCGAACGCCTCGCTGCTCGACGAGGCGACCGCCGCCGCCGAGGCGATGGGCCTCATCCAGCGCGCCACCGCAGCCGGAGGCAAGGCATTCTTCATCGACGCCGCCTGCCACCCCCAGGTGATCGCCGTGGTGCGCACGCGCGCGCGCTGGCTCGGCATCGCGCTCGTGGTCGGCGACGCCGCCGAGTGCGACCCGAAGCGGGTTTTTGGAATGCATGTCCAATACCCCGATACCTACGGAAAAATCGTTGATCATTCAAACCTCATTCAAGAAATCCATGCCGCCGGAGGGAAGGTCTCGCTGGGCGTCGACCCGCTCGCGCTGGTGCTGCTGAAGTCGCCCGGCGCGCTCGGCGCCGACGTCGCGGTGGGCTCGGCGCAGCGCTTCGGCGTGCCGCCGGGCTACGGCGGGCCGCACGCCGGGTTCATGGCGGCGCGCGCCGAGCTGCTGCGCCAGATGCCCGGGCGCATCGTCGGCCTCACGCGCGACGCCGCCGGGCAGCCCGCGTACCGCATGGCGCTGCAGACGCGCGAGCAGCACATCCGCCGCGAGAAGGCGACGAGCAACATCTGCACCTCGCAGGTGCTGCTCGCGAACGTCGCCGCGCTCTACGCGGTCTGGCACGGCCCCGAGGGCCTGCGGCGGATCGCCCTGCGCACCCATCTCATGGCGCGGGCTCTCGCTGCGGCGGCCGCACCGCAGTCGCTGGCGTTCTTCGACACGCTCACTTTCCGGGCAGACGCGGCCGCGGTGCGCCGCCGCGCCGAGGAAAAACGCATCAACCTGCGCTATCTCGACGCGCAGCGCGTCGGCGTGACGCTGGACGAGACCACGACGGCAGCCGACGTCGCCGACCTGGCGTGGGTGCTCGGCGCGAATCTTCCTTCGAAGGAAATCCCTGAAGACCGGGAAGCCATTCCTGAATCGCTGAAACGCGAAGACGCGATCCTCACTCACCCGGTGTTCGGCGACTACCGCAGCGAAACGGCGATGATGCGCTATCTCAAGCGCCTGGAGAACCGCGACTACTCGCTGGTGCACGGCATGATCCCGCTCGGCTCCTGCACCATGAAGCTGAACGCCGCCGCGGAGATGGCGCCGATCTCGTGGCCGGAGCTCGCGAGCCTCCACCCGTTCGCGCCGCCGGAGCAGGCCGCGGGCACCCACCGCATGCTCGCCGATGTCGCCGAAGCGCTCGAGGCGATCACCGGGCTGCCGCGCATGACGCTGCAGCCCAACTCGGGGGCGAACGGCGAGTACGCCGGGCTGATCGCGATCCGCAACTATCACGCCTCGCGCGGCGAAGGCGGGCGCGACCTGTGCCTGATCCCCTCCTCGGCGCACGGCACCAACCCCGCCTCGGCGCACATGGCCGGGCTGCAGGTCGCGGTGGTCGCGTGCGACGCGCGCGGCAACATCGATCCGGCCGACCTGGAGGCGAAGCTCGCGCGCTTCCCCGGCCGCGTCGCGGCGCTCATGCTCACCTACCCCTCGACGCACGGCGTGTTCGAGGAGGCGGTGGCCGGGATCTGCGCCAAAGTGCACGCCGCCGGCGGCCAGGTCTACCTGGACGGCGCCAACCTCAACGCGCTCGCCGGCCTCGCGCGCGTCGCGGAATTCGGCGCCGACGTCTGCCATATCAACCTGCACAAGACCTTCTGCATCCCGCACGGCGGCGGCGGCCCCGGCATGGGCCCGATCGCGGTGGCGCCGCACCTCGCGCCCTTCCTGCCCTCGCACCCGGTGATCGCGGAACAGGGTCTGGACCCGGCGAACGGCACGGTGAGCGCCTCGCCCTGGGGCAGCGCGCTCATCGTCGCGATCTCCTGGATGTATTTGCGCATGATGGGCGCCGGGGGCATCCGGCGCGCCACCGAGACCGCCATCCTGAGCGCCAACTACGTCGCCGCGCGCCTGAAGAGCCACTGGCCGGTGCTCTACACCGGCGCGCGCGGGCGCAACGCCCACGAGTGCATCTTCGACCTGCGCCACCTCAAGGCGCGCTACGGCGTCAGCGCCGAGGACGTCGCCAAGCGCCTGATCGACTACGGCTTCCACGCACCCACGCTCTCTTTCCCGGTGCCCGAGACGCTGATGTTCGAGCCCACCGAGAGCGAGCCCAAGGCGGAGCTCGACCGCTTCTGCGACGCGATGATCGCGATCCGCGGCGAGCTGGAGCGCATCGCCTCGGGCGCCTGGCCGCGCGAGGACAACCCGATCCGCAACGCGCCGCACACCGCGGAGGAGCTCGCCGGCGAGTGGCCTCACCCCTATACCCGCGAGGAAGCGGCGTACCCGCTTCCCGCGGTGCGCGCGCACAAGTTCTGGCCGCCGGTGAAGCGCGTCGACCAGGTGTTCGGCGACCGCAACTTCTTCTGCGCCTGCCCGCCTCCGGAGGCCTGGGCCGA
>DATKAX010000080.1:0-2975 GCA_035514595.1 Burkholderiales bacterium
GTGCGCCGCTCGCTCATCACGCTCAAGGCGCTCACCTATGCGCCCACCGGCGGCATCGTCGCCGCGCCCACCACCTCGCTTCCCGAGAAGATCGGCGGCGTGCGCAACTGGGACTACCGCTACTGCTGGCTGCGCGACGCCACGCTCACGCTGCTCGCGCTGATGGACGCCGGCTACTTCGAGGAGGCCGCGGCCTGGCGCGAGTGGCTGCTGCGCGCGGTGGCCGGGCGCGCGGAGCAGAAGCAGATCATGTACGGCATCGCCGGCGAGCGCCGCCTGCCCGAGTACCAGCTCGAGTGGCTGCCCGGCTACGAAGGCTCGGCGCCGGTGCGCATCGGCAACGCGGCCGCCGGCCAGTTCCAGCTCGACGTGTACGGCGAGGTGATGGACGCGCTGCACCAGGCGCGCAAGGGCGGGCTCCCCGGGCACGAGCCGGCATGGGCGATGCAGCGCGCGCTGCTCGAGAACCTGGAGGGGCTCTGGCACAAGCCCGACGAAGGCATCTGGGAGGTGCGCGGCCCGCCGCGGCACTTCACGCATTCGAAGGTGATGGCTTGGGTCGCGGCCGACCGGGCGGTGAAGAGCGTGGAGATGTTCGGCCTGGAAGGGCCGGTCGAGCGCTGGCGCGAGCTGCGGCGGCGCATCCACGAGGACGTCTGTCGCAACGGCTTCCACGCCGGGCGCGCGAGCTTCGTGCAAAGCTACGACTCCGAGGAGCTCGACGCGAGCCTGCTGCTCATCCCGCTCACCGGCTTCCTGCCGGTCGAGGATCCGCGCGTGCGCGGCACCATCGCCGCCATCGAGCGCGACCTGCTCTCGGACGGGCTGCTCAAGCGCTACCGCACCAGCGAGACGCTCGACGGGCTGCCGCCGGGCGAAGGCACCTTCCTCATCTGCAGCTTCTGGCTCGCCGACGCCTACGTGCTGCAGGGGCGCCGGCGCGAGGCGCGCGCGCTGTTCGAGCGGCTGCTCGGCCTGTGCAACGACGTCGGCCTGCTCGCCGAGGAATACGACCCGCTCGCCCGGCGCCAGCTCGGCAACTTCCCGCAGGCGTTCTCGCACGTCGGGCTGGTAAACACCGCGCTCAACCTGAGCCAGGCGAGGAACCCGGCGGAGCAGCGCGGGCGCGAGGAGAGCGAGGAGGCGGGGACCGCGGCGCCTTAGCCCGAGGACTTATACTGCGCGGGTGGATATCGAGAAGTCCATCGCGGCCGTGCACGACGCGCTCGTCGCCGACGAACGCGTGGCGGCGGCCATTTTGTTCGGCTCGGCGGCGAGAGGCGCGGCGAGACGCTCGAGCGACCTCGATGTGGCGCTGATCGCGCGCTCGGCCGCCGACGCCGCGGCGCTGGAGGCGAGCTCGCTCGACATCGCCGGCCGGCTGTCTTCCGCGGCCGACCGCGATGTGCAGGTGGTCCTGCTCGATCGCGTCGAGCCCGTGCTCGGCCGCCAGGCCTTCCTCGGCGGCCGCACCTTGTTCGATCGCGATCCCGGACGGACGGCCGACGTGCTCGAGCGCATCCTCACCGAGTATTTCGATGGGGAATACCACCGCCGCATGCGGGCCGAGGCCCTGGAGCGCCGCCGGGCGGCTCGCCGTGGTTGACCGCGACGTCCTGCTTCGCAAATCGGAGGCCATCGAGCATCACGCGAGCCGCCTGCGCGCCAAGCTGCCGCTCGATGCGGCCACGCTGGAAAGCGACGAGAGCCTGCTCAACGATGTCTGCTTCGACGCCCTGCAGGCGATCCAGGCGTGCATCGACCTTGCGGTGCACGCCTGCACCCACGAGTCGCTCGGCGCGCCCGAAAGCCCGGCTTACGCCTTCGCGCTGCTGGCCAGGCACCGCATCATTCCGGCCGTCCTCGCAGAGCGCCTGGCGAAAGCCGCGGGACTGCGCAATCTCCTCGTGCACCGTTACGCGGATCTGGACGCTTCGAAGCTCGTCGAGGCGGTGAGCGGCGGGCTGGAAGACCTCGACGAGCTCGCCGGCGCCTTGCGAGGGCGTTTCGGTTAACGCCGCGCCGTGCGCCGGCAGGACTCGGCGCAGCCGCGGCAGGCGCGCGCGCAGGCCTGCATGCCGCCGATGTCCGCGCAGCCTTGCGCGCAGGCCTGGCAGATCTCGGCGCATACCGCGCAGACGCGCGCGGAGTAACCGGAGCCGCTCAGCATGAAGTCTGCTGCGGTGCGGCAGATGGTCGCGCAATCGTCCATCAGGCGGAACTGCGCGGGATCGAGGCGCCGGCTCGCCGCCTCCTGCCGGCACAGGCTGTAGCACTCCAGGCAGTCCACGATGCAGCGCTGCAGGTCCGCGTCGCTGGAGGCATCCGGCATGGCCGCATCATGCGGGCGCAAGAATTAAGATGTCCTTAAGGCTGGCTTAACTCTCGGCGGGTTATTGAAGCGGCATGCGCATACTCATCGTGGAAGACGACCCCATGATCGGCCGCGCCCTCGCCACCGGGCTCTCGGAGAGCGGCTTCGCGACCGACTGGGTGCGCGACGGCGAGGCGGCGGAGCTCGCGCTCGCGCACGGGACCTACGACCTCGCGCTGCTCGACCTGGGGCTGCCGCGCAAGGACGGGCTCGAGGTGCTCAAGACGCTGCGCCGCGCGAAGGTCGAGCTCCCGGTGCTGGTGATCAGCGCGCGCGACTCGCTCGCCGACCGGGTCACCGGGCTCGACAGCGGGGCCGACGACTACCTCGCCAAGCCGTTCGACCTCGACGAGGTGCTCGCGCGCATGCGGGCGATCTTCCGGCGCCACGCCGCCGGCCGCGGCTCTCCCGAGGTGAGCTACGGCGCGCTCACGCTCGACCCGGTGAAGCACAGCGTGCGCTTTCGCGGCGAGGCGGTGGCGCTCTCGGCGCGCGAGTTCGCGGTGCTCGAGGCGCTGATGCGCCAGCCGGGGGCGCTGGTGCCGCGCGAGAAGCTTCTCGACAGCGTGTACGGCTGGGGCGCGGAGGTGGAGAGCAACGC
>DATKAX010000081.1:0-2244 GCA_035514595.1 Burkholderiales bacterium
GCGAACGGGTACACGGTCGCCTTCATCTGCGCCACGTCGTTGGCCAGCTTGGCCACGGCGGTGCCGGTCGAGTGATACAGCGAGCCGGGGTTCGACGCTGCGATGCCGACGTTTTGCGCCTGTGCCGCTCCCGCGGCGAGCAGCGCGAGTGCCGCTAGTGTCATTCTCATGAGATCCTCCTCCTCGCGAGCACTGTACCTCAACTCGTCTTGACATAGCTTGCTGCGATGCACACGTCGACCAGCGCCTGGCGCTTGTCCTCCCGCACCACGCGCAGCGCGCGCTCGAGCGCGGGCCGCAGCCCGCCGGGCTCGGTCACGCGCTCGCCGTGCCCGCCCGAGGCGCGCACCACGTGCTCGAAGCGCGGCGCGGGCTCGAGCGCCGAGAAGGGCGGCATCTCCGCCTTCGCGGCGTAGCCGTCGGGATAGTCGGCGAGCGTGGCGCGGTGCACCGCCGCCCAGCGTGCATTGTTGAACACCACGAACAGCACCGGTAATCCCCGCGCCTCGGAAACGAAATGGCCGGGCGTCGGGTTACCGAACATGTACGAGCCGTCGCCGAGCGTACACACCACCGTCCGGTCGGGGGCCGCCAGCCTGGCCCCGAGGGCGGCGCCCAGGCCCCAACCCAGGCCGCCGGAGGGCGGCGTGCCGAAGTAGCGACCCGGCTCGCGCAGCGTCATCTCCTCGAGCACCAGCGGGTACTCGTTCACGAGCAGCGCGTCTTCCGGCAGCGCGGCGTTCAGCGCCGCGGACACGGCCTGCGCGGACAGCGGCGCGCCGCCCGTGCGGCTATGCGCGCGCCGCGCGGCGCTACGCGCGGCGATCGCCTCGCGCCGCGCGACCAGGGCCTTCGACGACGGCGCGTGCCTCGCGATCCGCTCGCGCAACTGCTCGAGCGCCGGCGCGACCCGGCCCGTGAGCGCGATGTCGGTACGAAAGCCGCGCATCGGATAGCGCGCGAAGAGCGGGTCCGGTCCGACGTGCACGATGGTCGCTTCGCCCTTCGGCCCGCCTTGGCGCGGCAGCCAGGGCACGTCGCAATCGACCACCAGCACGAGGTCGGCTTCCTTCAGCGCCGCGTGCGGGTCCCAGCCGAGGTGCATCGGATGCTCGGTGGAGATCGCCATGTAGCGCGGCCGGTACTGCACCACGCCGATCGCGAACTCCTCGGCGAGCCGCGCGATCGCGCGCGAGGACTCCGGCGTACGACCGCCGTTGGCGGTGATGAGGAGCGGCCGCTCGGCCTGCGCGATGCGCTTCGCGATGGCATCGAGCGTGTCCGGATCGGGCGCGGGCGGGCTGGCCGGGACCTGCAGCGACGCCTCGACCAGCGGCGCGCCCACGGGTGCGGCGAGGACCTCTCGCGGCAGGGTCAGGTACACCGGCCCCTTCGGCTCGGACTGCGCGATGGCGAGCGCGCGGTCTACCGCCGCCTGCACCTGCGAGGCGTGCTTCAGCTCGTAGTCCCACTTCGCGAACTCGCGCAGCATCGCGCCCTGGTCGAAGTGCTCCTGCGCCCAGTGGATGTAGTTGTTGCGCGCGCCCGCGAGGCCAGGACCTTCCGTAAGCGGCGAGCGCCCCGCGCACAGCAGCATCGGCACGTTCTGGCGCGAGGCGTTGATGAAGCCGTTCAGCGCATTCGCGCTGCCCATGCCGACGTGCACCATCATCGCCGGCGTGCGGCCGCTCACCATGGCGTAGCCGTGCATCATGGCCACGCCCAGGTTCTCGTGCGGGACGAGGATCGACTCGGGCAGCGGCGCACCCTCGGCGCGGCCCTTGGCCCAGGCCTCGGCGACCGGCGCGAAATCCGTGCCGCCGTTGGCGAACAGGTACTCGACGCCGCGCGCGGCCAGCAACCGCAGGAAGGCCTCGGCGGCGATCATGACGTCGTCCGCGGCTTGAAGCCGCGATGCTCGAAAAGTCGCTCTATTTTATCCACCACCGCCTCCACCGTGATGAGGCGCACTGCACGCTCGTCGTGCAGGCGCTCGCGCCAGCCCATGCGCTCGCGTCCCAGGATGCTCGCCGTGGCCAGTGCGAACACATCCACCGTCCACTGCGGCTCGAGGTACGGCCCGGTCTTCTGCGCGGGGGCCACCGCGTACAGGCCGACGACGGGCGTACCCATCGCCTGCGCGATGTGCACCGGGCCCTATCTCGCCGCGGAGTCCACGGTGGACCGGTTCGAGCAGGCGGCGGCGCGCTTCGGGCGCGCGGCGGGACAGCGCGCCGGGCGCGA
>DATKAX010000082.1:0-3442 GCA_035514595.1 Burkholderiales bacterium
GACGCCATCGAGCGAAGCGATGACGCTATGCTCGATGGTGTTGCGTGCAGCCCGGCTCTTGATCTCGTGGCCTTCCGCGGTGCTGCTCAAGAACCAGCTTCTGCGGATGATCAGATGCGTCTGGCCTCGTCCGATATACACCCCGTGCGCCCGTCCAAGCCGTTCGAACCGGCTGTCTTCGATCAGCACGGTGCCGCTGTCACGGTTCCAGGTCAGGAGGCCTGACTGACTATCGCTGAAGCGCACCTTGCGCAACGTCAGGTCTCTTCCCTCGAGGCGTATGCAGGCGCCGTTGCGATCCGCCACGCGGATTCCCGAGCATTCCAGGCCCTCGATCGTGACGTTGTCGCCTTTGATGACGAGAGCGGCCTTGCGCTGGACCGCGGTATTCTCCAGGCGCACGCCTTCGGCCTTGATGAGCACGTTGCTCGCGGAGATCACCGCGCCCTCTTTGTAGACGCCGGGCGGGATAACGACGGTTTGTCCGTCTTTGACGCGCTGCAGCAATGGTTTGACGACCGGTTGAGGCTCGGGCGGCGGAGGCTCGGTGTCGCCACCTGCCACGGCGGCTGGCTTCCAGACCCAAACGTTGGCTGCGGAATTGTCATAGCCGACGAAGACGTCATACTTCGGCACATAGCGCCAGCGTCCGTACATCATGCGAGGGCGGGCCTTGGCCGGCGCGGCCGGGCTCTCGGCATTGGCGTACCGGCGCCAGAGCAAGGTCTTGCCGTCCAGATATGCGGTCTCGCGACCACCGGCCCAGGCGACCAGGACCTTGCGCACCGGATCGTATTCCAGCGCGAGCATCTTGCGGTTCCACTCGCTGGCGCCCTGAGTCTTGGCGTGGATGCGGCTGCTTACCGCACCGTCCGGGCTGAGCTCGTAGACCAAAATCCCGTTCGACCTTCGAGCGGCATTGGTGACGAGTTTGCGATTCACGGGATCGATCGCGCCGATATCGGCGCGAAAATCCGCCTGCCTAGAAACGCGCCGCGTCCAGCGATCGCGAACCGGATCGTACTCGTCGACGTAAACGTTGCCGATGACGTACACCGTTCCTCTCATCGGATCGTAGGCCGTGGCCGGGAAGTGGCCGCCCCCTTCAGATTTGCGCTCCCAGCGCCGCCCGCTCATGTCGAAAAGCCAGGCGGAACGGTCGTAAGCCTTGCCGCTGGGATACTCGGAGCCGCCGTTGCGGAAGATGCGATCGACGTTCGGCAGATACTCCAGGCTATCGTAGGTATGGGCCGACACCGGCGTGTCGTCGACAGTGACGTACTGACCCCTTCCCAGCTTGCGCATCCTGCTCGGATCGGTGAGGCGCTCCCACCTCAGCTCCTCCAGGAAGAACGCATACACTTCGTTGCCACCGTAGTCGCTGTGGCCGCCGCCGTTGAACACGAAGGCGTTTCGTTTGGTATCGAACGCCGCCCCGCCCCAGGCTCCGACCACCGCCCTCGGCCCGATGACGCCCCAAGTGGTCTGCTCGCGACGGGGAAAGACCGAGCGCATACTGGTATTCGGCAGCTCACGCCATTCACCGGGGCGCAAGTCGCGCAGACTGTTTGCGCCTTCCCCGGGTTGCGCCACGGCCGCGGACGCGACGAGCATGGCCATTGCCGCGAGAAGTAGCCTGAGCCGGGGTTGCTGCGTTTCGTCATTCATGGGTTTTGCGAATCATAACCCTGAGGCAGGTCGTGCAGCGCCGATCTTTTGACGCTATTCTTGGAAGACCCAATGCACGCCCAGGAAAGCAACACACGCGACGCACCGACGATGGTGCAACGGGCGCGAAGCGTGCGGGAACGGCTGTTCGAGCGCACGCCGGCACTGGGGCAGGCCAGTCGCGAGCACCCTGCGGCCAGCCTGCTGCCGGCGTTCGAAGCAAGCGATCCTTTCCGCGGATACGGCCATCTACCGGAAAGCTTCGTCCGCATCTGCCAGCGCCTGAACGCCGGGCTCGGAGCCGACGCTTTGTCAGATTTTCTGCAGCTTCTGCTGGTCGAGCTTGCCGAGGACTTCGAACGCCGCTTCGCAGCCTCGGGCCTCGCCGAAGAGTTCCGCGCGCAGTTCGAAACCAGTCTAAGGCGCATGCTGGAGCGCGCCGCCGCGCCGCAGAGCTGGCGGGCATCGCTCTCGAACGACGTGTTTCTCAAGGACCTGGCCATCGCACGGCAGGTCCTCATCCCCTGCATTTCGCATCTGGTTTATCGGCATTCCGGCGTGCCGAGGCGCGTGGTGGCACGCCAGAGGCTGACGCGCCTGGTCCGGGCGGCGTCGTACCTGCTGAGGGCGGGCGGCGTGCGGCCCTTTCTGGAAAACCACGTGCATCTCGCGATGCTGGAGCATTTCGATCCGGCCGGCCGTGAACGCTGCCTGCGGCTGGTAGCGCGCCTGCTGGAGCTATGGCCCGACAGCAAAGGGTTGATCGGCGCGAGCTGGTATTACGACCCCGGGCTGGGCCGCATCAGCCCGAAGCTCGCCTACCTGCACGACGTGCCGGCGCGTCAGGGCGCGATTTTCCTGCGCGTCGGCTCGAGGCCGGAGGATGTGGCCGGCGCGCTGGTGCGCTCGGAAACGCGGCGCCGATTGCACCAAACCGGCGACTATCAGCCGACGAGCTATCTCATGGTATGGGCGCGCGCCGACATCCTTCGCCACTACGCACGGGGCAGTTCGCCTTCGTGAAGCAACTCGCTCTCTACCTTGCCAAGGCCGTGGGGCTGTTTGCGCTCAGCCGACGGCTCACGCGGGACCGGCTGCGGCTGCTGTGCTATCACGGTGTCTGGCTGGGCGGGCAGCCGCATTACGGCGACTGCCTGTACATGAGCGGGGAGCGCTTCGAGCGGCGAATCAAGCTTCTCGGCCGACTCGGTTATCCGGTCCTTCCCCTGAACGAGGCGCTGGAGCGCCTGCGCAATGGAACGCTTCCGGACTGCGCGGTCGCCATCACGATCGACGACGCCTGGCACAGCACTTACGCCCGCATGCTTCCGGTGCTACGGCAGCACGGACTGCCTGCAACCGTGTATGTCACTACGTACTACGTGGCGGCGCGCACTCCAGTGCTCAACGTCCTGATCGGGTACATGGTCACGCGGGCGGCGGCGCTACCCGAGCCGGCACAGCTTTTTCCCGACGATCCGCAGGCGGCGCTTCAGGCGAGCCGGGCGAATCGCTCGCAATTGGCCGAGATGCTGTCCGCGCGCATCGACGCTCTGCCGCACCTGGATGCGCGCAAGGCAGAGGTGGCGCGAATCGCCTCGCTGTTTGCGTTCGACCTGGAAACCGTGATTGCCGACCGCCGCTTCGACCTGATGACCGAAGAGGAGATCCGCGGCGCGCACGCGGACGGATTCGATATCCAGCTCCATACCCATACCCACCGCATGCATGGCTTCGACCCGGCCAAGATTGCCGCGGACGTGGAGCGCAACCG
>DATKAX010000083.1:0-3420 GCA_035514595.1 Burkholderiales bacterium
GGCGTCGAAGGAGACGAATGCGGCTGTCGCTGCGCTTTGTCGTGCCCCTTGGAATCGCGTTGGCCGCCATCGCCTACGCGGTGGTGCCGCTCGTCGACCGCCTCACCTTCCAGTGGTTCGTGCGCGACCTCGACTCGCGCGGCGCGCTCATCGCCCAGGCCGCGCAGGAGCCGCTCGCCGAGCTGCTCGCCTCGCCGCGCGGCGCGAGGGTGCGCGTGCTGCGCTATTTCGAGCGCATCCGGCAGGGCGAGCGCATCTTCGCGCTCGGCCTGTGCAACCCGGCCGAGCGCCTGGTGTACTCGACCCCGGCGTTCCCCGATGCGGTGCGCTGCACCGCCGCGGAGACTGCCGAGCCGCGCAACTGGGTGCTGCAGCTTCCCGACGGCCCGTTGCACGTCTCGGCGCATCCGGTCTTCGGGGAGGAAAGCACGCTCGGCGAGCTGATGATCGTGCACGACATGAGCTTCGTGCAACGGCGCAGCGACGACACCAAGAAGTACGTGCTCTACCTCTTCGCGGCGATCGCCGCGGTGGTGGCGCTCATCACGGTGGTGATCGCCGAGATCAGCTGGCGCGGCTGGGTCGCCGGGATGAAGGCGCTGCTCTCCGGGCAGACGCTGCTGCGCTCGCCGTTCGCGCTGAAGGGCACCGCGCCCGAGCTGCGGCCGATCGCGCGCGACCTGCAGACGCTGGTGAACGACCTGCAGGCCGAGCGCCATGCGCGCGACGAGAGCCAGACCACCTGGGGACCCGAGGCGCTGCGCCGCATCCTGCGCCAGGACCTGAAGGGCGACGAGGTGCTGATCGTGTCCAACCGCGAGCCCTACATTCACACGCGGCGCAAGGACAACGTGATCGAGATCCAGCGCCCGGCGAGCGGGCTGGTGACGGCGCTCGAGCCGATCGTGCGCGCCTGCTCGGGAACCTGGATCGCGCACGGCGCCGGCTCCGCCGACCGCGACACCGTCGACGGGAACGACCACGTGATGGTGCCCCCGGAGCACCCGGCCTACCGCATCCGCCGCGTCTGGCTATCGCCGGAGGAGGAGGCGGGCTACTACTACGGGTTCTCGAACGAAGGCCTGTGGCCGCTGTGCCACATCGCGCATACCCGGCCGAGCTTCCGCGCGCCCGACTGGGAGCATTACCAGACGGTGAACCGGCGCTTCGCCGACGTCGTCGCCGACGAGGCGCGCACCGAGGACCCGATCATCCTGGTGCAGGACTACCACTTCGCGCTGCTGCCGCGGATGGTGCGCGAGCGCCTGCCGCGCGCCACCATCATCACCTTCTGGCACATTCCCTGGCCGAACCCCGAGGCCTTCGGCATCCTGCCCTGGCGCGAGGAGGTGCTCGAGGGCCTGCTCGGCTCCTCGATCCTCGGCTTCCACACCCAGTTCCACTGCAACAACTTCTTCGACACCGTGGACCGCTTCCTCGAGGCGCGCGTCGACCGCGAGAGCTTCTCCATCTCCTACGGCGGCGACACCACCGAAGTGCGCCGCTACCCGATCTCGATCGAATGGCCGCCGGCGGCGCTGCAGGTGCAGGCGCCGGTGCCCGAATGCCGCAGCCGGGTGCGCGAGCAGCTCGGGCTCGCGCCGGACCTGCGCCTGGGCGTGGGCGTGGATCGCCTGGACTACACCAAGGGAATCCTGGAGCGCTTCCACGCCATCGAGCGCCTGCTCGAGCTCGAGCCGCGCTGGGTCGGCGCGTTCTCCTTCCTGCAGGTCGCGGCGCCCTCGCGCTCCTCGATCGACGAGTACCAGAACCTCGAAGCCCGGGTGAGGGAGCTCGCGAGCCGCATCAACGAGCGCTTCGGCCGGCCGGGATACACGCCGATCGTGCTCAAGATCGAGCACCACGACGCCGCGCAGGTATACGCGCTCTACCGCGCGGCCGACCTGTGCTACGTCTCGAGCCTGCACGACGGCATGAACCTGGTGGCCAAGGAGTTCGTCGCCGCGCGCGACGACGAGGGCGGGGTGCTGATCCTGTCGCAGTTCGCCGGCGCCTCGCGCGAGCTCGCCGAGGCGCTGATCGTGAATCCCTACGACATCGAGCAGACCGCGGCCGCGCTGCACCTCGCGCTCACCATGCCGCCGGACGAGCAGCGCGCGCGCATGCGCAGCATGCGGAGCCTGGTGCAGGAGTTCAACGTCTACCGCTGGGCCGGGCGCATGCTGGTCGACGCCGCGCGCATGCGCCACCGCCGGCGCGTCATGGCGCGGGCGCGCGCCGCGCGCCGCAAGGCGGAGGCCGCGCTCTAGAGGATGCGGCTCGGGGTCGATCTCGGCGGCACCAAGATGGAGGTGGTGGCGCTCGACGCGGCGGGGCGCGAGCTGTTCCGCAACCGCGTGCCTACGCCGCATGCCGGCTACGACGTGGCGCTCGAAGCGCTCGCGGGGCTGATCGCCGAGGCCGAGCGCCGCGCCGGCGAGCGCTGCAGCGTGGGCGTGGGCATGCCCGGCACCATCGCGCCGCAAAGCGGCCGGGTGGTGAACGCCTACAACACGCCCTTCAACGGACGCAGGCTCAAGCAGGACCTCGAGGCGAAGCTCGGCAGGGAGCTTCGCTTCGCGAACGATGCGAACTGCTTCGCGCTCTCCGAGGCGGTCGACGGCGCGGCGCGCGGCGCCGACGTCGTGTTCGGCGCGATCCTCGGCACCGGCGTGGGCGGCGGCATCGTGGCCGGCGGCCGCGTGCTGAACGGCATCCACGGCATCGCCGGCGAATGGGGCCACACGCCGCTGCCCTGGATGACGCTCGAGGAATATCCCGGGCCGATGTGCAACTGCGGCCGCCCGGGCTGCATCGAGCAGTTCGTGTCGGGGCCGGCATTCGCGCGCGAGAAGAGCGCGCGCGGCGAAGAGAGCGCCATGGCGCTCTACGCCGACCGCCTGGCGCGCGCGTTCTCGCTGGTGGTGAACTTCCTCGATCCGGAGGTCATCGTGGTCGGCGGCGGCGTATCGAAGGAAGGCCGCATCTACGCGAGCGTGCCGCAGCTCATGCCGAAGTACGTATATACGGCGAATTTCTCGACGCCGATCGTGCCGGCGGCGCACGGCGACGCGAGCGGCGTGCGCGGCGCCGCCATGCTATGGCCTTAGGTTCTTCTGCCGCCCCCCTGATAAGGGGGGACGCGAGCGTGCTTTTCGCGAGCGGGGGGTTGCTTTTTACAGCCTCAAAAATCAACCCTCCCGCTCGCCTTCGGCTCACGGCCCCCTTGTCAGGGGGCCGAACCGACGCCCTTCTCGCCGGCCAGGGCGCGGTTGATGAAGTCCTGGCAGCCCTTCGCCTCCTGGCGCAGCTGCTTCAACGACTTCGCCATCGAGCATTAGAATGCCCGGCTTGAAAAAGATTGCAGTCCTGACGAGCGGCGGCGACGCGCCCGGCATGAACGCGGCGGTGCGCGCGGTG
>DATKAX010000084.1:0-7952 GCA_035514595.1 Burkholderiales bacterium
TTGCTGCATCGCCGGCGCCAGGGCCCGCGACACCCGGTCGGAGCCGCCGCCGGGCCCGTAGGGCACGACGATGGTCAGCGGCCGCTCCGGGAAGCCGCGGGGCTTTTCCATCTGGGCCAGCGCCGGCAGCGTCAGGCTGGCGCCGGCAAACGCAAGCAGCGCAACTGCAGTTCGCTTCGACATGGTCATCCTCCTCCTCGTTTGATCTTCAGGTAGCCGAGTACGCCTTGTACTTCTCGAGCAGGCGGTGCGGCTTTTTGAGCGCGTCCCTGCGGAACGGGTCGCCCAGCTCGCGCGTGCACATCAGCTCGACGATGGTGGTCTTGCCGTCCTTCTGCGCCTTGCAGGCATCGCGCAGTCCCGGTCCCACATCCGAAAGGGTCTCGATTCTCAAACCTTCCGCGCCCATCGCTTTTGCTATCGCCGCGAAGCTCGGGTTCTCGAGGTTCACGCCGAGGAAGCGGTTCGAATAGAAGTCGACGTGATTCTTCTTCTCCGCGCCCCACTGCTCGTTGTTGAACACCACCGCGGTCACGGGAATCTTCTCGCGCACGCAGGTGAGGATCTCGCCGAAGCTCATGCCCCAGGCGCCGTCGCCGACGTAGGCGATCGCCGTGCGCTCGGGCGCGCCGACCTTGCAGCCGATCATGGTCGGGAAGGCGTACCCGCAGTTGCCGAACATCATCGCGCCGAACATGCTGCGCGGCCGCTCGAACCTGAGGTAGCTGTTGGCGATCTGGCAGATGTTGCCGATGTCGGTCGACACCATCGCGTCCTCGGGTATCGCCTTCGCCAGCTCGCGCAGCACCTGGCGCGGGTGCATGTACTTCGATCCCTTCGCGACTTCGAGGCTCCAGGCGTCGGTCTCGTGGTCCCAGCCCGCGAGCTCCTTCGCCCAGGCCTCCTTCTCCGCCTTGACGATGCCGAGCCGCTCCGCGCGGCCGGCGGCGCCGGCGAGGCTCCGACCCTTGAGGCGCGCCACCAGCGCCTGCGCCGCCTCGCGTGCGTCGCCGTTCACCGTGACCGAGGTCTTCTTCACCAGACCCAGCACTCTCGCGTCGGCATCCACCTGCACCAGCTTCGCGTTCGCCGGCCAGTAGTCGAAGCCATACTGCGGCAGCACGCCGAACGGCCCGAGCCGCGAACCGAGGGCCAGCACCACGTCGGCCCTGGCGAGCACCTTCATCGCGGCCTTGGAGCCGTGGTAGCCGAGCGGACCGCACCAAAGCCGGTGGCCCGCCGGGAAGGAGTCGTTGTGCAGGTAGGAATTGCACACCGGGGCGTCCAGCGCCTCGGCGAGCGCGACGCAGGCCTCGACGCCGCCCGCGGCGATCACCCCGCCGCCGGCGATGATCACCGGGAACTTCGCGTTCGCCAGCGCCTCAGCCGCCGCATCGAGGCTCGCGCCGCCGCCGGGGCCGCGCTCGACCCGGATCGGCTGCGGCACCTCGCACTCGATCTCGCCGTAGAGGAAATCGCGCGGCACGTTGAGCTGGGTCGGGCCCATCTCGAGGATCGCGCGGTCGAAGGCGCGCGCGGTCAGCTCCGCCATGCGCGCCGCATTGTTCACGTGCGCCTGGTACTTGGTGATCTTCGAGAAGATCGGCAGCTGGTCGGTTTCCTGGAAGCCGCCCAGGCCGATCGCCATCGAGCCCGTCTCCGGCGTGATCGCCACCACCGCGCTGTGCGCCCAGTACGCCGCCGCGATCGCGGTCACGAAATTGGTGATGCCCGGCCCGTTCTGCCCGATGCATACGCCGTGCTTGCCGCTGACGCGGTAGTAGCCGTCGGCCATGTGCGCCGCGCCCTGCTCGTGCACGGTCGGGATGAAGCGGATGCCGGCCGCGGGAAACAGGTCCAGCGCATCCATGTAGGCGGAGCCCACGATGCCGAATACGTTCCTCACGCCCTGGGCGACGAGCGTTTCCACCAGCGCTTCGGACGGCGTCATGCGCTGCCGGCCGGTGACTGCCGCGCGTTTCACTTCGGCGATGTCGGTCATGGGAAGATCTCGAGAGGGAAGACGCCTCAGTTTCTCACAGGTCCCGTTCTAGAAAATGATAATCTCGCGCCATGCCACGCAAGGAAGACAGCGTTCCGGCCACGCTGCGGGCGGTCTCGGTGCTCGAAGCGCTGGTCGCGGCGGAGCGGCCGGCGGCGCTCGCCGAGCTGAGCGGCATGGTGCGCCTGCCCAAGCCCACGCTCTACCGCATGCTCGGCATGCTGGCATCGGCGGGGCTGGTGATCCGCGAGCCCGGGGCGCGGCGCTACGCGCCGGGCCCGCGGCTCGCCGTGCTGGGGCGCAGCATCATGCTCAACGGCAGCCTGCGCGCCGAGCGGCGCGCGATCCTGTCGCGTCTGGTCGAGGAAATCGGCGAGACCTGCAACTTCACCATGCTCGACGGCGCCCAGGTGGTTTACGTCGACCGCGTCGAGGCCGCATGGCCGCTGCGCATGACCCTCACCTCGGGCTCGCACGTGCCGCTGCACTGCACCGCGAGCGGCAAGCTGCTGCTCGCGCTGTTGCCAAAGGCCTCTCGGGAGCGCCTGAGCGCGCAGCTCGGGCTTACGCGCTACACGGAAAGCACCATCACGGACGCAAAGTGCCTCGCCGCCGAGCTGGCGCGCATCCGCGCCAGGCGCCACGCCACCGACAACGAAGAGTTCCATGCCGGGTTGGTATGCGTCGCGGTCCCGGTGCTCGGAAACAAGCGCGCCTGCGCGGCGGTCGCTGTGCAAGCGCCCGCGTCGCGGATGCCGCTCGCGCGTGCGCTCGGCTACCTGCCGGTGCTGCGCCGCGCCGCGAGCGCCATGGCTTCGACCTTGATTCCCTAGGATATGTGCCAGCCATGCCAGCAGTACGACGAGAGCGGGCTCGCGATGGCGCTCGCCGGGCCAGTGCCGGTGGCGGCCGCCCGGGTCAGTCGAGGAGGAACAGAGACAACTCGGGAACGAAGGCGAGCAGCATCACCACCACGAGCATCGCGAGCACGAAAGGAAAGGCCTTGGCGGCGATGGATAGCACCGACTGGCCGGTGATGCCCGAGATCACGAAGAGGTTCAATCCGAGCGGCGGTGTAATGAAGCCGATGCCCAGGGATGTGACCATGAGGATGCAGAAGTGAATGTCGTTCATGCCGATCTCTTGGGCCAGGGGCAGCATGATCGGGGCCAGGATGACGATGTTGGGCGTGCTTTCCATGACCAGGCCGGCGACGATGAAGGCGCCCACCATCATCAGAATGATGAGAGTCGGATCCCCGGTTACTGCGGTCACCGACGCAATGAGACTCTGCGGGACGTCGTTGATGGCGAACACCTGCGCCAGCGGCAACGCCACAGCGATGATGGGCACGATGACGCCGCAGACCTTGGCCGATCCCTCCAGCGTGCGCGGAAAGTCCTTGAGGGTGAAGGTGCCCTGAAACAGCCCTACGGCAATCGTCGTCACCACCGCTACCGCAGCCGCCTCGGTAGGGGTGAAGACGCCTGAATAGATCCCCCCGAAAATGATGGACGGCACCAGCAAGGCATAGCGCCCGTCCCATACCGCCCGCAGCCAATGCCGGAAGTCGAAGCGGCCTCGCGCGCGCTCATAGCCGTTCAGCCGATTCATGACAGCGTTGGTGATCATGATGGAGGTCATGATGAGTACGCCGGGCACCACGGCTGCCAGGAACAGCGTCGAAGTCGAGATGCCGAGCACCATGCCTATGATGATGTAGGCGATCGAGGGCGGGATGAGGATGCCGGTACAGGCGCCGGAGGCGACCAGCGCGCAGGCATACGCCGGAGAATAGCCGCTCTCGATGAGACGCTTGATGGCGATGCGTCCCACCGCGGCGGCGCCGGCGGCGTCCGAGCCGGAGATACAGGAGAAGAAACCGCAGCCCAGCACCGTGGAGGTGCCGAGTCCGGATCTCACGCTGCCCATCGTCGCTTCCGCGATTCCGAGCAGCTTGATCGACAGGCCCGTGCGCACCAGCACGTCGCCGGTCAGGACAAACAGCGGAATCGCGATCAGCGCGAAGGCGTCGAGGCCGTGAAACACCGACTCCCCGATCAGCCCGAGCGGCAGTGCGCCGGTAAGCCAAAGCATCAGCAGCGCAGTGATGCCGAGGGACACCCAGACGGGCACGGCAAACGCGAACAGCGCCAGCATCAGCAGCAGCGGGCCCAGCACCTGCCAACCGACATCAGAAGCTGCGAATGCCTCAGGTATGTACATGCAAGAAACTTATCTCAGTCGAACAGCTTGCGCCCCACCCGTGGCGGCCGGCCCGCGCGCAGGTCGGAGAGGTCGCACACGATCGACTGCACCACCCGGAACAGCAGGAGCGCAAAGCCGAACAGCACCGCGAACAGCACCCATGCCCGCAGGACACGCAGTCCCTCGATGACGGATCCGTACTGGATGGAGCCCAGGAACGGGCCGATCGACAGGTACAGGATGACCGTCGCGAGCACGCCCATGAGAACGTCGCCGAGCAGGAATATGGCGGTACGCGCCCTCGGAGGCAGGAAGGTGAGCAGCACATCGATGCGGATGTGCGCGCGGTCGCGCACTGCCGCGGCCGCTCCGATCCATACCAGGTAGATGAAGGCGTAGCGCGCGGTTTCCTCGCCCCATATGGAGGAGAAGTCCAGCACGAAGCGCCGCGCCACTTCGACGAAGATGACCGCGACGATATAGATGTAGAGCACCAGGAGCAGCCAGCGTTCGCCGTCCCGGTCGATGGTGAGGAGGAGCTTCTTCATGGATGATTGCGCCGGAAACGATCCGTCGACGACGATGCGGGAGACGGCAGGAAACCCGTCTCCCGGCATCTTGAATCAGCGATCAGACGTCGTGGACGTAATACCTTGCACGGGTCCGGGCGGCTTCGCGCATGCGCTCGAAGCTGGCGATGGAACCGGCGAGCTGCACCTTGATGCCGTTCCACTCCGGGCGCTGCGCCCCGCATGCCTCGACCCACTGGTTCAGCTCACCTTTGGTGGGCGTGTAGAACTGCACTCCCGCGGCGGCCATTTCCGCCATGGCATACGCCCGCGACGCCGGCACCTGCGCAAGGTTCTGCTGGAAGGTGACCTCGCTCGCGAAATCGATTCCCTCCTGCACTTTGGGTGGCAGGCCTCGGAACCACTTCAGGTTGCAGGAATAGACCTGCGAGTCCGGCACCGGTTTGTTGAAGGTGATCCAGGACAGCATGTCCTTGAACCCGTTGGAATAGAGCGCCACCACGGCGGGGTCGAGCGCGTCGGCCACGCCCTGCTGGATCGCCGAGGGCGTCTCGCCCCAGGCGACAGGCGTCGGATTGGCACCGGCGAGCGTGTAGAACTGCTGCAGGATCTTGGAGGCCGGCACCCGGAACTTGATGCCGCGCAGGTCTGAAGGTGTCTTGAGCGGAGCCTTCTGCAACCCCTTGCGGGCGGCCACGGTACGGGGGTCAAGCACCAGGTACAGCAGGATCTTGAAGCCACGCTCCTCAGCCTTGGCGTGGACCACGCGCTTCCAGGCATCCGACGTGACCAGGTTGACGAACTCCTGATTGTGGCCGCACCAGTAGGGAATATTGATGAGGTCCACCTCCGGTGCGAACGGGGAGAAGTTCGAGATGGAATGCTGCGCCGCCTGGATCGTATTGCTCTGGACGCCCTGTGCCAGCGCCGCGCCCATGCCGAGCTGCCCGGCCGGAGCCAGGCGCACGTACACATATCCGTTGGTCGCGTTCTGAATGTTCTCCTTGAGGTTGAGCTGCATCAGCGGATACCAGCGTGTGGCGCCGATGCGGTACTCGGTGGCGAGCGTCATCGTGACTTTCGCCGCGCGCTGCCGGTCGCGTTCCTCGTTTGCGGTCTGCGCGGAAGCCTGCCTGGAGAGCAGCAGTCCGCCTGCCGATGCGACCGTTGCCGCGGTAAAGCCGTACTTTCCGCATAACTCGAAAAAGCGCCGGCGCGCCAGCGAGTCGGGCGTTTCGGCGTCGGTGAGACCCTTGTCGTTTCTCATGGTTGCTTTCCTCCTAGTTTGTGGGGGCAGGCGGCGGGTAGCCACCGGCCTGGCGTTCCGCCGCCAGCGCGGCGACTGCGAAAAAGGCTGCCGAGGCGAAGAGCAGCCAGAACTCGGGCACGCTGGCCAGGCGCAGGCTCGCGTCCCAGCCGAAGAACGGGGCGAACCTTCCGTACAGGACGTTGAGGGAGAACGACAGCAGCGCCACCAGGCTGGCTGTCAGCGCCCAAGCGACGAGCCTGGAAGGAGACCTGCCCGGTCGGTGCGGTGTCATCGGGTATGGCTGCTCCGAGACAAGCTGGATTCTCATTACTCAAGGGCGCTATTGGGCGGCGATCACGATGACCTCGACCAGCGCCCGCGGATCGGCCAGCTTCGCTTCCACGCAGGCGCGCAGGCAGGTTCTCGGGATCCCCCCACGCCGATCATACCTCGTTCATCGCCGCGCGCTTGCTCGTCGATGCGTACGCCGAGGCGCTAGCCGGCGCCCGCCGCCTCGAGCGGCGAAACACCTGAAACGGGCGCGATGGCCTCGATTCTGGATTCCTAAGACATGTGCCAGCCATGGCTGACAACCATCGATTGTCCCGTCAGCGCGTTGCTCGGAAAGGCAGCAAGGAATAGCGCCACCTGGGCGACGTCGGCGACGGTGGTGAACTCGCCGTCGACCGTGGCGCGCAGCATTACGTCTCGTACCACGGCTTCTTCACTTGTTCCCAATTCTTTCGCCAGCTGGGGAATCTGCCGCTCGACCAACGGCGTGCGCACGAATCCGGGGCAGATCACGTTGGCGCGGATGCCGTGCGGCGCGCCCTCCTTCGCCACCACGCGCGCCAGGCCGAGCAGGCCGTGCTTCGCCACCACGTAGGGCCCTTTCTGCACCGAGGCCTCCTTCGAATGCACCGAGCCCATGAGGATCACCGTGCCCCCGCGTCCCTGCGCAATCATGCGGCGCAGGCAGGCGCGCGTGGTGAGAAAGCCGCCGTCGAGGTGAACGGCGAGAATCCGTTTCCAATCGGCAAACGAGACGTCGGCGATGGTGTCGAGGTGCTGCACGCCGGCGTTGCTTACCAAGATGTCGATGCTGCCGAGCGCGCGCGCCGCCTCCTCGACGCCGTGCTCGACGTCGTCCTCCCGGGAAACGTCCATGCGCAGCGCGATTGAATTCGAAATGCCCGACGAAGTCTTGGCCGCGGCCGCGCTGTCGATGTCGGCGAGGCACACTTTCGCCCCCGCCGAGGCGAACACGCGGGCGATCTCTGCGCCGATGCCGCTCGCCGCGCCGGTGACGATGGCCGACTTTCCCTGTAGCCGCACGCGAGAGCTCCTATGCGAGAAGAATCAAGGTCGACACGGCGACCAGCAGCAACAGCGTGAAGCGCCGGAAGGTCGTATCGTTGAAGCGGGCGAACAGGCGCGTGCCGGCGAGCAGGCCACCGTAGTAGCCCGGCGCGACGAGCGCGGCGAGGCCGACCGCGGTGCCGCTCAGGACTCCCTGCCACCACAGCATGACGAGGCAGCCGAGCGAGCTCGCCGCGAGGAACAGCGTGAGGTTGGCGCGTGTCGTGTCGACCGGATCGGGCCCGGAGAGCAGGTACAGGATCACGGGGGGCGCGCCGACGCTCGTGGCCCCGATCATCACGCCGCTCAGGCCGCCCAGGCCGACCGAAGTGCCGAGGCGCTGGGGGCCGGCATAGCGCCAGCCCCACAGGAGCAGCAGGGCGAACACGATCACGGTCGCCGCGATCGCGCGTCGCAGGGATTGCGGATCTGCGCTGACGAGCACGTAACCGCCGATCGGCACCGTGGTGAAGGCGGCGACAATGATCGGTCCAATCACGCGCCAGCGCACCAGCCGCCGGGTCTCCCACACCATCGGCAGGGCGGCGATTCCCTCGAGCAGCAGCGCCACCGGCACCATGAGCCGCGGGCCGAGGAGCAGCGC
>DATKAX010000085.1:0-12903 GCA_035514595.1 Burkholderiales bacterium
CTGGAACAGGTCCGGGTACTGCGTCGCGGAGTGGTTTCCCCAGACGGTGATTTTCCGGATGGCCGTGACCGGCTTCGAGATCTTCCTTGCCACCTGTGAAACGGCCCTGTTGTGGTCCAGGCGCATCATGGCGGTGAACTGCGAGGGCTTCAGTCCCGGCGCGTTCTTCATGGCGATCAGGCAGTTGGTGTTCGCCGGGTTGCCGACCACCAGCACCTTCACGTCGCGGCTCGCGACGCGCTCGAGCGCCTGGCCCTGCGGCGCGAAGATCTTGCCGTTCGCCTCGAGCAGGTCCTTCCTCTCCATGCCCGGCCCGCGCGGGCGCGCGCCGACGAGCAGCGCGATCTGCACGTCCTTGAAGGCGACCGTCGGATCGGAGGCCGCGACCATGCCCTGCAGCAGCGCAAACGCGCAGTCCTCGAGCTCCATCATCACGCCGCGCAGCGCCTTCTGCGCCTTCTCGTCCGGGATCTCGAGCATCTGCAGGATCACCGGCTGATCGGCGCCGAGCATTTCGCCGGCCGCAATGCGAAACAGCAGCGAGTAGCCGATCTGGCCTGCGGCGCCGGTGACGGCGACGCGAACGGGTGCTTTGGGCATTTGGACTCCGCCAGAGGGAACGTGAAACCGAATTCATTATAATTGCCATTGCCCGGACGTAGGGACCGGGTCACTCCCATGTCGAGCGCGACCGCGAAAAAGCTGCGTCCGAAGTACCTCAGCCTTTCGGCGCTGCTGTTCGAGATCCGCCTGCCGCTGCCGGGCTGGGTTTCGATCCTCCACCGGGTCTCGGGGGCGCTGCTGTTCTTCCCGTTCACCGCGTGGGCTCTCTACCTGCTCGACTCGAGCCTCGCCTCGGCGCAGGACTTCGAGAGGATCAAGGCCTACCTCGAGCTTCCGCTCGCCAAGCTGGGGCTGCTCGCGTTCGTCTGGGCCTACTGCCACCATTTCTGCGCCGGCGTGCGCTTCCTGCTGCTCGACCTGAACCGCGGCATCGAGCTTCGCCCGGCGCGCGCCTCGAGCATGCTGGTGCTCGCGGTCAGCCTGGCGACCACCGTCTTCTTCGCGTTCCTGCTGTGGTGAAGCGCATCGTGGTGGGCGCGCACCAGGGCACGGGCAGCTGGCTCGCGCAGCGCATCACCGCCGTGTTCATGGCGCTCTACACCGTCATTCTTCTGGTGGTATTCCTGCGCGACGCACCGGCGACTTACGGCGCATGGCAGGCGCTCTTCGCCCAGGGCTGGATGCGGGTGGCCACGCTGCTGTTCGCGGTGAGCCTCGCCTGGCACGCCTGGGTCGGCGTGCGCGACATTTTCATGGACTACGTCAAGCCCGACGGGCTGCGCCTCGCGCTGCACGTGCTGGTGGCGCTGGTGCTCGCCGCCTACCTCGGCTGGAGCGTGGAGATTCTTTGGCGATGAGCGCGGCTGTCGCGGTGCGCAGGTTCGATGCGATCGTGGTCGGCGCCGGCGGCGCCGGCATGCGCGCCGCGCTCGAGCTGTCTCGCGCCAACCAGAAGGTGGCGGTGCTGTCAAAGGTGTTCCCGACGCGCTCGCACACGGTCGCGGCGCAGGGCGGGATCGCCGCGCCGCTCGCCAACTCCACCGAGGACAACTGGCACTGGCACATGTACGACACGGTCAAGGGGTCGGACTACCTCGGCGACCAGGACGCCATCGAGTACATGTGCCGCCGCGCGGTCGAGGTGGTGGTCGAGCTCGAGCACATGGGAATGCCGTTCGACCGGCTGGAGAACGGCAAGATCTACCAGCGGCCCTTCGGCGGCCACACCCAGAGCTACGGCAGCGCCAAGATGGCGATGCGCGCCTGCGCCGCGGCCGACCGCACCGGCCACGCCATGCTGCACACCCTCTACCAGCAGAACGTCCGGACCAACACCCAGTTCCTGGTCGAATGGATGGCGCTCGATCTGGTCTGCGACCCGCAGGACGGAGCGGTGGTCGGGGTCACCGCCCTGGAGATGGAGACCGGCGAGATGTTCCTGCTGCAGGCGAAGGCGGTGCTGCTCGCGACCGGCGGCGCCGGGCGCATCTTCTTCAGCTCGACCAACGCCTTCATCAACACCGGCGACGGGCTCGGCATGGTCGCAAGGGCCGGCCTGCCGCTCCAGGACATGGAGTTCTACCAGTTCCATCCCACCGGCGTGTACGGCGCGGGCATCCTGATCACCGAAGGCGTGCGCGGGGAGGGCGGGTACCTCCTCAACAAGGATGGCGAGCGCTTCATGGAGCGCTACGCCCCCAGTGCGAAGGACCTGGCGAGCCGCGACGTGGTGTCCCGCGCCATGACCACCGAGATCAAGGAAGGCCGCGGCTGCGGACCCGACGGCGATCACCTGATGCTCAAGCTCGATCACCTCGGTCCGGAGGTGATCAACCAGCGCCTGCCCGGAATCCGCGAGATCTCGATCAAGTTCGCGAACGCGGACCCGGTACGCGAGCCGATCCCGGTGGTGCCCACGGCGCACTACATGATGGGCGGCATCCCGAGCAACTACATGGGCCAGGTGGTGGCGCCCGAGGGGGCGAGCAAGGAGGCGATCGTGCCCGGGCTGTATGCCGCCGGCGAGTGCGCCTGCGTCTCGGTGCACGGCGCGAACCGCCTGGGCACCAACTCGCTGCTCGACCTGCTGGTGTTCGGCAAGGCATCGGGGGAGCAGGTGATCAAGGACATGCGCGGCCAGCCCAGCCCGCACCGCGCGCTCCCCAGGGACGCGGGCGACCTCTCGCGCGCGCGTCTTGCGCGCCTGGACGCGGCTTCCTCGGGAGAGCGCGTCGCCGACGTGCTCAACGAGCTGCGCCGCACGATGCAGGCGCACTGCGGGGTGTTCCGCTTCCCCGACGACCTGGAGAAGGGGGTCGAGAGGATCCGGCAGATCCAGCAAAGAAGCCTGAGGACGTTCATCGCGGACAAGTCGAAGACGTTCAACACCGCCCGCGTCGAGGCCCTCGAGCTCGACAACCTGGTCGAGACCGCCATGGCGACCATCGTGTCGGCCGAGGCGCGCAAGGAAAGCCGCGGCGCCCAGGCGCGCAGCGACTTCCCGGAGCGCGACGACGCCAACTGGATGAAGCACACGCTGTGGTACAAGGAAGCCAACCGCCTGGAGTACAAGCCGGTGCACCTCAAGCCGCTGTCGGTCGAAACCATGCAGCCCAAGGTCAGGACCTATTGATGAAGCTTTCCATCTACCGGTACGACCCCGAGAAGGACACGAAGCCCTATCTTCAGGACTACGAGGTCGCGCTGGACGCGGGCGATCGCATGCTGCTCGACGCGATGGTGAAGGCCAAGGCGCAGGACGACTCGCTGTCGTTCCGGCGCTCCTGCCGCGAGGGGGTGTGCGGCTCGGACGCCTTCAACATCAACGGCAAGAACCGGCTCGCCTGCATCACCAGGATCGCCGATCTGCCCGCGCACGTCACGATCCGCCCGCTGCCCGGGCTGCCGGTGATCCGCGACCTGATCGTCGACATGACGCAGTTCTTCAAGCAGTACCACTCGGTGATGCCCTACGTCGTGAACCCCGAGCCGGCGCCGGAGCGCGAGCGGCTGCAGTCCCCCGAGGAGCGCGAGGCGCTCAACGGCCTGTACGAGTGCATCCTGTGCGCCTGCTGCTCGACCCAGTGCCCCTCGTGGTGGTGGAACCCGGACAAGTTCGTCGGCCCGGCGGGGCTGCTTCAGGCCTACCGCTTCATCGCCGATTCGCGCGACCGCGCCACCAGCGAGCGCCTCGACAACCTCGAGGACCCGTATCGCCTGTTCCGCTGCCATACCATAATGAACTGCGTCGACGTCTGCCCGAAGAACCTCAACCCGACGAAGGCGATCAACCACATCAAGGATCTACTGGTCAGGCGAACGGTTTGACTGACGCCATCGCGAAAAGCCGCTTGAAGTGGAAGTGCCGGCGCGGGCTGCTCGAGCTGGACCTGGTGCTGGAGCGCTACCTCGAGCGCCATCCCGGCGACGCCGAGCTTTCGGAGCTGCTCGATCTCCCGGACACCGAGCTCTGGGAGATCGTGAGCGGGCGCAGCGAGCGCTACCCGTCGCACCTGAAGGAAGTCGTGGCGCGCGTGCGCGCCGCCTAGCGAGGACCGCATCATGGAAAAGAACGCCACGCTGAAGCTGCCCGACGGCAGGACCTTCGAGTTCCCGGTGCTCGACGGAAGCGTCGGGCCGGAGGTCGTCGACATCCGCACGCTCTACGGCAAGGCGGGCATTTTCACCTACGACCCCGGGTTCCTGTCGACGGCGAGCTGCAGCTCGACCATCACCTACATCGACGGCGACGCCGGCGTGCTGCTGTACCGCGGCTACCCGATCGAGCAGCTCGCCCAGCACTGCGACTTCCTCGAGGTGAGCTACCTGCTGCTGAACGGCGAGCTGCCGAGCCACGCCCAGAAGGACGAGTTCGTCAACATGGTGATGCACCACACCATGGTGCACGAGCAGCTCGCGCGCCTGTACCAGGGGTTCCGCCGCGACGCGCACCCGATGGCGGTGATGGTGGGGGTGGTGGGCGCGCTCTCGGCGTTCTACCATGACGCGCTCGACATCAACGATCCGCATCACCGCGTCATTTCCGCCTTCCGGCTGGTCGCCAAGATGCCGACCATCGTGGCGATGTCGTACAAGTACTCGGTGGGCCAGCCGTTCATCTATCCGCGCAACGATCTCTCGTACACCGCCAACTTCATGAGTATGATGTTCGCGGTCCCGGCCGAGGAGTACCAGGTGAACCAGGTGCTGGTGCGCGCGCTGGACCGCATCTTCATCCTGCACGCCGACCACGAGCAGAACGCCTCCACCTCCACGGTGCGGCTGTGCGGCTCCTCGGGCGCCAACCCCTACGCCTGCATCGCCGCCGGCATCGCCTCGCTCTGGGGCCCGGCGCACGGCGGCGCCAACGAGGCGGCGCTCCAGATGCTGGAGGAAATCGGCGACGTCTCGAAAGTCGGCGAATTCATCCGCAAGGCGAAGGACAAGAACTCGGGCGTGCGCCTGATGGGCTTCGGCCACCGCGTATACAAGAACTACGACCCTCGCGCGAAGCTGATGCGCGAGACCTGCCACGAGGTGCTGAACGAGCTCGGGCTGCACAACGACCGCCTGTTCAAGCTCGCGCTGGCGCTGGAGAAGATCGCGCTGGAAGACGACTATTTCGTCTCCCGCAAGCTCTATCCCAACGTCGACTTCTACTCGGGCATCGTGCAGCGCGCGCTCGGCATCCCGCTGGCGATGTTCACCTGCATCTTCTCGCTCGCGCGCACCGTGGGCTGGATCGCGCAGTGGCAGGAGATGATCTCGGATCCGGAGTACAAGATCGGCCGGCCGCGCCAGCTCTACCAGGGCGCCACGCAGCGCGACGTCAAGCCGATCGCCCAGAGGTGAGGCCCGCATGCTGAAGGACTTTCTCGCCAGCTCGTACCTGTTCGGCGGCAATGCGCCGTTCATCGAGGAGCTCTACGAGAAGTACCTTGCCAACCCCGGGTCGGTGCCGGAGCAATGGCGCGAGTACTTCGACCGCGTGCAGCTGCTGCCCGGCAGCCAGACCAAGGACGTCGCGCACGCCCCGGTAGTCCAATCTTTTATACAAAGATCTAAACGAGGTGAATTCGGCGTCGCGCGCACGCTGCCGGCGGAGCCGGTCACCCCGGAGCGCCTGCAGGTCGCGGCGCTGCTGCTGGTGACCGCCTACCGCATCGCGGGCTCGCGCTGGGCTACCGTCGACCCGCTCAAGCGCATGCCGCGGCCGCAGATCGCCGAGCTCGAGCCCGCCTACTACGACCTGTCGGAGGCCGATCTCGACCAGACGGTGAACGCAGGCTCGTTCGTCGGGCTGGAGAGAACCACGCTGCGCAACCTGGTCCAGGCGCTGCGCGACACGTATTGCCGCAACGTCGGCTTCGAGTACATGTTCATCGGCGAGCGCGCGCAGCGCCAGTGGATCCAGGAGCGGGTCGAGCCGGTGCGCGCCGTGCCCAGCCTGGGGCCCGACGAGCAGACCCGCCTGCTGCAGAAGCTCACCGAGGCCGAGCACCTCGAGCGCTACCTGCACACCCGCTATGTCGGGCAGAAGCGCTTCTCGCTGGAGGGCGGCGAGAGCCTGATCCCGTCGATCGACGAGCTGATCCAGCGCGCGGGCGGCGCCGGCGTGCAGGAGATCGTGATCGGCATGGCGCATCGCGGCCGTCTCAACGTGCTGGTCAACGTGCTCGGCAAGATGCCGGGGAGCCTGTTCCTCGAGTTCGAAGGCAAGCACGCGGCCGAGCTGCCCTCGGGCGACGTCAAGTACCACAACGGCTTCTCCTCGGACCTCTCGACCGCGGGCGGGCCGGTGCACATCTCGCTCGCCTTCAATCCCTCGCACCTGGAGATCGTGAATCCGGTGGTCGAAGGCAGCGTGCGCGCGCGCCAGCGCCGGCGCGACGACAAGACCGGCGACCAGGTGCTGCCGATCCTGATCCACGGCGACGCCGCTTTCGCCGGCCAGGGTGTGGTGATGGAAACGCTGAATCTCTCCGGTACGCGCGGCTACGGCACGGGCGGAACGGTCCACCTGATCGTGAACAACCAGATCGGCTTCACCACCTCGGACCCGCGCGACACGCGCTCGACGATCTACTGCACCGACGTCGCGAAGATGGTCGAGGCGCCGATCTTCCACGTCAACGGCGACGACCCCGAGGCGGTGCTGTTCGTCACCCGGCTGGCGCTCGACTTCCGCCAGGCCTTCCACAAGGACGTGGTGATCGACATCGTGTGCTTCCGCAAGCTGGGCCACAACGAGCAGGACGAGCCGGCGGTCACGCAGCCGCTGATGTACAAGAAGATCGCCCAGCATCCGGGCACCCGCAAGCTCTACGCCGACCGGCTGCTCGCGCAGGGCGTGGTCGCCGCCGGGGTCCCCGAGCAGATGATCAAGGGCTACCGCGACATGCTCGACGCCGGGCAGCAGACCGTGAGCCCGGTACTGTCCAACTTCAAGAGCAAGTTCGCGGTCGACTGGGCCCCGTTCCTGAACTCCAAATGGACCGATGCGGCCGACACGCACGTGCCGCTCGCGGAGCTGCAGAGGCTGGCGGAGCGGCTCACCACCGTGCCCGAGGATTTCAAGCTGCATCCGACGGTGACGCGCGTCATCGAGAGCCGCAGGCAGATGGCGGCGGGCAAGCAGCCGGTCGACTGGGGGATGGCCGAGACGCTCGCCTATGCGTCGCTGCTCGCCAACGGCTACGACGTGAGGCTCTCGGGGCAGGACTCGGGGCGCGGCACCTTCGCGCACCGCCACGCGGTGCTGCACGACCAGGACCGCGAGCGCTGGGACCAGGGCGGCTACGTGCCGCTGCAGAACGTCGCCAAGGACCAGGGCGACTTCGTGGTCATCGATTCGGTGCTCTCGGAAGAGGCGGTGCTCGGCTTCGAGTACGGATTCTCCAGCGCCGAGCCGAACGCGCTGGTCATCTGGGAGGCGCAGTTCGGCGACTTCGCCAACGGCGCGCAGGTGGTGATCGACCAGTTCATCTCCTCGGGCGAGACCAAGTGGGGCCGCGTGTGCGGGCTCGCCCTGCTCCTGCCGCACGGCTACGAGGGGCAGGGGCCGGAGCATTCGTCGGCGCGCCTGGAGCGCTTCCTGCAGCTTTGCGCGGAGCACAACATGCAGGTGTGCGTGCCGAGCACCGCGGCGCAGATCTTCCACCTGATGCGGCGCCAGATGCTGCGCCCGTTCAGGAAGCCGCTGGTGGTGCTGACGCCCAAGTCGCTGCTGCGCAAGAAGGAGGCCGCCTCCTCGATCCAGGAGCTCGCCAACGGCTCGTTCCAGACCGTGATCCCCGAGATCGGCGCGCTCGAGGCGAAACAGGTGAAGCGCGTGATCGCCTGCTGCGGCAAGGTCTATTACGACCTGCTGTCCAAGAGAACCGAGCTTCAACGAACGGATACGGCAATCATCCGCGTCGAGCAGCTCTATCCGTTTCCGCACAAGCAGTTCGAGGCGGAAATGAAGCGCTACCCGGGGGCGCTGGAGGTGGTGTGGTGCCAGGAGGAGCCGCAGAACCAGGGCGCCTGGTACCAGACGCGCCACTACCTGGTGGAGAACATGCGCGGCGACCAGAAGCTCCACTACGCCGGGCGGCCGCCCTCGGCGGCCCCCGCGAGCGGCTACACCGCGCGCCACGTCGAGTCGCAGAAGGCGCTGGTGGAGCAGGCATTTGGCAGGTATAAGTAGCGCCACGTAAGAGACAGAAGCGAAGTCATCCCGGCACGTTACGTGCTGGTTTTTCGCAACCCGGCGGATGCTCAGCGAAAACCGGGGAAAAATCGAACGGGAGAGCCGATGATCGTGGAAGTGAAGGTGCCGCAGCTGTCCGAGTCGGTCGCCGAGGCGACGCTCCTCGACTGGCACAAGAAGGAAGGCGAGGCGGTCTCGCGCGACGAGAACCTGATCGACATCGAGACCGACAAGGTGGTGCTCGAGCTGCCGGCCCCCGCCGACGGCGTCCTGGTCAAGATCCTCAAGAACGCGCGCGACTCGGTCGGATCCGGGGATGTCATCGCCCGGATCGATACCGAGGGCAGGGCGGCGGTGCAAAAAGAACAGGAACCACCGGAGGAACCGAAGCAGAAAACCAAGCAACCCGCTCCGGTCATGCCTGCCGCCCAGAAGCTCGCCGCCGAGAAAGGCGTCGATACCTCGAAGATCCTGGGTACCGGCCGCGACGGCCGCGTGACCAAGGGCGACGTGCTGGAGAAGGCCGCAAAGCCCGCGCAGCCGCCGGCGAGACCCGCGCTCCAGCAGCCCGCGTCCGCGCTCGACGTGGACCAGCTCCTCGCCGGCCGTCCGGAGCAGCGCGTGCCGATGTCGCGGCTGCGCCAGCGCGTGGCCGAGCGCCTCGTGCAGTCGCAGTCCACCGCGGCGATCCTCACCACGTTCAACGAAGTGAACATGCAGCCGGTGATCGAGCTGCGCAGGCGCCACCAGGAGCGCTTCGAGAAGGAGCACGGCGTGCGCCTGGGCTTCATGTCGTTCTTCGTCAAGGCGGCGGTGCATGCGCTGAAGCGCTTTCCGGTGGTCAACGCCTCGATCGACGGCACCGACATCGTGTACCACGGCTACTTCGACATCGGCGTCGCGGTGTCGAGCCCGCGCGGCCTGGTGGTGCCGGTGCTGCGCGACGCCGAGCGCACGAGCTTCGCCGGGATCGAGAAGCAGATCGGCGACTTCGGCAAGCGCGCGCAGGACGGCAAGCTCGGCATCGAGGAGCTCGCCGGCGGCACCTTCTCGATCTCCAACGGTGGCGTGTTCGGCTCGATGCTGTCCACGCCGATCATCAACCCGCCGCAATCGGCGATCCTGGGCGTGCACCTCACCAAGGAGCGCGCGGTGGTGGAGAACGGCCAGATCGTGATCCGGCCGATGAACTACCTCGCGCTCTCCTACGACCACCGCATCATCGACGGCCGCGAAGCCGTCCTGTTCCTGGTGAGCCTCAAGGAGGCCCTGGAAGACCCGGCGCGCCTGGTCCTGGAGATCTGACCGGTGTCGATGGCCGACGAAATCGCCAAGCTCCACGAGCTCCTGAGCCGCGGCGCGCTCACGCCCGAGGAGTTCGAGCGGGCGAAGGCGCGCCTGCTCGAGGCGGCGGCGCCGGGCCCCGGCGCCGGGCTCGCCATCAACCGGCTGCGCCTTTCGGCGAGCGACAAGTGGATCGCGGGGGTATGCGGGGGCATCGCGCGGCTCAGCGGCGTCGAGAGCTGGATCTGGCGCATGCTGTTCGTGCTCGGCCTGCTGTTCGGCGGTCTCACGATCTTCGTGTACATCGTGCTCTGGATCTTCGTTCCCCGTGAAGCGCTTTGACGTCGTCGTGATCGGCGCCGGGCCGGCGGGCTACATCGCCGCCATCCGGGCTGCCCAATTGGGAATGAGTGTGGGTTGCATTGAAAAGTGGAAAACGCCGAAGGGCGACCCCGCGCTGGGCGGCACCTGCCTCAACATCGGCTGCATCCCTTCCAAGGCGCTGCTCGAGTCCTCCGAGAACTACGAGCGCGTGCTGCACCGGTTCAAGGCGCACGGCATCACGGCAAGCGGCGTGAAGTTCGACCTGAAGACCATGCTCGAGCGCAAGGACCGGATCGTCGGCAAGATGACGAGCGGCATCGCGGGGCTCTTCAAGAAGAACAAGATCGCCTGGCTGAAGGGCCACGGCAAGCTGGTCTCCGGCGGGACCACCTGGAAGATTCAAGTCGATTCGGAAACCGTGGAGGCGAGCAACGTCATCATTGCTACCGGCTCCAAGGCCCGGCACCTTCCCGGCGTGCCGGTCGACAACCAGCTCATCTGCGACAACGAAGGCGCGCTCGCCTTCGACGCGGTGCCCGGGCGCCTCGGGGTGATCGGGGCCGGGGTGATCGGGCTCGAGCTCGGCAGCGTCTGGCGGCGCCTGGGCTCGAAGGTGAAGGTGCTCGAAGCGCTGCCCGCTTTCCTGGGCGCAGCCGACGAATCCGTGGCCCAGGAGGCGTGGAAGGTCTTCACCAAGGAGCAGGGCCTGGACATCGAGCTCGGGGTGTCCATCACCGAGGTATCTCAATCAAAGAAAGCGATTTCTATTCAATACACTGCGAATGATAAGTCAAGTAAAACCTTCGATTGCGACCGGCTCATCGTTTCGGTGGGGCGGGTGCCCAACACCGACGACCTCGGGGCCGAGAACGTCGGGCTCAAGCTCGACGAGAAGGGCTTCATCGAGGTCGACAAGAACTGCCGCACCGCGCTGCCGCGCATGTTCGCGGTCGGCGACGTGGTGCGCGGCCCGATGCTCGCCCACAAGGGCGAGGACGAAGGCGTGATGGTGGCCGAGATCATCGCCGGCCAGCACGGCCACGTGAACTACGACGCCATCCCCTGGGTGATCTACACCGCGCCTGAGATCGCCTGGGTGGGCAAGACCGAGCAGCAATTGAAAGCCGAGGGCGTAGCGTACCGCGCCGGGCGCTTCCCCTTCGCCTACAACGGGCGCGCCCTCGGGCGCGAGGAGCCCGAGGGCTTCGTCAAGGTGCTGGCGGACGCGCGCACCGACCGCATCCTCGGCGTGCACTGCATCGGCAGCCTGGCGAGCGAGCTGATCGCCGAGGCGGTGGTCGCCATGGAATTCGGGGCCTCCTCGGAAGACATCGCGCGCATCTGCCACGCGCACCCCTCGATGTCGGAGGTGATGCGCGAGGCGGCTCTGGCCGTGGACAAGCGCTCGCTGAATGGCTAATGAGTGGCTGACGTCGTAGCGCTTTACGAGCAGAGCCTTTCCAGAAGAGGATTTCTCGCCGACCCCTCGCAGCGCCGCGCGGTGGAGCGCCTGCAGCATCTGTACGAGGAGTGGAGCGCGTACAAGAAGCGTCGCAACACGACGCTCAAGCGCCTGCTCGTCAAGCCGCCGCTTCCCAAAGGCGTCTACCTGTGGGGGCCGGTGGGCCGCGGCAAGAGCTTCCTGATGGATGCCTTCTTCCTGTGCGTGCCGCTGGTGCGCAAGCGCCGCGTGCACTTCCATCACTTCATGCGCGAGATCCATCGCGAGCTCGACGCGGTGAAGGGCAGCGAGGATCCGATCGCGGAAGTCGCGGCCCGCACGGCAACGCGCTGCCGGCTGATCTGCTTCGACGAGTTCCACGTCTCGGACATCGCCGATGCCATGATCCTCGGCCGGTTCCTCGAGCAGGCGATGGCGCGCGGGGTCGAGTTCGTGATGACCTCCAACTACCATCCCGACCAGCTCTACCCCGAGGGGCTGCAGCGCAGCCGCTTCCTGCCGGCGATCGCGCTCATCAAGAGCCGCCTCGACGTCGTCGGCGTCGACAACGGCACCGATTACCGGCGGCTGAAGATGGAGCGGCTCAAGGTTTACCACACCGGACCGGGGGGCGAGGCCGAGATGGAGGGCATCTTCCAGGCGCTGAAGGACGTCGAGGAGGAGCATCAACCGCTCGACGTGGAGGGACGCACGATCCGGTGCCGCAAGCGCGCCGGGGGCCTGGTGTGGTTCGATTTCGAGGTGCTGTGCGGCGGGCCGCGCTCGTACGCGGACTACGTCGACCTGGCGCGGCGCTTCCACACCGTGATGCTCTCCGGCGTGCCCCGGATGTCGCCGAAGCACGCCGATGCGGCCCGGCGCTTCACTTGGCTGGTCGATGTGTTCTACGATGACCGGGTGAATCTCATCGTGGCGGCCAAGGCGCAGCCCGAGGCGCTGTTCCCGGCGGGAGAGCACAGCGCGGAATTCGAGCGCACGGTGAGCCGGCTGCACGAGATGCAGTCCGCGCAGTACCTGAACAGCGAACGCAGGAGGACGGGTGGAACGGTTCAAAGCGTACAGGCTCACTGAGACTCCCGAAAGGAAGATCCGCGCCGAGTTCGTCGAGTGCGGCCTCGACGACCTCGACCCGGGCGAGGTCGTGGTGCGCGTCGCGTATTCGGACGTGAACTACAAGGACGCGCTTGCCGCGACCGGCAAGGGACGGATCCTGAGACGGCCGTCGTGCATCGGCGGCATAGACTTTTCCGGCACGGTGGTGAGCTCCGGCGATTCGCGCTTCGCCAGGGGCGACGCGGTGCTCTCGACCGGCTTCGACCTCGGGGTCGCGCACCACGGGGGCTACGCGCAGTACGCGCGCGTGCCGGCCGAGTGGCTGAGCAAGCTGCCGCCGGGGATGTCCCTGTGGGAGGCGATGGCCTTCGGCACCGCGGGCTTCACCGCGGGAATCGGCGTGGTGCGCATGGAGCAGAACGGCCTCAAGCCGGAGAACGGCCCGGTGGTGGTGGACGGCGCCACCGGCGGCGTGGGCTCGATCGCGATATCGGCGCTCGCGAAGCTCGGCTACCACGTCGTGGCG
>DATKAX010000086.1:0-4907 GCA_035514595.1 Burkholderiales bacterium
TCGCAATGGCGCCGGCTGCGCGAGCGGCTGGAGGCGGTCGCCCACGCGGGCGCCGCGCGACTCGACCCGGAGGAGGTGTCGCGCTTCTGCTGGCTGTACCGCCGCCACATGGAGAACGAGGCCGGCGCGGTGCTGCCCTTCGCAAGACAGGCGCTCGACGAGCGCCAGCGCGCCGCGCTCGGCGAAAGGATGGCCGCCCGACGTAGAATCGGGTGATCTCCCCGATCGTCGAGGCATGAAGCGATGGAAACCGTCGAGCTGAAAGTCGAAGGCATGGATTGCGAGGGCTGCGTGAAGAGCGTGACGCGCATGCTCTCGGGCGTCGCCGGCGTGGCGAGCGTGGAGGTCTCGCTCGCCGAGGCGCGAGCCAAGGTGAGCTACGACCCGGCGAAGTCCTCTCCCGCGGACTTCAGGCGGGCGGTGGAGCGCGCCGGGTATAAGGCGCCATGAAGTCCTCGCTCGCGAAGCACCTGACCCGGACGAAGACAGTCAAGGTCGACGAGGAGCGCTGCATCGGCTTCATGGGCAAGGAGGGCATGGTTTACGCGACGCCGCGCATGGTGAGCGACGTCGAGTACGCCTGCCGCGACTGGCTGCTCGAGCACCTCGACCCGGGCGAGGACTCGGTCGGCGCGCACGTCTCGATCGACCATCTCGCGCCCACGCCGCTCGGCCTGGAGGCGACCCTCGAGCTCAGGATCGCCGAAGTCGACCGGCGCAAGGTGGTGTTCGCCTTCTCGGTGAAGGACCCGCTCGAGGAGGTCGGCCGCGGCACGCACGTGCGCTTCGTGGTCGACACCGCGAAGACGCGCGAGCGCCTCGCCGCCAAGCGCGCCAAGGCCGGCCTCGCCGCATGAAGCTCCTCGAGGGCGACGCGGCGCTGGTGACCGGCGCCGCGGGCGGCATCGGCCGCGGCATCGCCGCGGCGCTGGAAGCCGAGGGCGCGCGCGTGCTGCGCGCCGACCTCTCGGGCTGCGAGCTCGAGTTCGACCTCTCGCGCCCCGAAGGCGCACGCGCGCTCGCCGCCGAGGCGATCCGCCGCGCCGGCCGGCTCTCGATCCTGGTGCACGCCGCGAGCCCGAAGCGCCAGGAGAGCCAGACCGCGCTCGCGGTTACCGACGCGCAATGGCGCGAGATGCTCGCGGTGAACCTCGACGCCGCTTTCATCCTCGCCCAGACTTTGGGATTGCACATGAAGGAACACACCACCCGGGGAAGAATCCTGGTCGTAACCTCGCTGCACGCCGAAACCCCCAGGAATCTGCCGCACTACAGCGCCGCCAAGGCCGGCCAGACCATGCTGGTGAAGGAGCTGGCACGCGCGCTCGGCCCGCACGGCATCCGGGTCAACGCCATCGTGCCGGGCGCAATCCCGGGCGGCGGCTTCAACGCGCCGCCCGGCATGGTGGAGAAGATCCCGCTGCGGCGTTTCGGCACCCCGGCCGACGTGGCGGCGATGGCGGTGGCGGTGCTCTCGGAGCGCTTCGGCGCCTACGTCACCGGCGCCTCGATCGTGGTCGACGGCGGCATCGCGCTGCACAACTGGATCGACCCCTCATGAGATACCTCGTACGCCAGTCGGAGGTCGCGCCGTATTCGCCCGCGAACCACACCGGCACGCGCAACTTCCGCCTCATCGGCCCCGAAACCGTGGGCGCGAGGCAGCTCGAGATGATCGTCGGCGAGATCGAGCGCGGGCAGGGCGCGGCGCCGCACCTGCACCAGGGCATCGAGCAGGTGTGCTACCTGCTCGAGGGCGCCGCGCACGTCGAGGTCGGCGCCGAGCGCTTCGAGATGCAGGCGGGCGAGGCGTGCTTCTTCCCGGCGGGGGAAACGCACCTTTTCCGGGTCACGAGCGAGCGCGCCCGCGTGCTGGTGGTGTACGCGCCGCCCTACCTCGAGCGCCATGGCTGAGCCCTGGCAGCCGCTCGCCGGCGTGCGCGTGGTCGATTTTTCGATGTTCGTCCCCGGCCCGTTCGCTTCGGCGATCCTGGCCGACCTCGGCGCGCAGGTGATCAAGGTCGAAGCGCCGCGCGGCGATCCTGGCCGCAGCTATGTGCCGGTGCAATTCCAGATGGAGAACCGTAACAAGCGCGCCATCGCCCTCGACCTGAAGCATCCCGATTCCCGGAAAATCGTCGAAAAGCTTGCCGCGCAGGCCGACGTCGTCCTCGAGGGCTTCCGCCCCGGCGTCGCGAAGCGACTCGGCATCGATCACGCTTCTCTTTCGAGATTCAATTCGAAGCTGATCTGCTGCTCGATCTCCGGCTACGGGCAAACCGGGCCCTGGCGAGCCCGCCCGGGGCACGACGTGAACTACGTGGCCGCTGCCGGTGCGCTCGCCTTCCCCGGCCAGTGGCTAAAGCCCCCGGCGCGCTCCTCGCTGCCGCTCGCCGACATGGGCGGCGGCGCGTTCGCCGCGATCGCCGTTCTTTCGGCGCTGCACGAGAGAAATTCGACCGGGAAGGGCGCGAGTCTCGATATGTCGCTGTTCGAGGCGGCGTTCTTCTGGGCGGCGATGCGCCACAGCCTCGACCCGAAGGTCGACCCGCGCGCGCACATCTTCCCGGTGAACGACGTGTTCGAGTGTGCCGACGGCCGGCGCCTGACGCTCGGCATCCTGGAGGAGCATTTCTGGGAGAATTTCCTGAAATGCGCGCCCGAGCTGCGCGACGAGCGCTTCGCCGACGACGCGAAGCGCAGGACGAACGGGGATGCCCTGTCTTCGAAGCTGGAACAACTGATGAAAACCAAAACCGCGCAGGCGTGGCTCGAGCTTCTCGACCGGCACGACGTGCCGGTGGACCTGTGCGTCACGCCCGGCGAGGCCAAGGACAACCCGCAGCTCGTCGAGCGCCAGGCGGTCGCCGGCGGCTTTGCCCTGTTCCCGGTGTGGGCGAACGGCCGGCGCGGGGCGCGCCTGCGCTCGGGCGTCCCCGGGCTCGGCGAGCACTCGCGCGAGATCCTGGTCGAGCTCGGCTTCGACGACGGCGAGATCGCGCGGCTCGTCGGCGCCGGCGCGGTGAAGGCGGGCTAGGGCGATGGCTTCCCCGGAGCGCGAGCGCGTGGTCTGGGCCGTCGTGCTGATCGCGCTCGGCATCGCGCAGCTCGCGCGACGCGGCAAGTAGTGGATTTCGCGCTCTCGCCGGAGCAGGAGCGCATCCGCGAGGCGATCGCGAAGCTCTGCGAGCGCTTTCCCGACGCCTACTGGCTCGAGCGCGACCGCGAAGGCGGCTTCCCGGCGGACTTCCACCAGGCCTGCGCCCGCGACGGCTGGCTCGGCATCGCCATGCCCGAGGCCTACGGCGGCGCGGGGCTGGGCATCACCGAGGCGGCGGTGATGATGCAGGCGATCGCCGAGTCGGGCGCCGGCTTCTCCGGCGCCTCGGCGGTGCACATGAACATCTTCGGCCTCAATCCGGTCGTGGTCTTCGGAAATGAAGAGCAGAAGCAGCGCATGCTGCCCCCCCTCATCCAAGGCAGGCACCGCGCCTGCTTCGCGGTCACCGAGCCGAACACCGGCTTGAACACCAGAAATCTCAAGACCAAAGCGGAAAAGCGCGGCGACCACTACCTCGTCTCGGGCCAGAAGGTGTGGATCTCGACCGCGCAGGTCGCGGAAAAGGTCCTGCTTCTCGCGCGCGCCGATGCCGGCCTGACGCTTTTCTACACCGACTTCGACCGCAGCCGCATCGAGGTGCGCGAGATCGACAAGATGGGCCGCCACGCGGTCGACTCGAACCAGGTGTTCTTCGACGCCCTGCCGGTGCCCGAGGCGGACCGGATCGGCGAAGAGGGCAAGGGCTTCGAGTACATCCTGCACGGCATGAACCCGGAGCGCATCCTGATCGCCGCCGAGCTGGTCGGTCTCGGGCGCTGCGCCGTCGCGCGCGCCTCGCAGTACGCGAAGGAGCGCGTCGTGTTCGGCCGCCCCATCGGCCAGAACCAGGCGATCCAGCATCCGCTCGCCGCCAACTGGGCGGCGCTCGAGGCGGCGAACCTCATGACCTTCAAGGCCGCGAGCCTCTACGACGCAAAGAAAGCATGCGGCGCCGAGGCGAACGCCGCCAAGTACCTCGCCGGCGAAGCCTGCTTCGACGCCTGCCAGCAGGCGGTGATGACCCTCGGCGGCTACGGCTACGCCAAGGAATACCACGTCGAGCGCTACCTGCGCGAGTCGCTCGTCGGGCGCATCGCCCCCGTCACCCCGCAGCTTATCCTGTGCTACATCGCCGAGCGGGTCCTCGGCCTGCCGAAGTCCTACTAGCCCAGGGCGCCGCGGCGTACGCCGCGCGCGGCTGCTCCAGCCGGTCGAGCGGGCTCTTAACCCCGCGCGCGCCCTTGTTCATCACGTGCGTGTAGATCATGGTCGTCGACACGTCTGCATGCCCGAGCAGCTCCTGCACCGTGCGGATGTCGTAGCCGCGCTCGAGGAGATGCGTGGCGAACGAGTGGCGCAGCGTGTGGCAGCTCACGTGCTTCGCGATCTTGGCGGCGGCGGCCGCGTCCTTGACGGCCCTCACAAGGAAGTTCTCGTACACGTGATGGCGCCGGATGACGCCGGTCGCCGGGTCGATCGAGAGCTTCGGCGAAGGAAAGACGAACTTCCACCCCCACGCGTACGCCGCACGCGGGTACTTGCGCGCAAGCGCGTCCGGCAGCTCCACGTCGCCGTAGCCGCGGCCGACATCGCGCTCGTGCAGCTCGTGAACCCGCTGCAGGTGCGCGCGCAGCGGCTCGGCCACCGACTCCGGCAGTATCGTCACCCGATCCTTCGCCCCCTTGCCGTCGCGCACCACGACCTGCCGGTAGTCGAAGTCGACGTCCTTCACGCGCAGCTTCAGGCACTCGCGCAGGCGCAGCCCTGCTCCGTAGAGCAGGCTCGCCATGATCCACTTCGTGCCGCG
>DATKAX010000087.1:0-10173 GCA_035514595.1 Burkholderiales bacterium
GCCGTGAAAGCGACGTTGCGCAGGCCCGGGACGCGGAACTCGCCAAAGTTGCGATGCTGCGCCGCAACATGGCGGGTGCCCGTGGCGCTCGCGGGCGAGGGGTCGTCGCTGAAGCGCCCGAGCAGATTGTGCGGGCTTGCCTTCACCCTTGCGATGCCGCCGTGCCGGCCGGGATCGACGCGCCCGGGCGCTACGAAAAAGGGGATGCCGACGTCGGCGAACTCGCCGTTGCTGAAGCTCGGTCCGAAATGGCACACGCTGCAGTTACCCCTGCCGACGAAAAGCTTCAGGCCGCGTTGCGCCGCGATCGGGTAGCGGCTCATCGACTCGGAGTCGCTTCCGGCGAGCGCATCGCGAAAATCGTCGAAGGCGCTGCGACCGCTGACCAGCGTTTCCTGGAAGGCGGCAAGCGCCTTGCCGGCATCGACCAGCACTTCCTCGTCGTTTCCGGGCGGCGGTCGTCCGAAGGCGCTCTCGTAGTCCTTCGCGAAGAACTTCCTGATCACTTCGGCGACGTGCGACGCGTCGGCGCGCATCTCGCGCGCATCGAGCAGCGGCCGGATGCTCTGCGACCACAGGCTGTCATGGCCGCCGTCCCAGCCGTACCAGCGGTAGAAGGCGACGTTGACAAGGCTCGGGGTGTTGCGGTCGACTTCCTCGAGCCCGCGGCCGCGCGGCCTGCCGTCCTGGAACTGCCGGAACGGGACGTGGCAGGTCGCGCACAGCACCGAGCCTGTCCCCGAGAGCCGCGGCTCGAAGAACAGGCGCTCGCCGAG
Source organism: Burkholderiales bacterium (assembly GCA_035514595.1). Taxonomy (GTDB): domain Bacteria; phylum Pseudomonadota; class Gammaproteobacteria; order Burkholderiales; family SG8-39; genus SCGC-AG-212-J23. The sequence continues at coordinate 777 of DATKAX010000087.1, forward strand.
CGCGATCGCGGCGGGCTTGCCCGAGACGCGGTTGCTCGGGTCGCGTCGCACCGGCGGCGGCCAGGGTCCGTGCGACAGGATCGTCGCCTTTTCTTCCCGGGAGAAGAGCACGACCGGATGCGCCATGCGCTCGCCTTCGAGCGTGAAGACGAGCTCCCACTCGCCGGGCATGTGCAGCATCAGGCCCGCGGCGCGCCAGCGTCCGGGCCGGAGGCGCTTTACCGTGGGAACGTAGTTCATGCCGTGCCGATGCGCCGGCATGTGCGCGTCGACTTTCAGGTTGTCCGGGGGTGGCGCGCCGGATTTGGAGCACGCCGCGATTTCGGCGGAAAAGTGGCGTGCCACGGACAGGTTTTCCACCTGGAAGACCAGCACGTAGCTGCGCGATTCGAGCCGCGTGCCCTCGAGCGCCAGCGTGCAGGCGAGCGCAGGGTGCGCGCTCAGTCCGAGCGCAGCAGCGAGCCAAACACCGCTTCGCCGTTTTTCCATGCAATGCGCTCGGCAACTTCGCGCGGCAGGCTGGCGAGCCATTGGCGCGACCACTCGGCGTGGCCCGGCACATAGTGCCAGCGCTCGGGCGTGAAGCTGTCGGTTCCGACCATGAAGCGGTCGGGAAACTCGAGGAACAGCGCACGCCAGGCGCCCTCCACGCTGCCGCTGGAGGCGTGGTCGGTGCGGAAGGCGAGGTCGCACCAGAGGTTGAGGTGCTTGCGCAGCATCGCCGCGACGCGCTCCGGCGCCTCGAAGCCCGCGTGCGCCCAGAGGATACGGGCCTGCGGCCACTGCCGGAACAGGCGCTCGACCGCGTCGATGTCCGAATGGGCGTGCAGGAACAGCCGGTGCTCGCGCGCGAGCACCACCATGCGTCGCGGCACCGGCAGGTCGGCGTCCGCGCCGAACAGGTGGAACTCGCCGATCGCTGCGTATCGGTACTTCGCGAGCCGCTCCTCCAGGTAGGGAATCACCGATTCGTCCCGCACCCAGGTGCCGATCTCCCCGCGCGTGCGGTAGGGCCTGAGCTCCGGGATCACCAGCTCGGGGGCGGCGGCGTAGAGGCGCTGCTGGCCATCGTCACCCGAGCTCGAGACCAGTGCCCGCTGCACCCCGGCCTTGCGCAGCAGTGCGACCACGTCCTCGACCGGAACCAGGTCCCAGGCGTCGTGGCTGTAGTGCAGATGGGCATCGAAGATCGGCAGCGGCTGGGACTGTGCCAGGCAGGCGAATCCGAGAAGGCCGGCCGCGACGAGAGCGCGCATGGGGCAAGTGTAGAATGACCCGTCCACCTGAGGGGAGAGGAAAATGAAGCGAATCCTGGTAGCCGCATTCGTTCTGGCGCTCGCCTGCCCGGCCTGGGCGCAGGACAAGCCGCTCGTCGCCGGCGTCGACGGCACCTTCGCGCCGCACGCCATGCCCAAGCTCGGCGGCGGCGTCGAGGGCTTCAACGTCGACCTGATCAACGCGCTCGGCGCGAAGATGGGGCGCAAGATCGAGATCTTTGCCGGCCAGTTCTCCGGCCTGATCCCGGCGATGAATTCCGGGCAGCTTTCTTTCGTCGGCGCGCCGACCACGGTGACTCCGGAGCGTGCTCAGAATCTGCTCTTCACCGAGGGCTACCTGAACACCTACTACGCGTTCGTGGTGCCGGTGAAGTCGCCCGACCTCAAGTCGTTCAACCAGTTGAAAGGCAAGACGATCTCGCTCAATCGCGGCTCGGCCTACGACAAGTGGGCGCAGGAGAACGCCGCCAAGTACGGCTTCAAGGTCGAGTCCTTCGGCACCAACGCCGACGCCGTCCAGGCGCTGATCTCGGGCCGTGCCGACGCGCACATGTCCGGCAACACCGTCGCCGCCTACGCGGTGCTGAAGGCGAAGGATCAGATCAAGCTCGCCACGCTGGCGGTCGACGAGGGCCTGGTGTGGGGCGCCGCGTTCCGCAAGGACGACGCCGCGCTGCGCAACCAGGTCGAGGAGGCGCTCGAGTGCCTGAAGATGGACGGCACCGTGGCGAGGCTGCACGAGAAGTGGTTCGGTTTCAAGCCGGCGAAGGGCTCGGCCGCGGTCACCGTGTACCCGGGCTACGGCGTTCCCGGCATGCCCGGCCACGATCCCAAGGCGCACAAGCCGCGCTGCAAGTGATCCTGGATGTCGCGGCGCTCCACAAGTCGTTCGGCCAGCTCGAGGTTCTGAAGGGAGTCGATCTCAAGGTCCGCGCCCGGGAGCTGGTGTTCGTCATCGGCCCCTCGGGCTCGGGCAAGTCGACGCTGCTGCGCTGCTGCAACCGGCTCGAGGAGCCGACCTCGGGCTCGATCCGGGTCGAGGGCGTCGACATCCTCGCCCCCGGGGTCGACATCAACGCCGTGCGCCGGCGCATCGGGATGGTGTTCCAGTCGTTCAATCTTTATCCGCACCTCGATGCCTTGGGCAATGTCACCCTTGCCCTCCAGAAGTCTCTGAAGAAGACGAAAACCGAAGCGAGAGACATCGGAACCCAGGCCCTGGCACGGGTGGGGCTGGCGGAGAAGGCGAGGGCCTATCCGAACGAGCTCTCGGGGGGGCAGCAGCAGCGCGTCGCGATCGCGCGTGCGCTCGCGCTCGAGCCGGCGATCCTGATGTTCGACGAGCCCACCAGCGCGCTCGATCCCGAGCTCGTCGGCAGCGTGCTCAACGTGATGCGCGAGCTGCGCGAGTTGGGCATGACCATGGTGGTGGTGAGCCACGAAATGCGCTTCGCGCGCAGCGCAGCCGACCGGGTGATCTTCATGGACGAAGGGCGCATCCTGGAGGAGGCGCCGCCCGAGAAGCTCTTCAACCACCCGGTTCACCCCCGCATCCGCGAATTCATCGCATCGATCGAGCACTAGATGGACCGCCTCGCCGAGACCTTCCTCAACTGGGAAGTCATGGCGCGCTACGCGCCGAAGATCGTCGAGGGGACCTGGGTCACGATCCAGGTCGCCGTGGCGGTGGTGCTCGCCGGGATCGCGGCTGGCCTTGTGCTCGCGGTGCTGCGCGCCTTTCGCTTCAGGATCCTCAATCTTCTGATCGTCCTGGTCGTCGACGTGCTGCGCGCCCTGCCGCCGCTGGTGATCATCGTGCTGTTCTACTTCGCGCTGCCCACCGTCGGTATCCGGATGTCGGCCTGGGTGGCGACCTGGCTCGCGCTGTCGCTGGTACTGATGGCGTTCGCCGAGGAGATCTTCTGGGCCGGGATCCTGTCGGTGCCCAAGGGGCAGTGGGAGGCTGCGCGCTCGACCGGGCTTTCCTTTCTGCAGACCCTGCGCGACGTGGTGCTGCCGCAGGCGCTGCGCCTCACCATCCCGCCGCTCACCAACCGCACCATCGCGATCACCAAGAACACCGCGCTCGGCGCGGTGGTGGCGCTCGGAGAGATCCTCTACCAGGCGCAGAGCGCCTATTCGTTCTCGTACAACCCCTCGCCGCTGCTCCTCGGGGCCGTGGCCTACCTGATTCTCTTCATCCCGGTGGTGATTTTCGGCCGCTGGATCGAGACCCGCTTCGCATGGAAGCGCTAGTCCGCAGCTTCTTCAACCTCGAGATCCTCGCCCAGGCGTGGCCTCTGCTGCTGTCGGGGTTCTGGATGACGTTGCTGCTCACCGTGGTGGTGGTGCCGCTCGGGCTGGCGGGGGGGCTTGTGGTTGCCCTGTTATCGACTTCAAAGAGCATTTTCCTGCGTGGGCTGGTGATCGTTTACGTCGACTTCTTCCGCGCCTTCCCGCCGCTCGTGCTGCTGATGTTCGTCGCCTACGGGCTGCCGTTCCTCGACATCCGGCTCGGCGCCTTCGGCTCGGTGGCGATCTCGTTCCTGCTCAACACCTCGAGCTACTACGGGGAGATCTTCCGCGCCGGCATCGAGTCGATCCCGCGCGGCCAGACCGAGGCCGCACGCTCCACCGGGCTTTCGGCGGCGCAGACGCTGGGCTACGTCGTGGTGCCGCAGGCAGTGCGCAACGTCGTGCCCGATCTCATCTCCAACACGCTGGAAGTGATCAAGCTCACGTCGATCGCGAGCGTGGTGGCGCTCCCCGAGCTGCTGCACACGGCGCGCGAAGCGCAGTCGCTCACCTACAACGCGACCCCGATCATCGCCGCGGGCCTCATCTACCTCGCATGCCTGTGGCCGCTGGTGCGCCTGCTCTCGCGCTTCGAGCACCGGCAGATTGCGCTGCACTGATGGCGCAGCCCCCGCGCAGTCTCGCCGAGCTGTTCCTGGGATTCCTCTCGATCGGCGCGCGCTCCTTCGGCGGGGTGCTGCCCTGGGCGCACCGCGTGCTGGTCGAGGAGCGGCGCTGGATCACGCCGGAGGATTTCGCGGAAACCGTCGGGCTGTGCCAGGTCCTGCCCGGCCCGAACATCGGCAACGCCGCGATCCTGCTCGGCAAGCGCTGGTTCGGCCTGCGCGGCGCGGCGGCGGCCTTCCTCGGGCTGATGGCGCTGCCCTTCGTGTGGGTGCTGGCGCTCGCCGCGCTCTATGCCGACTTCGCGGGCAATCCGGTCGTGAGGGCGGTGGTCACCGGCGTCGGCACCGCCGGCGCCGGGCTTTTCATCGGCACCGCGATCAAGCTCGGCAGGACGCTCGCGTCCAAGCCCGCCGCGCTCGCCATCGTCGCCTCGGTGTTTCTCGCCATCGGAATCGCCCGCGTTTCGCTGCTCGTGGTGCTTCCGGTCGCCGCCGCCGCCGGGCTGCTGCTCTCCCGCAGGAACCTGTTGTGATCCTGCTCGAGCTCGCGCTTTACTTCGGAATCCTGTCGCTGGTCTCCTTCGGCGGCATGGCCTCGGTGATGCCCGAGATGCAGCGCTACGTCGTCGACGTGAAGGGCTGGGCGACGGCGGGCGAGTTCATCCAGCTGTTCGCCGTGGCGCAGGCCGCTCCCGGTCCGAACGTGCTGATCGCGAGCCTGGTGGGCTGGAAGGTGGCCGGGCTTCCCGGCGCGCTGGTGGCGCTCGGTGCGATCTGCGCGCCCGCCGCGGCGCTCGCCTTGTGGGTGTCGAGCCTGTGGGAGCGCTTTCGCGACTCGCCGTGGCGCGGCGCGGTTCAGCGCATGCTGGTGCCGCTCGTCGTCGGCCTGGTGCTCTCCGGCGGCTATGTCATCGCCACCCCGGGAGCGCCCGACTGGCGCATGTGGCTGATCGCCGCCCTGAGCGCCGCGGGCACGCTGCATCGCAGCCTGAACCCGCTCTGGATCCTGGCGGCGGGCGGCTTCGCCGGCGCGCTTCTCCTGTAGGAAGAGGCTACTCGGGGAGCGGCCCGGGAAGCTCGAAGCGCTGGCGCGTGGTGCAGTAGCGGTTCGCGAACAGGCGCCCGATCGGCCTGTAGTGCGTCTCCGAGATGCGCTTCGTGACCGGGTCGATGATACCTTCGCGCGCGTGCACCAGCAGGATCTCGCCGAGCACCAGCTGGCGCGTCGCGCTGATCTCGATCAGCTGGAACAGGCGGCACTCGAGGCAGGCGGCGGCCTCGGCGATGCGCGGATGGCGCACCCGCGCGGCCGGCGCCTCGTGCAGCCCCGCCTTGGCGAACTCGCTCTCCTCCTCGCCGAACTCGTGGCTCGAGAGGTGCATCGCGTTGGCGGTGGACTCGTCGACCAGGTTGACGACGAACTCGCCCGTGCGGCGGATGTTCTTGAGCGAATGCTTCATGGCGCCGTCGCTGCGCGGGTTGATGCCGACCACGCACAGCGGCGGGTCTTCGGAAAACACGTTGAAGAAGGAGAACGGCGCGCAGTTCGCCACGCCGTTCGCGCTGCGCGTCGAGATCCAGGCGATCGGCCGGGGGATGACCAGCCCGATGAGCAGCTTGTAGCGCTCCAGCGGCGGCAGCTCGGCAAGCGTCAGCTCCATCAGGGAAGCGCGCGCTTCCAGACCTGACGCTCGCGCGAGGCGAGCAGCGGCACCGCCTCGGCCAGGTACTTCTTGAAGTGCGGCGTCTGCTGATGCGCCTCGAAGGCCTTCTCGTCGTCGTAGACCTCGTAGAGCATCGCCCGGGTGCGGTCGGCCGGGTCGACCAGCACCTCGAACTGCCGGCAGCCTGGCTCCTTGCGGGCGGCTGCACCGTTCTCGCCCGCTTTTTTCATGAATGCGTCGACGTTCTCCGGCTTGATTTTCAGGTTGACCACAAGAACAAACATTCACGTCTCCTGGTTGGCGGGGGTCACTTCGGCGCCGACGCGCTCCACGATCAGCCGGTAGTGCTCCGGGCGGCGGTGCGCGGCGAAGTTGAACATGGTCTTCTTGAGGTTGGCGGCGAGGTCGATGTCGCAGTTGAAGCAGATCACCTCGTCGTCCTCGGACTGGCTCTTCACGGCGATCTCGCCGGTGGGCGCCACGATCAGCGAGTGGCCGAACATTCGGAAGCCGTCCTCGTGGCCGCACTTCGCGGTCTCGACCAGCCAAGTGGCGTTCTGAAACGCCATCGACTGCGCCATGATGAGGTGATGGTGCACCCGCAGCGCCGGCGGCTCGGGGTAGTGCAGGTTCTCGCTCGGGGTGTTGAACCCGAGCGCGACGATCTCTGCGCCCTGCAGCGCAAGCACCCGGAACGCCTCGGGCCAGCGCCGGTCGTTGCAGATCAGCATGCCGGTGACGGTGTCGAGATAGCGCCAGACGCGAAAGCCAAGGTCGCCGACCTCGAAGTACTTCTTCTCGAGGTGCTGGAACCGGGCCTGCGGCTTGTGATCGGCATGGCCGGGGAGGTGGATTTTGCGGTACTTGCCGACAATCCTGCCGTCGGGCGCGACCAGGATCGCGGTGTTGAATCTCCGCGCTTTTCCCTCTTGGCTCTCGAGCTCGGCGTAGCCGATGTAGAAGCCGATACCCAGCTTCTTCGCTTCCTCAAACAAAGGCGACGTTTCGGGGGAGGGAACCGTCGATTCGAAATATTTCCGATCGACTTCCGCCTGATCCTCCATCCACCAGCGCGGAAAGAAGGTGGTGAAGGCGAGCTCGGGAAACACCACGAACTTCGCCCCCATGCCGTGCGCCTCGCGCAGCAGCGCGACCAGTCTCTTGGTGGCTGCGCTGCGCGTGTCGGCCTTGTGCAGCGGGCCCAGCTGTGCAGCGGCGATCTTGAGGTTTCTCATCCGATCAGCTTCCTGAGGATCGATGCCGGGCCTTCGCGCATGCGCGCGGCGGCGACCGGCTCCGGGACGCCGCGCGCGACGAACTGCCCCGTGCCGCGCGCGACCTTGAGCTCGTCGTTCTCGACCACCACGCGCCCGCGCGAGATGACGGTGGTGGGCCAGCCCTTCACCATCATCCCTTCGTAGGGCGTGTAGCCGACATTGTCCTTCATCATCGAGGCGGTTAGCCGCACCTCCTTGTCAGGCTCCCAGAGGGCGATGTCGGCGTCCGCGCCAGGCTCGAGCCTGCCTTTGCGGGCGAGCCCGTACATGAGGGCGTGATGGGTTGCCGTGAGCGCGACGAATTCCTGCAGCGAAATCCTTCCCTTTCCGACGCCCTCCGAGAAGAGCAGCGGCAGCCGCACCTGCAGGCCCGGCACGCCATTGGCCATGTCCTTGAACGTAGTCTCGGCGCCTTTCGGCAGCTTGCCGGTCTCATCGAAGCGGTAAGGCGCGTGGTCGGAGGAGAGCACCTGGAAGGTGCCGTCCTTGAGCCCCTGCCACACCGCCTCCTGCGAAGCCTCGTCGCGCGGCGGCGGGCTGCAGCACCACTTGGCGCCCTCCAGCCCCGGCTTGTCGGCGTCCTGGGCTTTGAGGAAGAGATACTGCGGGCAGGTCTCGGCATAGACACGTGCGCCGAGCGCCTGCGCGGCGCGGATCGTCTGCACCGCCTCGCCGCCCGAGACGTGCACGACAAGCACCGGCACGTCGAGCAGGCGCGAGAGCGCCACTACCCGATTCGTCGCCTCGGCTTCCGCGATCGGATGGTGGCTCGTCATGTGGAACTTCGGCGCCTTGTGACCGCGCTCGAGCAGCTTCCTTGCAATCCACTGGATCATCTCGTGATTCTCGGCGTGCACCATCACCAGCGCGCGGTTGCGGTCGGCCGCCGCGAGGACATCGAGCATCTGCTCGTCCGTAAGGCGCAGCAGGTCGTAGGTCATGTACACCTTGAACGAGGTGATGCCGCGCCTCACCATCTCCGGCAGCTCGACCTTCAGCGCATGCTCGTTCGGATCGGCGACGATGAGGTGGAAGCCGTAGTCGATCACCGCCTTTTCCGAGGCGCGCCGCGCATAGTCGTCCACTACCTCGACGATCGAGTTGCCGCGGTGCTGCGCCGCGAACGGGACGATGGTGGTGGTGCCGCCGAACGCCGCCGCCACCGTCGCGCTGTAGAAGTCGTCGGCGCACATCTTCCCGGTGGAGGAAAGCTGCTCGACGTGGCAATGGCTGTCGACCCCACCCGGCAGCACCAGCTTTCCCGAGGCGTCGATGGTGCGCTTTCCCGCCAGTCCTTCCTTGAGCTCGACGACCCTTCCGGCGCGAACCCCGACGTCGGTATGCAGGGTCCGGTCCGCGGTGACGACGGTTCCGCCGCGGATGACAAGATCGTAGAAAGCCATGCCGTTTCGATTCTAGCGCCTCGCGACGATCGTATTCCCTCCCGATCGCGCTGCGGCTCCCCGGGTTAAGATGATGCCGCCATGACCGAAACCATCCTGGTCATCAACCCGAACAGCAACGACGCCGTGACGCGCGGCATCGACGAAGCTTGCGCGCCGCTGCGCATGCCCGGCGGGCCTGCGATCGAATGCGTCACCCTCAGGGAAGGGCCGCCTGGCATCGAGACCCAGCAGCATGTCGATGGGGTCGTTTCCCCGCTGGTGAACCTGGTGAGGAAAAACGAGGCCGGCTACGCCGCCTTCGTCATCGCCTGCTACAGCGACCCGGGGCTGCACTCGGTGCGCGAGGCGACCAGGAAGCCGGTGCTCGGCATCTCCGAGTGCGGCATCCTCACCGCGCTTACCCTGGGGCAGAAGTTCGGCGTCATCGCCATCCTGCGCCAGTCGATCCCGCGCCACCTGCGTTACGTAGGCGCACTGGGCGTCACCGAGCGCCTGGCGGCGGAAGTGCCGGTGGGCCTGCCGGTCGCGGAGCTCGCCGATGAGAGCAAAACCTTCGCCCGCATGGTGGAGGCGGGCCGAAGCCTGCGCGACGACCACGGCGCTGATGTCGTGGTGATGGGCTGCGCCGGAATGGCGCGCTACCGCAAGCCGCTGCAGGACGAGATCCGCATCCCGGTGGTCGAGCCCACGCAGGCCGCAGTGACGATGGCGATCGGCCGCGTGCGCCTCGGCTGGCAGACCTAGCCGTTATCTTCGGTATAATCTCGCCCCTTCGCGCCCGTAGCTCAGTTGGATAGAGTACCTGGCTACGAACCAGGGGGTCGTGGGTTCAAATCCTGCCGGGCGCGCCAG
>DATKAX010000088.1:0-3390 GCA_035514595.1 Burkholderiales bacterium
CCCCCCTCCGAGAGGTCGGAGAAGATGCGGCTGATCATCTCGCGCGAGGCGCCCACGCGAGCGGCGATGTCCTTGTGCGTGAGCGCCTCGCCGATCACCAGCCTGCCGTCCTTCTCCTCGGCGAGCTCGAGCAGCAGCCGCGCCACGCGCCCGTAGACGTCCATCAGCGCGAGGCTCCTCACGTTCTCGGTGAGCTCGCGCACCCGGTGCGCGAGCTTCCTCACCAGGTGCAGCGCGAACTCGGGATGGCGCTCGACAAACGAGGTGAGCTCGCCGCGCTTCACCACCGCGCAGCGGCAGTCCTCCAGCGCCATCACCGAGGCCGAGCGCGGCCCGCCGTCGAGCGACACCTCGCCGAAGTACTCGCCCGGCCCGATCTCGTTGAGCTGCACTTCGCGGCCGTTGGCGTCGGACACGAACACCCGCAGGCGCCCGCCGAGCACCACGTACAGCGAATCGGTCTCGTCGCCTTCGCTCACGAGAATGGCGCGCTTGGAATAGCTGCGCACGGCCGCCCCCGCGGCGATCTCATCGCGCAGCGCCGCCGGCAGTACCTGGCTCGAGCGGTCCTTCATGCCGGCGCATTGTGCGCCGGTTCCGGCGCGAGGTGAATCCGTCACATCCCGGCAGCGCCGTGCTTCGCTGACCCGCTCGCGCCGCAGGCCTACCCTGAGCCGGCGTGTCGCTGATGGAGGGATGCCATGAGATTCACCGCTATCCTGCAGTTCCTGGCTCTGATGCTGCCGACAGTCGTTCTGCTGCTGCTCGCCGCGGTCTCGCTCGCCGACCCGCTCTTCGAGGCCCGCGCCGCCCAGGCGGTCATCGCCATGTCGGACGAGGAGGCCCCCGGCAGATGAATTTTCCGGGCCGCAAGGCCATACTGATCCACTGAGGCTCCGCCCGGCCGGGCGGAGGAGGAGGCGGCCATGCACCATCGCAGGCGCCGGCTGATCGGGCTGCTCGGCGGATCGCTCGCCGCCGCGGCCCTGCCGGCGCTCGGCCAGGCGGCGAGGCGCGTCGGGCTGGTCCACTTCACGGGCGGACTGATGAACCGCGACAAGCCCGGCGGGATTGCCTTCCTTGCGGCGATGCGCGAGCTCGGCTACCGCGAAGGCCGCGATTACATCCTCGACGAACGGCAGTGGAAGAAGCAGGAGGAGGTGCCCGGGATCGTGCGCGATCTGGTGCGTCTCAAGACCGACGTCATCATCGCCGCGGCGCCGCCTTCGATCGTGGGTGCGAAGGCCGTCACCGACAAGGTCCCGATCGTGATGATGTACACCGCCGAGCCGGTGGCGATGGGGCTGGTGCGCAGCCTCAACCGGCCCGGCGGCAACCTCACCGGCCTTACCTGGGACCACGGCTTCGAGACCAACCTCAAGGCGCTCGAGCTCCTCAAGGAAACGCTGCCCGCGATGCGCCGCGTGGCGCTCCTTTGGGATGCCACCGACTCGGTGCACCCGGTCTACGCCGGGTACTTCGAGAAGGCGGCGCCGCAGGTGGGCCTCGCGCTGATCTCAGCGCCGCTGCGTCAGACGGCCGATTTCGAGCCGGCCTTTGCCAGGATGCGCGAGCACAAGGCCGACGCGCTCGTCATCTTGCCGAGCGGCCAGATCACCATTCCGCACGCCCCGGCCCTAATGGCGCTCGCCGCCCGCGAGCGGCTTCCCACGCTTTTCAGCGCCCTGGGGCGCGAATTCCAGGATGTGCTGCTCTACTACGGCCCCAACCTCTCGAGCATGCCGCGGCGCGCCGCCGCCTACGTCGACCGCCTCCTCAAGGGCGCGAACCCTGCCGAGATGCCGATCGAACAGCCCGAAAAGTACGATCTCATCGTCGACCTGAGGACCGCGCGCAAGCTCGGCATCAGCGTGCCGCACGCGGTAATGGTGCGCGCCGACCGGGTGATCGAATGACCGTGCCGCCGTCGCGGCGCGGATTCGTGCTCGCCGCGCTGGGCGCGATGGCTGCCGCAAGGCTCTACGCCGAGCCGCGCCCCTCCCGTGCGCGTGTCGGCGTGCTTCTCGCCACCAATCGGCAATCGACAAGCCATCTCATGAGCGCGTTTACCGCCCGCATGACCGAACTTGGATGGGTTGAGGACCGGAACATCGAGTATCCGGTGCGCTATGCGGAGAACGACGCCAGACGATTCGGGCCGCTGGCGCGAGAGCTTCTCGCGCAGCAGCTCGACGTGCTTTTCGCTCCGTTCGGCCCGGCGGTGCTGGCGGCGAAGAAGCTGGACCGCCACACCCCGATCGTCTTCGCCTTGACGACCGATCCGGTCGGGCTCGGCCTGGTCGCCGATCTTGCGCGTCCGGGCGGCAACGCGACCGGCGTATGCACCCGGGGAGAGGAGCTGATCGCCAAACGGCTGCAGCTGCTGAACGAGGTAGCTGCTCCCGTACGCCGAATCGGCGCGCTCATTCACCGCGAGCTCTGGACAGCGCGCACGGAGATGGAGCTTACCGAGCTCAAGCGGGCGGCGGGCGCGCTCGGCATCGAAGTGATGGTCCGGCCGTATGCAGAAAACGAGGATTTCGGGCCGGCGCTCGAAGCCCTCAAGCGCAGCGGCGCGGAGGCGATCTTCGGCATGCCGGAGCAATACGGGCGGCGAGCGCAGTTCGTCGCGGAGGTCGCGCGCGTCCGCTTGCCGGCCTCTTACTCTTCGGCGGACTACGTTCATGCGGGAGGCCTGATGGCGCTCGCGCCGAGCTATCCGGAACGCTACCGGCGGGCGGCGGACTACGTCGACAGGATATTGCGCGGCGCCAAGCCCTCCGAGCTGGCCGTCGAGGAGGCAAGCACGCTGAAGCTCACCCTCAACGCTAAAGCGGCGCGGGCGCTGGGACTAGCGATTCCCCAGTCCGTGCTGCTGCGCGCGGACGAGGTGATCGAGTGAATCGGACCGCTGGGCGCGCTCAGGCCGGAATGCGGACCGGCGGCGTCAGGGCGAGCTTGCGTGCCCGGATGGCGAAGCGCTTGACGTCGAAAGTGAAGAATGCCGTGCAGGCGCGGCTGGAGGCATGATGCAGGGCGTCGGCGAAATCGAGCCCGACTTTCAGGTTGCCGAGCGCCCGGTCGACCGCCTCCCGGTCCTCGACTTCGAGGTTGGAGAGCGAAAGCAGATGCTCGAAAACGCGGCAGACGTCGCCGCGCGTGCGCGCGTAGACCCCGCGCAGCGCCCACTCGAGCTCGAGCAGAACGGTCTTGGGAACGAACAGCGCGGCCCCGCCCTCCATGACGCGGCGCGCCGCTTCGCTCTGGGCGCGGGCGCCGGCGGTCTCCTCGACCACATAGTAGCGGGCGAGCACGTTGGTATCCAGGGCGAGCATCAGCGCTTGCCCGCACGTTTGCCAGCGAGCAGCGCGGCCGGGTCGAAATCCGCGG
>DATKAX010000089.1:0-3160 GCA_035514595.1 Burkholderiales bacterium
CGCTGCACAATCACGCAGCGTGCATCCACCGCGCGCAGCGCATTGGCGAGCTGCTCGAGCGGCACTTCCTTCGACCAGTACAGGCCGCGCTGTGGCTTCGGCTCGTCGGGCAGGATTCCGCTGCGCCAGGTCACGCCGAGGTAGGGCGGAGGGCCGAAATCCCGCAAGCGCGCCTCCCACGCCGAGCGCCGTGCGGCGTCGAAAGGCAGCGCGAGCGGCGGCGCGTGGCTGAGGCCGCTCGCGATCGGCAGGTCGGCTGACGAAAGTGTGATGTCAGCAGCGGCAGCCGCGTCGTTCACGCTCTCGATCAGCTCGGGCATAGCAGCAAGGAGCTGAGCCAGCTTCGGCTCGCAGACGACGCTTATCCGGCATCCGCGTCGGCGCAACTCGACGGCGAAGCGCGTGAAGAAGATCTCGTCTCCCAGCCCCTGCTCGGCGAGCACCTTCACATGAACAGCTTCGTCCAACTGGCCAATGGCGTCGGCGGGAATCAGGTCCGGGTGGGCTTGGGCGAGCCGCGAGCGCGTGTAGCGCCAGCGATACGCCTCCCAGCCCTCTGCATAGCGCCCCATAGTGAGCAGCAGGCTCGCCTCGAGGAGCCTGGCGTCCTGGTAGCTTTCGCTGCCCGGACCGCCCGACCGCTCCGCGGCGGCACGATATGCCACCAGCGCCTCGTCGCATCTGCCGCGCCGCCACAAGGCCACGCCGAGCTTCTGCGGGTAGAACGACGCCGACGGATCACGCGCCATCGCCTCGCGGCAGACCGCATCCATCTCGTCGTATCGGCGCTCCTCCTGGAGCAGCTGCACGATCTTCTGACGCGCATCTGGGGCATCCGGCTGGAACTCCAGTAGCGTCTTGAGCTCCTCGATTGCTTGCGATACCCGCCCCGCCGCGAACAGCGCGCTGGCGAGGTTGAACCGCGCATCGGTCAGATCAGGTTTCAGCTCCAGGGCTCGCCGGTAGCGCGCCTCGGCCTCGTCGTAGCGGCCGAAGTCGCCGAAAAGATCGCCGAGCGCCACGTGGATGTTCGCTTCGGTCCAACCGGGCCGCAGGCGAAGAACGCGCCCCGACGCCTCTCTCGCGCGTTGCGCGTCCTGTAACTGCGAGTAGACCTCGAATGCCAGCATGTGGACTTCCGGCAGATCGGGCCGGGACTGCAGGAGCTTGCGAATGGCCCGTTGCGCCTCCTGCAGGCGGCCCGCCATGAGAAGCTCGACAGCGGCGGAAAGCGCGGCGGGCGGAGGCTGCGTCATGCGGCGAAGAGCTGCCGCAGCGCAGCGCCGGGGTCCGGGGCGCGCATGAAGGTTTCGCCGACGAGGAAGGCGTTGACGCCGGCGTGGCGCATGCGGGCGACGTCCGGTGAGCCAAGGATGCCGCTTTCGGTGATCACGATGCGTCCGGCCGGAATGCGCGGCAGAAGATCGAGGGTGGCCTCGAGGCGGGTCTCGAAGGTGCGCAGGTTGCGGTTGTTGATACCGATGAGCGGGGTCTTGAGGGCGAGGGCGGCGTCGAGCTCGGTGGCGTCGTGGACTTCCACGAGCACCGCCATGCCGAGCGCGTGGGCGATGGCTTCGAGCTCGGCCATGCGCGCGGGCTCGAGGCAGGCGGCGATGAGGAGGATGCAGTCGGCGCCGAGGGCGCGCGATTCGAACACCTGGTAGGGCTCGACCATGAAGTCCTTGCGCAGCGCCGGCAGGGCGCAGGCGGCGCGGGCCTCGACGAGGTGCTCGGCCGCGCCCTGGAAGAATTGCATGTCAGTGAGCACTGACATACAAGCAGCGCCGCCGGTTTCGTAGCTGCGCGCGATGGCGGCAGGGTCGAAATCCTCGCGCAGCACGCCCTTGGAGGGGCTCGCGCGCTTGATCTCGGCGATGACCGCGGGCCGGCCTGCATCCAGTCTGGCGTGCAGGGCGCCGGCGAAATCGCGCGGCGGCGCCGCGGCCCGGGCGCGCGTCTCGACCGCGGCCTGCGGCAGAAGCTCTTTCGCCGCCGCCAGCTCGGCGCGCTTCGCCTCGAGAATGCGCTCGAGAATGCTCAAGCCTTGCCCTTGAGCTGTTGGGTGAACGCCACGTATTCGTCCAGCTTCTTCTTGGCGGCCCCGCTCGCAATGGCCTCGCGCGCCCGCTCGACGCCGGCCTGCAGCGACTTGGCCAGTCCCGCGACGTAGATCGCGGCGCCCGCGTTGAGGGCGACGATGTTGTGCGCCGGCCCGGGCTGGTTCTCCATCACGGCGGTGATCATCGCCTTCGACTCGTCCACGGTGTGCACCTCGATCGCGCGCCGGTCGTAGAGCTCGAGGCCGACATCCGAGGGGTTCAAGAGGTACTCGTTGATCTCGCCCTTCACCAGCTCGCCGACCATGGTGGCGCCCGAGACCGACATCTCGTCCAGGCCGTCCAGGCCGTAGACCACCATGACGTGCTTGGAGCCCAGGCGCTGCAGCACCCGCACCTGGATGCCGACGAGGTCGGGATGGAACACCCCCATCACCTGATTCTTGGCCCCCGCCGGGTTGGTGAGCGGCCCGAGGATGTTGAAGAGGGTGCGCACGCCGAGCTCCTTGCGCACCGGGGCGGCGTATTTCATGGCGGCATGGTGCGCGGGCGCGAACATGAAGCCGATGCCGAGCTTGTCGATCGCCTGGCCGGTCTGCGCCGGGGTGAGCGCGATGTTCGCGCCGAACGCCTCGAGCACTTCGGCGCTGCCCGAGGACGAGGACACCGAGCGCCCCATGTGCTTCGCCACCCGGGCGCCCGCCGCCGCCGCCACGAACGCGGTGCAGGTCGAGACGTTGAAGGTGTGCGCCGCGTCGCCCCCGGTGCCGCAGGTGTCGACCAGGTGCCGGTCGTCCTTCACCTCCACCGGGGTGGCGAGCTCGCGCATCACCTGCGCCGCGGCGGCGATCTCGCCGATGGTCTCCTTCTTCACGCGCAGCCCGATGATGAAGCCGGCGATCTGCGCCGGCGTCAGCTCGCCGCGCATGATCTGGCGCATCACGTGCAGCATCTCGTCGTGGAACACCTCGCGGTGCTCGACCGTGCGCTGGATCGCCTCGGCGATCGTGATCTGCTTCATGAGATTCCTCCCTGGATGAAATTCTGCAGCATCTCTCGCCCGTGCTCGGTGAGCAGCGCCTCGGGGTGAAACTGGACGCCTT
>DATKAX010000090.1:0-9496 GCA_035514595.1 Burkholderiales bacterium
GAGCTTGTCGTCGATCGGCAGCGTGCTCGTCTCGACGACGATGCCGCCTTTTCGCCGCAGCTCGCCCGCCACGGCGTGCAGCGCGGCGGCGCTCGGCAGCGAGGTAATCACGGTGGGCGCCCTGGAGAGGACTTCGGCGGCGGAGCGCGCCGGCCTGCCGCCGGCCTTCTTCAGCGCCGCCCGCTGCGCCGGGACCGGGTCGTAGCCGTGCACCGCGAACCCGGCGCGCACCAGGTTCGCCGCCATCGCCGAGCCCATGATGCCCAGGCCGATGACGCCGACGGGGGTCATCGCGATTGGAATTCCGGTATCAAAAAACTCAAAGGCAACCCCCCGCTCGCCTGCGGCTCGCTCCCCCCTTGTCAGGGGGGCGGCAGAAAAACCTCATCGCTTCTTCTTCGAGCGGGTGGCTTTCGACTTGCGCGGCGCTTTGCGCTTCGCGGGCTTCTTCTTCGCGCCGAGCGGCTTCGCGTTCACCAGGATCGCGGCGACGACGCAGGGCTCGGTGCCGCGCACGCTCCACGAGTGGTTGGTGCCGCGCTGCACCAGGACGTCGCCGGGGCGCAGCAGCTTCTCGCCGGTCTCCAGGATGGCGTAGACCTCGCCCTTGAGGACGATGATGTAGTCGACCGTGCTCGTGCGGTGCATCATCGGGTCGCCCGAATGGCGGTCCTGGGCGTGGCCGGCGCCGATCGACTTGAAGGCCTCGCGCCCGTCGGCGCCGTCGCGCCACTGCGAGTCGGGCGGGAACTCGACGATGCGCAGGAGGGTGCCGTTCTTCGGCGGCTCGAGGCGCACCGGCCGCGCCGCGGCGTCGGCGTCGCCGGCGTTGCTCGCCGGCGCGCCCTTCGTCTCCCACAGGTCGGTGAGGGCGAGGCCCGGCATCGACGCCATCTCCTTCACGTTCGGTGCCAGGTCGTCGGCGATGAACGTGGAGCGGCCCCCGGCGTCGTGGCCGGTGAGCACGCGCCGCACGCGCCAGATCATGCGACCGCGTCGCTCGGGGCGATGGTCTGGCGGGTCTTCGCCGCGCCGGCCGGCGCGAGGTGGAAGTCGAAGCCCATCTTGAGGAAGGGATTGGGCATGCCGAGCTTCTTCGCTTCCGCGGGCGAGTCGACCCTGGTCCATTTCCCGACCAGCGAATCCTTGACCGCGAACACCGCGTCGGAATCGAGGTAGGGGTCGCCTTCCACGAAGACGTGCGTGATCACCGGCTGGTAGCCGGGCGCCGAGACGATGGCGTGCATGTGCGCCGGGCGCATCGGGTGGCGGCCCATGCGCCGCAGGATGTCGCCCACCGGCCCGTCGGTCGGCACGCCGTAGAACATCGGCTTGTAGGTCTTGAACGCGTACTCGCCCTGGGCGTTCGCCTTGACGCGGCCGCGCAGCTCGAACTCGGACTCCGGGTCCTGCACGTCGTAGACGCCGTTGGCGCGCGCCTGCCAGATGTCGAGCGTGGCGTTCGGCACGGGCTTGCCGTCGAGCGAGAGCACGCGCCCGCTGACCCAGGTCAGCTCGCCCTCGATGCTCGCGTCCTTGGTCATGTCGGCGCCGTACTCGAACTCGGGCGCGCCGTGCGCGAAGAACGGGCCGAGCACCGTGGCTTCGGTCGCCCCGGCGGGCATCTCGTGGTTGAGCGCCACCACCATCATCGACAGCCCGAGGATGTCGGAGAGCAGGATGAACTCCTGGCGCTTGTCGTCGCATTTCTGGCCGACCGCCGTCATGAACTTGATGCCCTCGAACCACTCCTCCTCGGTGAGCTGCACGTCGCGCGCGAAGGCGTGCAGGTGCTTGATGGCGCTCGCCATGATCTGCTTGAAGCGCGGATCCTGGACCTTCTCGAGGCGCGCGACGACGGCCTCGGTAAGCGTGTCTTCGTTGAACTGGCGCATGGCTCCTCCTGGGGGGATTCAGACCGCAGTGTATTATCAAACGCGCCATGAAACTCGTCACGTTCACGATGGGAAACGCCCCGCCGCGGGCGGGCGCGCTGATCGAAGGGGGGCGCAGGGTGCTCGACCTGCAGGCCGCCTATGGGAGGGTCTACCACGGGGCCTCGCCGCTGCTCGCGAGCGTGCTCGCCATGATCGAGGCGGGGGAGGAAGCGCTCGAGGTCGCCGGCCAGCTCCTGGAGACCGCCGTGACCGCCGGGGTCGCCTTGGGACGAGAGGAGGTCCGCCTGCTCGCGCCGGTCCCGCAGCCGCCGCAGATGCGCGACTTCCTGTGCTTCGAAAAGCACCTGGTGCAGGCCTTCCGCGCGATCGGAAGCGAGCCGCCGCGCGCCTGGTACGAGCGGCCGATCTTCTATCACCCCAGCCGCTTCTCGGTGTGCGGCCCCGAGGCCGAGGTGCCCTGGCCGGCGTACTGCGAGAAGCTCGACTTCGAGCTCGAGTTCGGCTGCTACATCGGCCGGCCGGGGAAGGACATCCCGAAGGAGCGCGCGCGCAGCCACATCTTCGGCTACACGATCTTCAACGACTTTTCGGCGCGCGACGAGCAGGCGAAGGAGATGGCCGGGAGCCTCGGCCCGGGCAAGGGCAAGGACTTCGACAACGCCAACGCGATGGGGCCGTGCCTGGTGACCGCCGACGAGATCGGCGACCCCTACCGCCTCGAGATGGCGGTCCGGGTGAACGGCGAGGAGTGGGGCCGCGGCAACTCGCGCGACATGCACTGGAAGTTCGAGGACTGCATCGCGCACGCGGCGCGCTCCGAGACGCTGCACGCGGGCGAGTTCTTCGGCTCGGGCACGGTGGGCAACGGCTGCGGCCTCGAGCAGATGCGCTTTCTCGAGCCGGGCGACGTGGTCGAGCTCGAGGTCGAGGGCATCGGCGTGCTGCGCAACCGCGTCGTGCGATGAGCCCGCGCGTCGCGCTCGTCGCCGGCGGCGCGAAGCCCGACAGCATCGGTTTTGCCGTGGAGATGACCGGAAGCGGCGAGGGCCCTGAAGGGCCGCTGACGGCGATTCCCATGGGAAGGGTGGGCACGGTGGCCGAGACCGCGGCGCTGATCGTCGCGCTGTGCGGCGACGACGCCGGGTACATGACCGGCGTCACGCTCGACGAGAACGGCGCCTCCTACATGGCGTAGTGATCGCGCGACAGCAGAATCAAGCGTCTGCGACAGTCCATGCGGCAGACAGGTCATACCATTCCCGGTTCACACTTGGAGAAAGGTCAATGAAAAAATCAAGCATAGTCATCGGCGTCATCCTGGCGCTGCTTTCCGCTCCGCTTGCCGCGCAGACGTTCCGCCACGAGCTCTCGTTCTTCGGCTCGTTCGATTACATGGACGAGCCGGTGAATGTCGACACCACGCTGCTGCACATACGCTACGGCCATTTCTTTTCCGAGCAGCTGGTGGGCACGATCGGGCTGAGCCGCAGCTCGTTCGAGGGTGCCGGCCCCGACGTCTCCTCGACGGCGCTCACCGCCGGGGCCAAGTACTACTTCGGCCCGCTGCGCAGAGCCACCTTCGTGCCGTACCTGGAAGGCGCGATCGGCTTCGCGACGGTGGACTTCGGCGCCAACGACGAAACCGACCTCACCTGGGAGATCGGCGGCGGCGGCTCGTACTTCATCAGCGATTCCACCTCGGCCGACGTGTCGCTGCGCTGGTACCACACCGACACCAGCGCCTCCACCGAGGGCATGAGGATTTTCCTCGGCCTCACCACCCGCTTCTAGTCGTTCCTTGAACGGCCTGGAGGGGCGCGCCGCGCTGGTGAGCGGCGTCCACGCGGGCGAAGGCGTGCTGCTTGCCGACCTCGCCGACGCGCCCCTTAATTCGGGGTCAGAGCCCGATCTCCTAGTTCTCGAGCCTGACGATCGCGGCCTGGAGCTGCTCGGACTCCCGCGTCAGCGACTCGAGGCGCTCGATCTCCATCGCCCGCGTCTTCGCATTCGGGATGCCGTCCTTCAGCGCGGTCTTGATGCGCGCGATCTCCTTATCCACCGTGCCGAGCCGGCGCTGCAGGCCATGGAGCTCGCGGCCGCGCTCGTAGCCGGCGACGAAGCCCGCCGCCAGCGCCTCGGGGCAGGCCCCCGAATAGCTCTGCCCTGCGCGCCCGTGCGAGAAGCCGCGCTGGTAGGTGCAGAACGACTTCAGTCCCTCGTTGCGCCCTGCGACGTACTGCGCCGCGTCCGGCGTGACGCGGTGCTCGGCGCAGGCACGTCGATGATCGCCGAGGCGCTCCACCGCCCGGCCGCGCGCGCCGTCTTCGAGGCCGATCGCGTACCAGTTGGCGCTGACGCACTCGTCCTTGTCGAGGCTGGCGCAGCCCGCGGCAAGCGCGAGCAGCACGGCGCTAGAAGCGATACGCAAGGCCGGCGCTGGCATAGGTGCCGGATCTTCGCTCGACGAAGGCGCTGCGCGCAACTGCGGCATCCAGGCGCCGCGCTTCCAGGCTGGCGACGCCGAGCCACCTCCTGCTGATTTCGACGGAACCGAGCACCCCCAGGCCCGTGAAGAGCAGGCCGCTTTCGCGCACGCCATAGTAGGCCTGTGTGTGCTGCGCGTTTGCCCAGGTCGCCTGCGCGAACACGCCGGCGCGGACGCCGTGGCTGCCGTAGACACCCATGGTCGCCCGAAGGTCGCTCTGGGTTCCTCGCTCGCCGTCGAGGTGGCGCCGGAATCGTCCAAGCAGGTTGAAGATCTTCCAGTCCCACTCGAGATGCACGCCGAGCGAAGCGCCGGCATCGCCGTCGAGCGGCCCGGCCTCGTAGGCGAGCTGCGCGCCCGCGGCGAGGCCCGGTGCGAGCGCGACGCGCGCGCCGCCCTCGAGGATGCCCTGCGTGGTGCGCGCGAACCACGGGCTGCCGTAGTAGCGCAGCACCGGGACGAGATCGGTGTTCCGGCGCTCGGCGCCGTCGTAGGCCGGCCGCGTGCGCAGCCCGGCGCCGAGCAGGCGCTCGCCGTCCTGCGCCTGCGCGAGGCCGGGAAGGAGGCACAGCGCAGCGAGAGCCGGGGCGAGTCGCATCATCGCGCGGCCTTGCCGTCCGTGTTGTTGCGCGCGCCGTAGGCGATCTGCGGCGGCGCGCTGGTCCCGCCGGTAATCACGAAGCGCATCGCCTCCTCGATCGTCCAGTCGGTCGGCGTCAGGCGCTCGACCGGCAGGATCTCGGTGTATCCGGAGGTCGGGTTGGGCGTGGTGGGGACGTACACCATGGCGAGCTCGCGCCCGGTCTCGCGGTCGATCATGGTGCGCGTCACGAAAGCGATGCATTTCATCTCGTTCGAAGGAAAGTTGATCAGCACCACGCGCTGCACGCCGTCGAGCGGCGCCTGGAAGGCGCTCACGAACTTCTTGGTGCCGCCGTAGATCGCCTTCACCAGCGGGATGCGATCGAGCAGCGCCTCGAACGCGTCCAGCAGCCTGCGCCCGATGACACGCGTGGTCGCCCAGCCGAGCGCGTAGATCAGCACGATCATCAGCAGGATTCCGAGACCCCACTCGAACCAGGGTTCGAGCAGCATCTCGGCGATCGTCGGCGCGTAGCGCTCGATCGCGCCCGCCAGCGCGTACACCCAGGGCCGGCCGAGCCAGGAGAGCTGCGCCAGCACGAACCCGAACACCACCCAGGTCACCCACAGCGGGATCAGCACCAGCACGCCGGCGATGAGGTAGCGCTGCGCGTGCGGGAACAGCGATCTTGCCTGGCGCGAGGGTTTCATTGCAGCATCCCGGTATGGTCGACGACCCACGCTTTGATTATAGGAACATCGCGCGCGGCTGCTTCATTGCTGCCGCGCTTTTCGCCGCGGCGGGCGCGGCGGCGCAAACCTACCGCTCGGACGCGCACGCGTTTCGCATCGTAAAGCTGGTCGAGGGCCTGGACCATCCCTGGTCGCTCGCCTTCCTGCCGGACGGGCGCATGCTGGTGACCGAGCGCCCCGGGCGCCTGCGCGTCATCGCCGACGGCAAGCTCGAGCCGAAGCCGATCGACGGGCTGCCGGAAGTGACGCAGTACGGGCAGGGCGGCCTGCACGACGTGGCGCTGCACCCGCAGTTCGAGCAGAACCGGCTCGTCTACCTGGCGTATGCGGCGCGCGGCGCCGACGGCGTCGGCACCGAGCTTGCGCGCGCGCGCCTGGGCGAGGGGCGGCTGGAGAACCTGCGGGTGCTGTTCCGCCAGAGCCCCAAGGGCCGGGCCGGCCAGCACTTCGGCGGCCGCATCGTGTTCGACCGCGCCGGCTACCTCTATCTCACGCTCGGCGACCGCGGCGAGCGCGACCGGGCGCAGCTCCCCGACGACCACGCCGGCTCGGTGATCCGGCTGCACGATGACGGGCGGGTGCCCAGGGACAACCCGTTCGCCGGCAAGCCCGGCTGGAAGCCGGAGAAATTCACGCTCGGCAACCGCAACATCCAGGGCGCGGCGCTGCACCCGCAGAGCGGGGAGCTGTGGACCCACGAGCACGGCCCGCAGGGCGGCGACGAGATCAACATCATCCGCGCCGGCGTCAACTACGGCTGGCCGGTCATCACCTACGGCCGGAACTACGGCCTGGGCACGCGCATCGGCGAAGGCACCGAGAAGCAGGGCATGGCGCAGCCGCTGTACTACTGGGTGCCGTCGATCGCGCCCTCCGGCATGGCGTTCTACACCGGCGGGCGCTTCCCGCGGTGGAAGGGAAACCTGTTCGTCGGCGCGCTGCGCGACCAGATGCTGGTGCGCCTCGTGCTCAAGGGCGAGAAAGTGGTGACGGAGGAGCGGCTGCTCAAGGGCGTGCTCGGGCGCATCCGCGACGTGCGCGCCGGGCCCGACGGCTTCCTCTACCTCCTCACCGACGAGCGCAACGGCATGCTCGTGCGGCTGGAGCCGGCTTCATAAAACTTTACCTGCGGGGAAAACTCGCCTTACGCCGGGGGGCGAGACTGTCTCCACCAGAACAAAGGAGACCCGCATGAACCGATTCCGACGCATGACCCTTGCCACGCTCGCCGGCGGCGCGGCGCTCTTCGGCACCGGCGCGCTCGCGCACGGCCGCTGGGGCCGCGGCGGCGGCGCGATGGACCCGGCCGAGATGGACGAGCGCATCGAGCGCTTCGTGAAGCACCTCGGGGTCGAGGTCGACGCCACGCCCGAGCAGCAGGCGCGGCTCGCCGAGATCGCCAAGGCGGCGGCGAAGGACCTTGCGCCGCTGCGCGGCCAGGCGATGGAGACGCGCAAGCAGGCGCTGGAGCTGCTCGGCTCGGAGAGCGTCGACCGCGCCGCGATCGAGCGGCTGCGCGTGGAAAAGCTGCAGCACGCCGACACGGTCTCGCGCCGTCTCGCCGACGCGCTTGCCGATGCCGCCGAAGTGCTCACCCCCGAGCAGCGCAAGACCCTCGCCGAGCGCGCCGCCCGGCACGGCCGCCGCCGCTGGCACCACGGCTGAAGTAGAGTCGGGGCGTGCCGGCGCGCGTCCTGCTCATCGAAGACGACGAGCGCCTCGCCGCGATGCTCACCGAGTATCTCGGCGAGGCGGGCTACCGGGTCGCCGCCTGCGCGAGCGGCGCCGCTGGGCTCGAGCGCCTGGCGCGCGAGCCCTTCGACGCCCTGATCCTCGACCTGATGCTCCCCGACATGGACGGGCTCGAGGTGTGCCGGCGCCTTCGCGCGCAGCATGATCTCCCGGTGCTGATGCTTACGGCGCGAGGCGATGCCGCCGATCGCATCGTCGGCCTCGAGATCGGCGCCGACGACTACCTTCCCAAGCCCTTCGAGCCGCGCGAGCTCCTGGCGCGTCTGCGTTCTCTTCTGAGAAGAATCCATCGTTCACAAGAAGCGAACCTGCTCCGCTTCGGCCGCCTCGAGATCGACCGCGACGCGCGCGCGGTGCGCATCGACGGAAAAGACAAGGCGCTCACCTCCTACCAGTTCGCGCTAGTCGTAGCGCTCGCCGAGAACGCCGGCCGCGTGCTCTCGCGCGAGGCGCTGATGGACCTCGTCAAGGGGGAAGCGCTCGAGGCCTTCGACCGCTCGATCGACGTGCACGTCTCGCGCATCCGCGCCGCGATCGAGGACGACCCGAAGAAGCCGCGGCGCATCATCACCGTGCGCGGCGCCGGCTACGTCTTCGCGCGCGCGCAGGACTGATGCGCCGGCTGTACCTTCGCATCTACCTTGCGGTGCTCGCGAGCCTCGCGGTGTTCGCGCTCGCCGCCGGCATTCTCTGGCGCCAGCTCGGCGACGGCCCGCAGCACGGCATCGCCGGCACGCTCGCCGCCAACGTCCTGCCGCCACCGCACGTCGCGCGCGACGAGCAGCAGCGCGCGCTCGAGAGGCTCGCCGCGAACCTGCGCACCGATGCCTCTCTTTTTTCTCCAAATGGTGAACCTCTTGCCTCGGTCGGAGCGGCGCTTCCTCCACCGCAGCGCGCCGGCTGGCAGCGTGGCTGGGGCCGTCCGCCCGCGTGGGCGGTGCACCTCGACGACGGCCGCTGGCTCGTCGCGCGCCTGCCGCGCGAGCACCGCCGCCACCCGGCGCTCGGTCTTTTCCTCACGCTTGCGCTGCTCGCCCTTGCCGTAGGCGTCGGCGCCTACCCCGTCGTGCGCCGCCTCACCCGGCGCCTCGAGCGCCTGCAGCAGGGCGTCGAGTCCCTCGGCGCCGGCGACCTCAGCGTGCGCGTGAAGGAGGAGGGCCGCGACGAAGTCGCGCGCCTCGCCGCGAGCTTCAACCGCGCCGCCGCGCGCATCGAAGAGCTGGTCGGCGCCCAGAAAACCCTCCTTGCCAACGCCTCGCACGAGCTGCGCACCCCGCTCGCCCGCATCCGCATGGCGATCGAGCTCATGAAATCCGACGCCGACCCGCGCCGCAAGCGCGAGCTCGAGCAGGACATCGCCGAGCTCGACGCCCTGATCGACGAGATCCTCCTCGCCAGCCGCCTCGATGCACCAGACCAGCACACAACCGAAGAAATCGACCTCCTCGCGCTCGCCGCCGAGGAAGTCGCCCGCTACGAAGCCGCCGAGCTCGACGGCGTCCCCGTCAGCCTGCGCGGCGACCCGCGGCTCCTCCGCCGCCTGATCCGCAACCTCCTCGAAAACGCCCGCCGCCACGGCGCCCCGCCGATCAAGGTCTCGCTGCAGAAGCCCGGCGCCGGCGCCACCCTCCAGGTCTGCGACGCCGGCCCCGGCATCCCCGAGCCCGAGCGCGAAAAAATCTTCGAGCCCTTCCACCGCGGCCTCGGCCTCTCCATCGTCCGCCGCATCGCCCGCCGCCACGGCGGCGAGGTCCGCTGTACCGGCAGCTGTTTCTCGGTCTGCCTCCCGCTGTAGGTGGCGGCAAGGGCAGGATGTCACAACCGGGGGATGACCTCGTCCGTTTCCCGCCCCATGGGAAAGCGGCATCCTGAAGGCGAGTCCGGCAGAGAGGTTCCGATTCATGAACAGACTGAAGCCGTTCGGGGAGCTGGTTGCGGCGGCGCTCATCAGCGGCGCGTTCGTCTCCGCGGTCGCCGGGGTGCTCTTCACGGGATACGTCACCCGGACCGCGGAAGAGATACGGTC
>DATKAX010000091.1:0-3456 GCA_035514595.1 Burkholderiales bacterium
TCCGCTTCATGGACACGCTGCGCGAGTTGACGCCGCAGATGCTGGTGCGCTTCACGCAGATCGACTACGACCGCGAGATGGCGTTCGTCGCCACGGTGCCGGAGGACGGCCGCGAGGCCGAGGTCGGCGTGGCACGGCTACGTCGCCAATCCCGACGGCGAGAGCTGCGAGTTCGCCCTCGTCGTCGCCGACGACTGGCAGCGCAAGGGACTCGGCCGGCGCTTGATGGGCCAGTTGATCGACGTGGCGCGCGCGCGGGCTGCGCTCGATGATCGGCCACGTGCTGGCCGAGAACCGCGGCATGCTGCGGCTCTGCCGGAACCTCGGTTTCTCGATCACCGACAGCGCCGAGGGCGCGATGATCAAGCGCGCGACGCTGGCGCTGGCCTAGCCAGTCGCGGCGCCGATCGCGCCAGCACGCTTCCCATCGCGACGCCGAACAGGACCTTGGAGAGCAGCGTCGCCGCGTAGGGCATCAGCGTGGCAAAGCGCATGTCGAGCAGCGGCATCAGGACGAGAAAGTTGAACGCCCAGACTGCGACCAGCGCTGCCACGGCGATCGAGAGCGCGAGCTGGAGCGCCACGCCAATTGCGGGTGCGACCGCCCAAGCCGCGGCGACCGGCACGATGCTTGCGGTCACTTCCCGTGCGACTTCGGCAGCAGCCACCGGTGCGACGGCGCTGTAGGCCAGCACCCAGAGAATCCCGGCGATGCCGCCGGCCAGCCCGGCGATCAGGATGCGCGTTTTCATGCCGCCCTCCCGGCCGACGCGCGCGAGCCGGCAACGCCGATGCCCGCCAGGATCAGCGCGGCGAACACCACCACGCCCAGCATCCAGTCAGGCAGATAGAACGTGGTGAACACTTCCCAGCCGAACTTGCGCACGATATCGGACACCGCGGAGGGGTTGCCCGCGAGATAGCCGCCGAGCGTCCCGGTCAGGGTCTGCAGTCCCACCCCGAGCCCGGCCAGCACCAGCATGATCCAGCGCGCGATGCCTTCCCACGCGCGCGCGCCGGCGCGCCAGCGCAGCAGCCACAGCAGCGTCCAGTAGGCGAGCGACCAGCTCGCGAGCAGCACGTGATTGCGCGCGAGCGGCGAGCTGGCGACCGCTTCAGGCGGCCACACCAGTAGGCCGACGACAAAGGCGAGCGCGCCCGTCAGGGCCCCGAACGCGAGCAGCGGCGTGAGCGCGCCTTCTGCGGCGCGCACCAGCGGCGCATCGCTCAACGCGCGCGCGAGGATGAGGAGGAACGCAGTGGTCCACAGTGCGATCGGGAAATGCACCAGCATCACATGGTAGGCGTTCATGTCGAGCTCCTCTTGTCACGCAGCAGCAGGATGACCGCGACGCCGAAGCCCACGATCAGCAGCACGCCGGCCGCGAGCGTCAGCAGCCACTGCCGGATGATCGCGTCGTTGAACTCCATTTCGACGCCGTAATGCGCAAGCTGCGCCTCGCTGTGGCGGAACTTCACCGGCACGCCCTGCCGGATCTTGGACGCCCCCGCGTGCATGCGGCTTCTCAGCATCGGCCAGCTCACCTGCCCCGGATAGAACAGCTTCACCTCGTGCCAGGGCTGCTCCCACTTCGGCGCGTCGCCGGAGAACTCGGCCGCCTTCAGGTCGCCTTCGCGGTTCAGGCCGAGGCGCACGGGCAGCGAGACGTAGTGCCAGCGGCTGCCGTAGGCGTCGCGGTGCACCGCGAACGCGACCGTATAGACGCGCCGGTCGAGAAACATCTTGTCGTCGAGCGGGTTGCCGGTATCCATCGCGCGCACCAGGGTGACGTCCCAGTACCCGTCCTGCCAGCGCCCTTTGCCGTGCACCTTGATGTCGGCGTGCGAGCCGTCGCCCGCGCGCAACAAGCGCTGCGGGATCACGTCGCCGTCCTTCCAGGCATGGTTCGGGTCGAAGGGCTTGGCCTGGTCTTCGCGCAGGTAATACACGTCGTCGAAGCCCAGCTTGCGCTCCGCGAGATCCTCCCAGCGCAGCGCAGCGCGGCCGCCGTTCTTGTCCGGGTCGAACATCAGCTGCGGGCGCTCCGCCTTGGCGTCCCAGTTGTTGGCGAACGGGCCCTTGCCGGCATCACCGTAGCGCGCCTCGGCGATCACCTGGTCGTCGGAAGCGTCGAGCGGGTTGGAACGGTGCGCGCGCCAGTGCCAAAGGTCGAGAAAGTAGCCCGCATTGCGCTGCGCGGCGAGCTTGTCCTCCGCGATCACCGATTGCCACCTGCCGATGTCGCTGCGCGTCTCGGGCAGGTGCTTGCCCACCTCCGCCTGCTTGCGCTTGGCGCCGAGATAGGGATGGGCCTGCACCTCTTTCGCTTTCGCCTCGCCAGTGAAGAAGCGCATGCGGTCGCCGATCGTGATGTAGCCGCCGTATTTCTCGAATTCGGGTACCGCGCCGTCGTCCACCAGCATGGTGACCCGGTCCTCGTAGATGCCCTGCGGCTGGGGCCCGGGAACGCTGCGGCCGATGCGCACCCACTTGCCGCCTTCATACTTCAGCATGTCGTGGTAGATGTGCGGCTCGCGAGCCGGCCAGCGGTAGCGGAAGTAGATGTTCCTGCCGTCGAAGGCCGCCTTCACTTGCAGCGGCATAATGAGCTCGCCGGGAATGTAGATATTGCGGGCGAGATCGTTGCGCACCACGCCAGTGCCGTGGAACATCCACGAGAGCCCGAGCACCGCCAGGAAGACCACCGTAGCCGCGAGCGCGAACTTGTGGCGCATGTACCCCTCCGCTTTGTTGGTTTGACGCCTTCGATGCTACGCCGGTCAGGACGGGGCGATTGATCTGCATCAATACTGGAGTTTCGCCAGATAGCGGACGCCAATCCGCTGCATTGGGACTATTGATCTGATCTGTCGTTGAAGGCTGCCTAGGCTTACGCTTTCGTTCCCGCAGGCATGATCGAAGCCATGACGATGCGCGAAGGCAGCCTCGAAGCCCCCATCCGCCACCCCCTCGACTGGCACAACCCCGAGTTTTTCGACGAGCAGAAGGTCGAGAAGGAGCTCCAGCGCATCTTCGACATCTGCCACGGCTGCCGGCGCTGCGTGAACCTGTGCACCGCGTTCCCGAGGCTGTGCGACCTGGTCGACAGCTCGAAGACCCTGGAAGTGGACGGCGTCGACAAACGAATAGGAAAGTCTATCCGCCCCCGGCCGCGCGGCACCGCACGACTTGCCCATTCTCTGGTTCTCCGGCCCCGGTGTGACGTCGCACAATGGGCGCTTATGTCGCGTCGCGGGCCATTATTGGAAAAGGGAACTTCCGGTCGACCGCGTGCTCGCGCAGCGCGTGGTTGAATGCCAAGCGCGGCTAACGCTGCGCGCCGCGCATGATCCTCGTGTGCGAGCGGCGCCCCGAACAGTGCCATGAAACCGTCGCCAAGGAACTGGTTGATCGTGCCTTCGTAGCGATGGATCTCGCCTAGCGAGAGTTCGAAA
>DATKAX010000092.1:0-3692 GCA_035514595.1 Burkholderiales bacterium
GCGGTCGGCGGCCTGTACTCGGCGCTCATGTCGGTCCTCGACCCGGGCGACGAAGTGCTGATCCCCGATCCCGGCTGGCCGAACTACGAGGCGATCGCCCACCTCGCCGGCGCGAGCGCGGTGCGCTTCGCGCTCCTGCCGCAGCGCGGCTTCCTTCCCGACATGGAGGAAATACGCCGGCTGACGACGCCGCGGACCAAGGCGATCCTGATCAACACCCCCGGCAACCCGACCGGCGCGGTGTTCACGCGCGAGCTGATGCGCTCGCTCGTCGAGCACTGCGCCGGCACCGGCATCTACCTGGTGAGCGACGAGGTCTACGAGGACATCGTGTTCGAAGGCGAACACGTCTCCGCGGGCGCTTTCGACGCCGCCGACCGCGTGTTCGTGGTTTCCGGCGCCTCGAAGTCGTTCGCCATGACGGGATGGCGCCTGGGCTGGCTCGTATGCCCGCCGCAGCTGGCCGGCGTCGCGACCGGCCTGCAGGAGCCCGTGACGAGCTGCGCCTCGACCATCGCCCAGAAGGCGGGCGAGGTGGCGCTCGACGGCGGCGAGGCGTGCGTGCGCGAGCTCGCCGCCGCATTCCGCCGCCGCCGCGACATGGTCGTCGAGGTCCTCGGCAAGCGGGGATTGCTGCCGATGGTCCCGGCGGGCGCCTTCTACGCCCTGGTCGACGTGAGCCGCACCGGCCAGGACTCGCTCAGCGCCTGCAAGCGCCTGTTGCAGAGCCACTCGGTGGCCGCGGTTCCGGGCATCACCTTCGGTCCGGCGAGCGACCGCTACATCCGCATCGCCTTCACCGTGGGCGACGACGAGCTGCGCGAGGGCTTATCGCGGCTCGCGGACTTCCTGAAGTGAGGCTGCGCGTGCTCACCGAATCCGATTGCCGCGCGCTGCTCGGCATGCGCGAAGCGATCGACGTGCAGGCAGAGGCGTTTCGTTTGCTCGCCGCGGGTGCCGCGGTGGAAGGCCTGCGCGCGGTGGCGAGCTCGGAGCAGCCGCCCGGCGTGGCGATCTTCAATCCCTGCTTCCTGCGCGGTGCCCGGGGCTACGGCATCAAGGTGGTTTCCGACTTCTACGGCAATCCGGCACGCGGCCTGCCGCGCATGTCCGCGCTCATCACGCTGTTCGACGGCGATACCGGCCTGCCACGCACCCTGATGGAAGGCGGCTACGTCACCGACCTTCGCACCGGCGCCGGCACCGGGCTCGCCGCGCGCCACCTGGCGCGCTCCGACGCCAAGGTGCTCGCGGTGATCGGCGCCGGCCGCGTGGCGCGCAACCAGATCGAAGCGCTCTCCACGGTTTTCTCTCTCGGGAAGATCTATGTAACGACGCGCACACGCGGGCGCGGCGAGGCTCTCGTGGCGTCACTGCAAGGCAAGGCCTCGCTCGTCGACGATTCGGAGGCTGCCGTGCGCGAGGCCGACATCGTCGTCGCCGCCACCACCTCGAAGGAACCCGTGGTGCGTGGCCGGTGGCTCAAGCCCGGCGCCTTTGTCGCCGCAGTCGGCGCCTATGCGCCGGATAGCCGCGAGCTCGACGACGAGGTGATCGCGCGCGCCGCCTGCCACGTGATCGACAGCCGGGCCGACGTCCTCGAGCGCGCAGGCGACTTCGTCATTCCGATGCGCGCGGGGATTCTGACGCGCGAGCGGATCGCGGAGATCGGGGAGATCGTCGCCGGCGCGCGTCCCGGACGCCGCTCGCCCGAGGACATCGTCGTCTACAAGTCGAGCGGCGTGCCGATCCAGGACCTCGTCACCGCGCAGCACATCGAGCGTCGTGCGCTGGCGGCGAAAAAGGGCCTCGAGATCGAGCTCGGCGGCGATCACGACTGATGTTCGATCTCCTCGTCGAAGGCGGAAGCGTGGTGGAGCAGGAAGGGCTGCGGCGCCGCACGCTCGCGGTGCAGGACGGCAGGATCGCCGCGCTGCTCGAGCCCGGTGCCGGCGAGGCACGGGAACGGATCGACGCCGCGGGGTGCATCGTCCTTCCCGGGCTGGTGGACGCTCATGTCCACTTCCGCGAGCCGGGTCTCACCCATAAGGAGGACTTCGAGTCCGGCAGCCGCGCCGCGGCGCTCGGCGGCGTAACCACCGTGATGGTGATGCCCACCGACAAGCCGATGACGCAGGTCGTATGGCAGTTCGCCGAGAAAAAAGCGCTCGCCCAGGGCCGCTGCCGCGTGGACTTCGCGCTGCAGGCGCTCGTCGGGCCGGATCTCTCCCACGTGCCGTCGCTCGCCCGCGAGGGAGCGGTCTCCTTCGAGATCTTCCTCGGCCTGATCGAGCAGAAGATCGACGACAGCGCGCAGCTCGTTGCCGCGCTGCGGGCGGTGCGCGAGGCCGGCGGCATCGCCGCGGTGACGCCCTACGACGACGGGCTCGCGGCGGCTGCTCCGGCGCTACCGCCGGAGGTGGAGGCCGCCGGCATGGCGCGCGCGCTCTGCGCCCAGCGCCTCGCCGGCGGCCGCCTGCACCTGCGCCAGGTGAGCAGTGCCCTTGGCCTGGCCGCGCTTGCGCTCGCCGGCCCCGGAGTGACGAGCGAGGTAACCCCGCACAACCTGCTGCTTACCGGCGAGGCGCTCGAGCGGCTCGGCGCCGTGGCGAAAGTCGTGCCGCCGCTTCGCTCGGAGAGCGATGCGCTCGCCATGCGCCAGGCGCTCGCCGCCGGCCGCATCTCCATCGTCGCCACCGACCACGCGCCGCATACGCCGCAGGAGAAGGACGCCGGGCTTCCCAGGGCGCCGGGCGGATTCCCCGGCGTGCAGACCATGCTGCCGCTACTCCTCAAGCTCGTCTCGGACGGAGCGCTCTCCTATGCGGACCTGGTGAGAGTCGCGTGCGAGCAGCCGGCGCGCATCTTCGGGCTCTATCCGCGCAAGGGGCACCTGCAGCCCGGCGCCGACGCCGACCTGGTACTGGTCGATCCGACGCGGCCGATGCAGATACGCAACGCCGACCAGGCGAGCAAGGCGGGCCGCACGCCGTTCGACGGCTGGACCGTTCCCGCCACGCCGCGCATGACGCTCCTGCGCGGAGAGATCGTGTGCCTGGACGGAAAAATCCTGGGCGAGCCTCGCGGCCGCTTCGTTTCACCACTGGTTTACACTTGACCGTCATCGCCTATGTCCCGTACATCAGCTTCGTAGTGCCGGAGGCGCTGGGCCTGTACCGGGCGCCGGGCAGCTGATGCAGGAACAGGGACGATACCGGGCGCTCGGGCAGCCGCTGCCGCGCGCCGGCACGCGGCGACTCGTCGCGGGCCGCGGACGCTACGTGGACGACATCGCGCTGCCGCGCATGGTGCACGCCGCGTTCCTGCGCAGCCCTTATCCGCACGCGCGCATCGTGTCCGTGGACCTGGAAGACGCGCGTGCCGCACCCGGGGTCGTGGCGCTGCTCGCCTGGGAGGACCTTGCGGCCGTCGTGAAGCCGTGGCAGACGCGCTCGGAGGCCTTCCCCGGCCTGGTCTCTCCGCCGCAGACCGCGCTCGCCGCGCAGCGTACCGCCTGGCAGGGCGAGCCGGTGCTGATCGCGCTGGCCGAGACGCGCGCGGCGGCCGAGGACGCGCTCGAGCTGGCGCAGATCGATTGGGAGGAACTGCCCGCCGCCTCGGGAATCGACGCCTCGCTCGAGGCGGACGCACCCCGGGTGCATCCGGGTCTCGCGAGCAACGTCTCCTGGTCG
>DATKAX010000093.1:0-2525 GCA_035514595.1 Burkholderiales bacterium
GGCGGCCGAGATGTTCGGCCAGAAGATCGCCCAGTACACGCAGGGGCGCTACAAGCTCCAGGTGTATCCGGCGGGTCAGATCGCCAACGACCCGAAGGCGGTCGAGCAGCTGCAGCTCGGCGGCATCGATTTCACGGTCACGGGCACGGGGACGTACGCGACCCACATCCCGACGCTGAATCTCATGCTGATGCCCTACCTGGTGGAGACCTACGACCAGGGCTGGAAGCTCTACGACGAGTCCCTGTGGCTGCAGAAGCAGTTTGCCGAGGGGCCGAAGAAGGGCTTTCGCATCCTCGCCGCGTGGGAGGCGGGGTTCCGCTCGATGACCACCAAGGGGCCGCTCAATTCGCCCGCCGATGCGAAGGGCGTGAAGCTGCGCACCTACCCGAACGAGATGCAGCGCTGGCTGCTGGAGGCGATCGGCTTCAACATCCAGATCATGCCGCTGCCGGAGGTGTATCTCGCGATCCAGCAGGGCACGGTGGCGGGGCAGGAGAACCCGATCGATACCATCCACGCCAACAAGTTCTACGAGGTCGCGCCCTACGTCACGCTGACGCAGCACGTGTACAGCCCGATCCCGCTGTCGATCTCGGAGAAGACCTGGCAGAAGCTTGCGCCGGCCGACCGCGACGCGGTGACCCGGGCCGGACGCGAGGTGGCGGCGTGGATGCGCCAGGAGATCCGCGCCAATGACGACCGGCTGCTGAAGGACATGGAAGCGAAGGGCGCGAAGATCATGCGCCCGCAGCTCGACGCCTTCCGCGCCGCGGTGCAGCCCGCGTACGCCAGGGCGAAGGAGAAGTACGGCGCCGACGTGGATACGGTGCTCACGGAAGCCGAGGCGGTGCGCAAGAGTACTCCGGTTAAGTGAGCGGCTCGCCGGGCCTGCTGCCGGAGGCGCCGGCGGCGCCGGCGCCGCTGCGGCTGCTCGGCGCGGCGGTCGACTGGACGGTGGTCGCGATGGGCGCGGCGATCGTCGCGGTGGTGTTCGCCAACGTGGTGCTGCACCAGCTCGCGCTCGACATCGCCTGGACCACCGAGTTCGGCGAGCTGGTGATGGTCTGGACCACGTTCCTCGGCGCCGCCGCGGCGGTGCGCCGCGGCGCGCACATGGCGGTCACCGAGCTCGCCCAGCTGCTGCCGCGCGGCCCGCGGCGCGTGCTCGATGCGGCGATCCAGCTTCTCGTCGCCTGGGTCCTGCTGCTGCTCGTCTGGAAGGGCTGGATCGCGGTGCAGGCGAGCTGGGACAACGTGCTCACGGTGCTCGACTGGCCGATGGCGGTGCAGTACCTGTCGCTGCCGGTGGGCTCGGCCATCGCGCTCGTGTTCGTGCTCTGGAACCTAGTGCTCATCGCCCGCGGCCGCTGATGCTCCTCGCCATCATTACGGCGCTCTTCTTCGGCCTGGCGCT
This sequence comes from Burkholderiales bacterium, assembly GCA_035514595.1. GTDB lineage: Bacteria > Pseudomonadota > Gammaproteobacteria > Burkholderiales > SG8-39 > SCGC-AG-212-J23. Next base: position 1,418 of record DATKAX010000093.1, read on the forward strand.
CGCCGGGGTGCCGCTCATCTGGGCGCTGCTCGCCACCACGGTGCTGGTGATCTGGGGCTTCGGCCTGACGCACCCGCTCGAGACCATCTTCCTCACCTACATCGGCGGCGTCGAGCCGTTCATCCTGATCGCGGTGCCGCTTTTCATCGTCGCCGGCGAGCTGCTCTCGCGCGGCGGGGTGGGCGAGCGCATCGTGAACTTCGCGCGCACGCTGTTCGGCTTCCTGCCGGGGGGGCTGGGCATCGTCACGGTCGCTTCCTGCCTGTTGTTCGGCGGCGTCTCGGGCTCGGCGATCGCCGGCGCCGCGGCGATCGGCTCGGTGATGATCCCGGCGATGGTGCGGCGCGGCTATTCGGCGGGGTTCGCCGCTGCGCTGGTGTCGGCGGCCGGGACGCTGGCGGTCATCATTCCGCCGTCGATCCCGCTGCTCGTATTCGGCTTCGTTGCCGGCGCGTCGGTGCGCGACCTGTTCCTCGCGGGGGTGGTGCCCGGCGTGCTGTTCGGCGCCGGCATGATGCTGGTCTGCGTGTGGTACGGGCTCAAGACCGGCTGCGATCGCGGCGGCGCCCGCACCTCGGCGCGCGAGATCCGCAAGGCTTTCGTAGAGGCCTTTCCGGCGCTGATGATGCCGGTGATCATCCTCGGCGGGATCTGGACCGGCATCTTTACGCCCACCGAGTCGGCGGCGGTGGCGGTAATTTACGGCCTGCTGGTGTCGATGGGCTGGTACCGCTCGCTCGCCTGGCGAGATCTGCCGGCGCTGCTCTACCAGGCGTTTCTCACCAGCGCGGTGGTGATGGTGGTGGTCGGCGCTACCGCCGCGCTCGCCTGGGTGATCACCGTCGAGCAGGTCCCGGTGCAGGTGACCGCCTGGATGACGGCGGTGGCGGAGAGCCGCTGGACGTTCCTGCTGCTCGCCAACGTGTTCATGCTGCTGCTCGGCATCTTCATCGAGCCGCTGCCGGCGCTGGTGCTTACCGCGCCGCTCTTCGTGCCGCTCGCGCGCGTCTACGGCATCGACCCGGTGCACCTCGGGCTCATCATGACCTGCAACCTGGCGATCGGCCTGTACACGCCGCCGGTGGGTGGGACCCTGTTCGTCGCCGCC
>DATKAX010000094.1:0-12597 GCA_035514595.1 Burkholderiales bacterium
GCCCTCCAGGACTACGGCGCGAGCTTCTTCTGCCTGGAGAAGCTCGCGCGCGTGAAGGGCGTGTCGAACCCGGAGATGGTGGCCGCGTTTCGCGGCGAGAAGCTCGAGCAGTTCCTGAAGACGCGCCGCGTGCCGGGCGCGCGCTAGATTCGAACGGAGACATCGCTTGCAGGACCTGAAGATCATCGTTGTCGGCGCCGGACTGGGCGGGCTCGCCGCGGCCTCCTGCCTCATGAAGGCGGGCTTCGAGGTCGAGGTCTACGAGCAGTCGGCTGCGCTCGGCGAGGTGGGCGCCGGCATCCAGATCAGCGCCAACGCCATGCACGTGATGCGCCATCTGGGCCTCGCCGAGGCGATCGCGAAGGTCGGGGTGCACCCGCGCGCCTATGTCTTTCGCTTGCACGACACCGGCGAAGTGGTCCAGGAGTTCGCGCTCGCCGACCGGCACGAGGCGCAGCACGGTGCCCCGTACATCCAGCTCTACCGCCCGGATCTGCACGAGCTGCTCGCCGCGAAGGCGCGCAGCCTCAAGGCCGACGTCGTGCGCCTGGATCGCAGGGCGACCGGCTTCGTCGAGCGCGAGGGCGGCGTCGAGGTGCGCTTCGCCGACGGCTCCGCGGCGCGCGGCGACCTGCTGGTCGGCGCCGACGGCCTGAAGTCGGCGATCGCGCGGCAGATCGTGGGCGTGATTCCGGCGACCTACACCGGCGACGCGGCCTGGCGCATCACGGTCCCGGCGCGCAAGCTGCCGCCCGGACTGCTCGAGCCGGCCATGAACGTCTTCATGGGGCCCGGCGGACACGTGGTCTGCTACTTCCTGCGCGCCGGCGCGCTGCTCAACTTCGTCGGCATCGTCGAGACCGACGAGGTGTCGGAGGAATCCTGGATCCTCAGGTTCCCGTGGCAAACGCTGAAGAGCGATTTCCGGGGCTGGCACCCGACGATCCAGACGGTCATCGAGGCCGCGGACCGGGATCAGTGCTACCGCTGGTCGCTGCACAACCGGCCGCCGGTGCGCAACTGGAGCACGCGCCGCGCCACCCTGCTCGGCGATGCGGCGCACGCCACTCTGCCGTACCTCGCCCAGGGCGCGGCGATGGCCATCGAGGACGGCGCGGTGCTCGCCCGCGCGCTGCGGCAGGCGGACGCGGTGCCCGCGGCCCTCCAGCTCTACCAGCGCAACCGCATCGATCGCACCGCGCGCATCGTCGAGCAGTCGACGCAGAATCGCAGGCTGTTCCACCTCTCCTCCAAGGAGGAGATCCGGGCCGAGTTCGCCCGGCGAAACGAGGGCGAGGACCGCAACCGCTGGCTGTATTCCTACAATCCGCTCACCGTGGAGCTGCGCTAGCCGCCGGAGGACCCGCATGAACGCAGTCGTGGTACGCAATATCCATCGCGCCGAGGGCGGCGTGATCGAAACCCTGGGGCGGCTCGGCGTCTCGACGGTCCACGAGGCGCAGGGGCGCAGCGGCCTGATGCAGCCCTACCTGCGGCCGCTGTGGCGCGGCGCGCGCATCGCGGGCAGCGCGGTCACCGCGCTCATCCATCCCGGCGACAACTGGATGATCCACGTCGCCTGCGACGTGATCCGGCCGGGCGACGTGCTGGTGGTCGCCTGCTCCAGCGAGAACGCCGACGGCGCTTTCGGCGAGCTGCTCGCCACCTCGCTCAAGGCGCGCGGCGCGAAGGGCATCGTGCTCGACGTCGGCTGCCGGGACGCCGCCGAGATCAGCGCGATGAAGTTCCCGGTCTGGTCGCGCGCCGTCTCGGCGAAGGGCACGGTGAAGGCGAGCCTCGGCTCGGTCAACGTGCCGGTGGTGTGCGCCGGCGTGCACGTCAGGCCGGGCGACGTGGTGGCCGCCGACGACGACGGCGTGGTGGTGGTGCCGCGGCTCGAGGCGGCGGCGGTCGCCAAGGCCGGCGAGGAGCGCGAGAAGAAGGAGGCCGGGAGCCGGGCGCGGCTGCAGAAGGGCGAGCTCGGCCTGGACATCTACGGCATGCGCAAGCAGCTCGAGGAGAAGGGGCTCAAGTACATCGACGGGCCGCTCGAGTGAAGGCGCTGCTCGGCGACTACCCGGTGACGAGGCATTTCAAGGAGAATGCCTCGAACCTCGCGTTCGCGGACGTCAAGGTGCCGAACACGGCTTTCAAGCGCGTGGTGCGCGACCTGGAGTTCGACCTCGCCGAGCTCGCGATCATGACCTTCCTGCTCGCGAAGGCGCATGGCAAGCCGCTGCGGCTCCTGCCCGCGGTGCTCACCGCGCGCTTCCAGCATCCCCTTATCGTGTACAACGCCGATCGCGGTCCGATTTCCATAAAGGAGCTGCATGGAAAGAGAATCGGGCAGCGTTCCTATTCGGTCACGACCGCGACCTGGATCCGTGGCATCCTGGCCGAGGACTACGGCGTCGATCTCTCCCGGGTGAGGTGGGTGAGCTTCGAGGAGCCGCACGTCGCGGAGTTCCGCGATCCGCCCGGCGTCGAGCGCGCGCCGGCGGGCAAGGCGCTCGGAGCGATGCTGCTCGCGGGCGAGCTCGACGCCGCGATCCTCGGCGAGGCGCCGAAGGACGCGCGCCTGAAGCCTTTGATCCCGGACCCGCAGGCGGCGGCCGAGGCGTGGCGCAAGAAGTACGGCGCCATCCAGATCAACCACATGGTGACGGTCAAAGATTCGGTTTCCAAGAAAGATGAAGAAGAGATCTATGAGCTTCTCGTGAAAAGCAAAGAAGCCGCCGGCAATCCCGAGATGAACCCGTTCGGCCTCGAGGAGAACCGCCGCAATCTGGAGGTTGCGGTCGACTGCCTGTATCGTCAGGGAATGATCCCGCGACGCTTCGCCGTGGAGGAGCTCTTCCGATGATCGTCGACTGCCACGGCCACTACACCACCGCGCCGGCGGCGCTGGGCGAATGGCGCAAGGCCCAGGTCGGGGCGAAAAAGCCCGGGCCGCTCACGATCTCCGACGACGAGATCCGCGACAGCCTCGAAGGTGCCCAGCTCAAGCTGCAGCGCGAGCGCGGGACGGATGTCACCTTCTTCTCGCCGCGCGCGAGCGCGATGGAGCACCACGTCGGCGACGCCGCCGTGAGCCTCGCCTGGAGCCGGGTGTGCAACGACCTCATCCACCGCGCCTGCTCGCTCTATCCGGACAACTTCGTCCCGGTGTGCCAGCTGCCGCAGTCGCCCGGGGTGGCGCCCGAAACCTGCGTCGCCGAGCTCGAGCGCTGCGTGCAGGAGCTCGGGTTCGTCGGCTGCAACCTGAACCCGGATCCCTCAGGCGGGTACTGGAAGGACCCGCCGCTCACCGACCGCTGGTGGTACCCGGTGTACGAGAAGATGGTCGAGCTCGACGTGCCGGCGATGGTGCACGTCAGCTCCTCCTGCAACCCGAACTTCCACGCCACCGGGGCGCACTACATCAACGCCGATACCACCGCGTTCATGCAGTTCATCACCTCGGACCTGTTCAAGGATTTCCCGGCGCTCAGGTTCGTGATCCCGCACGGCGGCGGCGCGGTGCCCTACCACTGGGGGCGCTACCGGGGGCTCGCGCAGGACATGAAGCGCGCGCCGCTCGGCGAGCTGGTGCTGAAGAACGTCTACTTCGACACCTGCGTCTACCACCAGCCGGGCATCGACCTGCTGCTCAAGGTGATCCCGGCGGACAACATCCTGTTCGCCTCGGAGATGGTGGGCGCGGTGCGCGGCATCGATCCCGAGACCGGCCGCTACTACGACGACACCCGGCGCTACCTCGACGCGAGCCCGCTCGGCGCCGAGGACAGGCGCAAGATCTTCGAGGGCAACGCCCGCAAGGTTTATCCACGATGGAAGCCATCCCGATGAAACGCCTACTCGTCCTGCTCGCGGTCTTCTCCTTTTCCTGCGCGGCGGCTGCGCAGAGCTATCCCACCAAGCCGGTGCGCCTGGTGGTGCCCTTCGGGCCCGGCGGCGTCGCCGACATCACCGCGCGCCTGGTCGCGCCCAAGCTGGCCGAAGGGCTCGGCCAGCAGGTGATCGTCGAGAACAAGCCGAGCGCCGGCGGCATCATCGCCGCCAACGACGTGGTGCGCTCCGACCCCGACGGGCACACGCTGCTCGTCATCAACAACGGCACCGCGGTGAGCGAGGCGCTGTTCAAGAGCCTGCCCTACGACCCGGCGAAGGACTTCGCCACCATCTCGACCATCGGCTTCTTCCCGCTGGTGATCCTCACCGACCCCAAGTCGCCGCTGAAGAGCGTGCAGGACGTGATCGCGCACGCGAAGCGCAATCCCGGCAAGATGAACATCGGCACCATCGGCATCGGCAGCACGCAGAACCTGGCCGCCGAGATCTTCAAGTCCGCCGCGGGCATCGACGCCGTGATCATCCCCTACAAGAACACCGGCGAGGTGGTGACCGCGGCGAAAAGCGGCGACGCCGGCATCATCTTCGAGATCCTGGCCCCCGCCATGTCGCACATTCGCTCGGGCGGCCTGCGCGCCATCGCCGTGACCACGCCGAAGCGCTTCTCCGGCCTGCCCGACATCCCGACCGCGATGGAGGGCGGCCTCGCGGGCTACGACGTCGCTTCCTGGAACGGTCTCGCCGCGCCGGCCAAGACGCCGCGCGCGGTGATCGATCGCCTGCACCGGGAAGTGGTGAAGGCGGTCGCCGCGCCCGACGTGCGCGAGCGCTTCGCCAATCTCGGCGTCGAGCCGCGCGCCATGACCCCCGACGAGATGCGCGGCTTCTTCGCCGGCGAGATCAAGCGCTGGAGCCGCGTGGTCGAGGAAGCGAAGATCCCGAAGCGCTGAGCTCGATGGCGGCTGGCGCCGGCTCAGTCCTGGCCGACGATGCCCCATTTCTCGTTCAGCTCGGCGAAGTAGCCGTTCTGCTTCTTGATCACGATCCAGTTGTTGAGGAAGTTGATCCACACCTGGTCGTCGATCGGCACGACGAAGGCCATCGGGATGCTGTTCCTCGGCTGGTCGAGGAACAGGAGCTGCAGGTCGGGATACTGCTTCGTGAGGAAGGCGCCTTCGATCAGGCTGGCTACGGTGAAGTCGACGCGCCCGGCGAGCAGCTCCTGCCAGTCGCGCGCCGGCGATTCTACCCGCTTGGCGCTCGCCTTCGGCAGGTTCGCCTGCACGAACTGCTCCATGGTCGTGCCGAGGTTGTAGCCGGCGGTCACCTGGGGCCTGTTCAAATCGGCCCAGCCCTTCCACTTGCTCGCGTTTTTCTTCTGCACCAGGGGGAAGAAGGCGTTCTTGCCCCAGGGGATGGTGAACCCGGCGGATTTGGCGCGGGCGACGCTCATCGAGGTCCCGGTCATCGCGATGTCGTACTTGTCCGCTACGATGCCGTTGATCAGCGTTTTCCAGTCGGTGAGGACGAACTGCGCTTTGGCGCCGAGCTCCTTCGCCAGCTCGTGCGCCGCTTCGATCTGATGCCCGCGCAGCTCGTTGGACGCCGGATCGCGGAAGGTCATGGGGTTGAAGTCCCCCGTGGTGCCCACCCGCAGCACGCCGGTCTCCAGGATGCGGTTGAGGCGCGATTTCTGCTGGGCGAGCGCGCTTGCGGTGAACGACGCGGCGAGCAGCAGCGCCAGGAACGCGGCAAATTTCTTCATGGGTCCTCCTCCTCTAGTCGTTGCGATTCTGGTCCGGAAAGCGCGTTTCCAGCACTGCCCGAAGCCTAGTGTACCGCTCGCTCGCGCCCTGCAGCGCGGACTCGATCAGGCTGTCCGCCACGGCGGCGCCGAACTCGCCGAGGCGCGAGGCGCCATCTTCGCCCCGCGCCACCGGCCACACGGTGTCCTGGCAGAACGAAGGCACGCAGGCATCGCCTCCGAGCGGCAATTCGCGCGCGCAGGCTTCTCCGCCCAGCTGCCGGATCCCCTGGCGGATGAGCCGTCTCAGCATGGTCACGCCGCGGTCGGAGGTGGCGAGGTTCTCCAGCGCGTGCACCGCGACCGGGCGTTGCGAGACCTGGACCTCGTAGTCGCCCGGCTGGCGCTGGCGCTGCGCGTACGGGCGCTCGCCGGTCTGCCCCATGAAATCGATGCTGCCCTTGCCCACCGCGTCGGGATTTCCCGTCCCGGCGGGATCGAGCTCGTGGCGATAGAACCGCCAGCCGATGGTGCGCGTGTTCGTATCGTCCAGGGGTACCATCCAGCGCAGCATCGCCGAGCGCTGGAAGATCTTCTGGCGCTCGGCGGCCTCCCAGATCGCCCCGGTCTGATTGGCGTTGGGCAGGATGGATTCGGTCATGCGCGTCCAGTAGCGACCCTTCCAGTGCCGCGTCTGCACGTTGACCATGCCGAGAGGCGTTTCGCGGTAGTCGAGCACCTGGTCAGCGCCGGACGCGTCGCCGAATTGTGCCCCGCTGATGCGCGTGTGCAGGTAGACGACGTGCACGGGATCCTGGGTGTTCTCGTACACCTGGAGCCAGTTGCACGGGGTGTCCAGCGAGAACGGCACCGAGCGCGTCTGCTCGATGCGCTGCACGTCGAATACGGGAAACCGCGGCTGCAGCTCCGGCGGCCCAAGGTAGGCGAACACGATGCCGTCGCGCTCGTGCGTGGGATAGGCGCCGTGCACCACCCGGCTGCGGATCCGATCGCCCGCTTCGGCGGGGGTGGCGAGAATGGTTCCGTCGACGTCATAGTGCCAGCCGTGATAGCAGCACGAAAGGCCGCGCTCCATGACGACGCCGTATTCGAGGCTCGCGCCGCGATGCGAGCAATGCCGGTGCAGCAGGCCGAGCCGCCCGGAGCGGTCGCGGAACAGCACCAGTTCCTCGCCCAGCACGCGCAGCGCGAGGGGCGCGGCGCCGAGCTCGCTCGCGAGCGCGATCGGCTGCCAGCTGCGCCGCAGCCATTCGCCGCAGGGCGACTCCGGTCCGACCCGCGTGAGCTCGGCATCGGGCTCGGGCACCTCGCGCTTGTGATAGCCGATGAAGCCGCGCCCGGTCATGGATCCGTGCGCACGGCGCAGGCGGTCACCTCGACCTCGACGAGGATCTCGGGGTCGAAGAAATTCGCCACGCCGATGAACGACAGGGCGGGCCTGCAGCCGGTGACGAGCGCGGCATGCGCGCGCGCCGCCTCTTCCCAGCGCGCCGTGTCCAGCATGTACACGCGCGTGGCGACGATATCGGAATACTCGAGCCCGGCCTCGTTGAGCGCAGCGCCGATGATCCGCAGGCACTGTCGCGTCTGCCCCTCCACATCGCCCGCGTGCAGGATGCGGCCGGACTCGTCGGCGGGGGAGGTGAGCGAGCTCTGGAAGTGCGCTCCAACGCGCACCGCGCGCGAATAGCCGTATCGCTCCTCCCAGGGGCGGCCGCTCGAGATCTCCCTGCGCTTCACTCACGCTCCTTGTAGAAGCCGATGACATCGCCCTCGGTGGTCACGCCGAGGCCGTTGAGCAGCCGGTTCGAGTAGTTGAAGTACGCGCAGACCTGGTTTGCCTCCAGGATCTCGCCGTCGTCGCAGCCCGCCACGCGCAGCGCGGCGATGTCCGCTTTGTCCATGGAAGCCACGTTCGCGGTGAGCTTGGCGACATACCTGAGCAGCGCAAGCTGCTTGCCGGCGAACGCCTCTTCCGGCCGGCCCGCTTCCAGCGCGGCCTTCATCGCGAAAGCGCGCGCATCGTCGTCCAGCAGCCGCCGCAGATTCGCGAAATGGTGGGTCAGGCTGTACTCGCAGCGGTTCACGATGCTCGTGCAGCAGGCGATTGCCTCAAGAAACCAGAACGGCAGGCTGTTGTCGGGGTTGTGGAGCACGCTGCGGTAGAGCGCGAGGTGCCCGGCCATCGTGTGCGGCCGCAGGCTGTGCGCGCGCATGACGTTGTCGACCGTGCCGTGTGGCGTGCGCACCTGCTCGTACATCTCCTTGAGGATGCCGCCTGCCTCCTCCGGCGGGACCATGCGGATCCAGGCGCTCATGATTCGGCGAGGAACGCGAGGTAGTCGGCCACCCCGTCCTCGACCGCCGCTTCGAACAGCCGCTGCCCGTCCTCGGGGTTGGCGCGCGCCGGATCCGAGCCGACGCGCCCGTCGGGAAACTTCGCCCGGTGGCTGCGGGCATCGGCATGATCGTCACCCGCGTGCTCGCGCAGGAATTCGGCGCTGAGGGGCTGCGCGGCGCTCATTGCCGGGCGGCGTATCGCCTGCGGCTGCAGGTACTGCGTGATGGCCACTTCGCTCGGCGTAGCGTGCATGCCCTCGGCCTCGCCATAGAGGGATTTTCGCAGCCGGTCGGCGCGCGGGTATTCCCACCAGCTGCGCAGCCGAAGCCGGAAGCTTTGAGTCGGCGGTTGCGCAAGGCTCGAGGCCGCATACAGGTCGTGAAAAGCCGCCTTCAGCGGGGCGATATTGCCGCCGTGCCCGTTCAGGAAGTAGAAGCGGTCGAAGCCGTGGCGCGCGAGCGAGCGCACGCAGTCCTCCACCAGCGCCATCAGCGTGGCCGCGCGGACCGACATGGTTCCCGCAAAGCCGAGGTTGAACTGCGAGACGCCGAACGCGATCGCCGGGCCGACCAGCGCGCCGCAGCGCTCGCCGATGGCCCGGGCCGCCGCCTCGGGCACCATCGCGTCGGTGCCGATCAGCCCGCTGGGTCCGTGCTGCTCGGTAGAGCCGATCGGCAGGATGATGCCGCGCGAACGGCCGAGATATGCCTCGACCTCCGGCCACGTGGAAAGCGCGAGCTGCATCGCGTATATCATACGAAACTTCTCCGAGCTCATGTCCAATACTGCGAACGGCGCGCCCATCATCGAGATCGAGCGGTTGAACAAGTGGTTCGGCGATCTCCATGTGCTGCGCGACATCGACCTGCGCGTGCGCCACGGCGAGAAGGTCGTGATCTGCGGCCCTTCGGGGTCCGGCAAGTCGACGCTCATCCGCTGCGTGAACCGGCTCGAGCGCCATCAACGTGGCCGTATCGTGGTCGACGGCATCGAGCTCAACGACGAAATGAAGCACCTCGCGGCGATCCGCTCCGAGGTCGGGATGGTGTTCCAGAGCTTCAACCTGTTTCCCCATCTCACGGTGCTCGACAACGTTTCGCTTGCGCCCAGGCGCGTGCGCCGGATGCCGGCGGCGGACGCCGAGGCGCTGGCGATGCAGCTCCTGGAGCGGGTGCGCATCCCCGAGCAGGCGCACAAGTACCCGAGCCAGCTTTCGGGCGGCCAGCAGCAGCGCGTGGCGATCGCCAGATCGCTCGCCATGCGGCCGAAGATCATGCTGTTCGACGAGCCCACCTCCGCGCTCGATCCGGAAATGATCAACGAGGTGCTGGAGGTCATGGAGGGCCTCGCGCTCGACGGGATGACCATGCTGTGCGTCACCCATGAGATGGGGTTCGCCCGGCGAGTGGCCGATACGATGGTGTTCATGGACCGCGGAGAGATCGTCGAGGCCGCGGCACCCGAGGCGTTCTTCTCGCGGCCGGCGACCGAGCGCTGCAGGCTGTTCCTCAGCCAGATCCTGAGCCATTGATGGGCGGCGCGAAGCTGGCGATCGCAGTGCTCGCCGCGGGGCTGCTCGCCGGCTGCTCCGGCGGCTATACCTGGGGATGGTACGTCGTGTCCCCGTGGGGGCCGAAAGGGCAAAGCAACATACTTTTCCTGCTCTCGGGCCTGGGCTGGACCGTGGCGGTCGCGCTTTGCGCGATCGCAGCCTCGGTCGTACTGGGCTTGCTCGTGGCGCTGCTCGGCCTTGCGCCCAGCCGCATCGCCCGGACCGCGAGCTGGATCTACGTCGAGATGCTGCGCTCGATCCCGATGCTGGTCATGGTCCTGTGGGTGTTTTATGGCCTGCCGGTGGTGATGGATATCCGGCTCGACGTATTCGGCGCGGGGGTAATCGCGCTCGCGCTTTGCGACAGCGCGTTCGAGGCCGAGATCTTCCGCGGCGGCATCCAGTCCATCGATCGCGGCCAGCACGAGGCGTCCAATTCCCTCGGGCTGAGCTATCTCGACAAGATGCGCTTCATCATCCTGCCCCAGGCTATCCGCCGCATCCTGCCGCCGCTGGGAAACCAGTTCGTGTACATGCTCAAGACGTCGTCGCTGGTCTCGGTCATCGGCCTCGCCGAGCTGACCCGCAAGGCAAACGAGCTCGTGGTCACCGAGTACCGGCCGCTCGAAATCTACTCGTTCCTGATTCTCGAGTACCTGGCGCTGATCCTGATCGTGTCCTGGGGCGTGCGCCGCATCGAGCGGCGCATGGCGGCCGCCGATTACCGTCCTGCCTGAGAGGAAGCAGATTCATGGCCTACGCGCGCGTGAAAAACATATCCGCCGCCACCATCCCGGTGATCGACGTGGCGCCGCTCGCCACGACGCAACGCGCGGCGCTGGAGAAGGTCGCCGCCGAAATGCTCGCCGCTTCCGAAACGACGGGATTCTTCTACGTCAGCAACCACGGCGTGCCGCGCGGCGTCATCGACGAGATGGTCGCGCAGGCATTCCGGTTCTTCCGCCGGCCGCAGGACGAGAAGCGCGGCGTGCTGGTGAGCCCGCAGCACCGCGGCTTCATTCCGGTCGGCGAGGCGAAGATGTACCCGGGCGCCAGGCCGGATCTGAAGGAGAGCTATGTCTGGGGTCTCGACATCGAGGCTGACGACCCGGATGTCGCCTCGGGCCGCTCGCTCCTGGCACCGAACCGCTGGCCTGCGGGGCAGCCGCAGCTGCGCGCGGCCTGCAACGCGTATTTCGACGCCTGCCACGGCATCGCCTGGCGGATGATGCGTGCGTTCGCGGTCGCCCTGGAGATCGAGGAGGACTATTTCGTGCGGCGTATCGGCAAGCCCGTCTCGCGCGGCACCGCGGTCTACTATCCGAGCCAGCCGCCTGAGTCGGACCAGGAGCAGTTCGGCGTCGCGCCCCACACCGACTACGGCTGTCTCACGCTCGTCTATCAGGCGAACGTCGGAGGCTTGGAGGTGCACAGCCGGGAGCGCGAATGGGTGCTCGCGCATCGCATCGAGGATACCTTCGTGGTGAACGTCGGCGATCTTCTCGCGCGCTGGACCAACGATCGCTTCCGCTCGACGCCGCACCGGGTCGTCAATCGCTCGGGCGAGGAACGGCTGTCGATCGCCGTGTTCGTGGATCCGGACAACGACACCTTGATCGAGCCGGTGTGCCGCGCGGGGGAACCGCCGCGCTATCCGCCCGTGACCTGTGGCGAATACATTCGCGGACGCTACGACAAGGCGTTCGCCTACCGCCGCAGGCAGTAGCGCAATGCCCGAGCGCAGCCCCTTGATGAAGCCTGACTGGCGTTACGTCTCCACCCCGGAGATGGAGCGCATGAGTACCGACGACTGGCGCCTGCTCGACGCGCAACGCGCGGCCTACCGCGCCGAACGGCAGGCCGCGCAGGTCCTGCGTCAGCTCGAAATACAGCGCGACGAGCCCTCTTTCGGCTACCCCATCAACAACTATCGTCACTGCCTGCAGTCGGCCACGCTCGCCTACCGCGACGGCCTCGACGAGGAAACCGTGGTGGTGTGCCTGCTCCATGACATCGGCTTCGATCTGTGCCCGGCCACCCACGGCGCGTTCGCGGCTGCCCTGCTGGAGCCGTACGTCGATCCGCGCCATGTCTGGATGCTTCGCCATCACCAGGTATTCCAGGACTTTCACATCGGCGAGCACCACGACGAAGCGATCGACCGCAATGCGCGCGAGCGCTGGCGCGGTCATCCGCATTTCGACTGGACCGCCGCCTTCGTCGCGCGCTACGACCAGGCGGCGATGGACCCCGGTTACGCGTGCGCGCCACTCGAATTCTTCGAGCCTATGTTGCGGCGGATCTTCGACCGGCCGCCGAGGCCGGTCGGCGGGGCGCCTTGATCCCAGGCTAGCCGCGCAGGTGTCGGGCGAGGAACTCCATCGTCCGGCTCCAGGCCTGCTCCGCCGCGTCGCGGTTGTACTCCAGGATCGGCAGCTTCTTCGAGTCCGCGGTCTCGTTGGCGAAGGCGTGCTTCGCTTTGTAGCGGTGGAACTCGAACTTCACGCCGGCGGCGCGCAGCTTCTTCTCCAGCTCGTCGACCTTGGCGATCGGGAAGGGCACGTCGTCGATCGCGTAGTGCCCCATCAGCGGCGCCTTGATCTTCGAGGCGTCGATGTACTCGAGCGGCGGGAAGCCGTACCAGGGCACCGCGGCGTCGGTCTCCGGCACGTTCACGGCGGCGAGCAGCGTCAGCGCGCCGCCCATGCAGAAGCCGGTGACGCCGACTTTCGCGCTGCCGGTCGCCTTGAGGTGCTGCACGGCGCCGCGCAGGTCCTGCCCGGCGGCGTCGCCGAAGTTGAGATTGGTCATCAGGTGCTCGGCCTCGTTCGCCTCGAGCGCCACCTTGCCGCGATAGAGGTCCGGCACCAGCGCGCGGTAGCCCGCCTTGGCGAACCGCTCGGCGACGCCCTTGATCTGATCGTTGAGCCCCCACCACTCCTGGATCACCACCATCCCGGGCGCCTTTGCGCCCTGCGCCGGCTCCGCGAGATAGCCGTTCACGCTCTGCCCGTCCGGCCGCTTGAAGCTCGTCATCGTGCCCATGTACACCTCCTTTGTTGAGGGAGGCAATGTTAGGGCAACCAC
>DATKAX010000095.1:0-4028 GCA_035514595.1 Burkholderiales bacterium
GTCGGCCTGCCGGCGCTCGCGCTGACGCTCGCCGCGCTCGGCTATTTCGGCGTGCAGCTCGGCTGGCGGGCCTACGTGGTCGCCGCCTGGCGAGCGCGCGCGCGGCGGCGAAGCAAGAAAAAGCCCAGCGCTTAGAATCGCCGCATGGAGGCGATCAACACCACGCTGCTGCTCGGCGCGCTGCTGCTGTTCATCAGCGTGGGAGCGAGCGTGGTGTCCTCGCGCTTCGGCTTCCCCCTGCTGCTCGTGTTCCTGGTGGTCGGAATGCTCGCCGGCGAGGACGGCCCGGGCGGCCTGCAGTTCAACGACTTCGCGCTTTCCTTCCTGATCGCCAACCTGGCGCTCGCGCTGATCCTGCTCGACGGCGGGCTGCGCACCAACATCCGCACCTTCCGCGTCGCGCTCGCCCCGGCCGTCGCGCTCGCCACGCTCGGGGTGGTGATAACCGCGGCCGTCGTGGGCGTATTCGCCGCCCTGGCGCTCGGCTTCGGCTGGCAGTACGGGCTGCTCTTCGGCGCCATCGTCGGCTCGACCGATGCCGCCGCGGTGTTCGCGCTGCTGCGCCACAGCGGGATCGCGCTGAACGAGCGCGTCAGCGCGACGCTCGAGATCGAGTCCGGCTCGAACGACCCGATGGCGATCTTCCTCACCATCGTGCTCGTCGAGCTGATCACCGGCGCCGCGCCGCCGGGGGCGCTCGGCACGATGCTGCTGCTCGTCCAGCAGCTCGGCCTGGGCGCGGTCGGCGGGCTGGTGCTCGGCTTCGCCCTGCGCGAGGCGGTGCACCGCATCCAGCTCGCCGAAGGCCTGTACGCCCTTTTCATCGCCTCGGGCGCGATCGTCTCCTTCGCGCTGATCAACAAGCTGGGCGGCAGCGGCTTTCTCGGCATCTACCTCATCGGGCTGATCGTGGGAAACGGCCGCAGCCACGCCACCGAGCACGTGATGCGGGTGATGGACGGGCTGGCGTGGCTCGCGCAGGCCGGCATGTTCCTGATCCTCGGGCTTCTGGTGACGCCCACCGCCGTGGCGCGCGAGCTCGGCCCCGCGCTTGCCGCCGGCGCGTTCCTCATCCTGGTGGCGCGGCCGGTGGCCACCTTCGTCACGCTGCTGCCTTTCCGCTTCAACCTGCGCGAAAACTTCTACATCGCCTGGATGGGCCTGCGCGGCGCGGTGCCAATCATTCTTGCGCTCTTTCCCCTGATGGCGGGGCTCGAGGACTCGTTCCGCCTGTTCCAGTACACCTTCATCGTGGTGCTGCTCTCGCTGCTGATCCAGGGCACCACGGTAGGGCCGATGGCGCGCTGGCTGCGCCTCGAGGTGCCGGCGGTGCGGGAGCCGCGGCTGCGCAGCGGCCTGCACCTGCCGACCGCGCACGACTACGAGCTGCTGCAGTTCGAGGTCGAGCCGCAGTCGGCGGCCGCGGGGGCGAGACCCTCCGAGCTGCCGCTTCCCGAGGGCTCGCGCATCGTCGCGGTGGCGCGCGGGCCGCAGATGCTGAGCCCGGCGCCTGCGCTGCAGCCGGGCGACATCGCCTGCGTGCTCGCCCCCGAAGACACCTTTCAGCGGATAGGCCAGCTGTTCGCCGCCGAGCCCGGGCCCGCGGGCGAGACGACGCGGCGCTTCTTCGGCGCGTTCGTGCTCAACGCCGACGCGCGGCTGGAAGACGTGTGCGAAGCGTACGGCCTGCCCGCCGTCGGCTCGGGCACGCTGGAGGAGTTCCTGCGCCGCAAGGTGAAGGGCCGCCCGGTGGTCGGCGACTCGGCCAAGGTGGGCGACATCGTGCTCACCGTGCGCGAGATGGACGGGCCGCGCATCGTCAAGGTAGGCCTGAAGCTCGGCTAGCGCCATGGAGCACGCAGCGTTCGTTGCCGCCTACCGCGAGGGCCGCGTGCGCGTGCGGCTCGATCGCAAGGCGGCCGCGCAGCTCGTGTCGCGGCGGCTGCTGCTGCCGCTGGTGCTGCTGCCGGTCCTGGGGACCGCGGTGGCGCTCGCCCTCGCCGGCAACTGGATCGCGGGAGCGGCGATCTTCCTCGCCGCGCTCGGCTTGCGCGCCGCGGTGCGCGCGAGCGGCCCGGGCTTCGTGCTCTCGCGCTCGCTCGAGGACCCGGACTTCTATCGCGACGCGCTGGCGGCGGGGGTGCTCAATCTGGAATGAAGCCGGCCGTCGCGCAGCTCCATGACGCGGCCGGCGCGCGCGGCGAGGCCGGCGTCGTGGGTGACGATGATGAAGGCGGTGCCACGCGAAGCGGAAAGGCGCAGCATGGCGTCGAACACCTCGTCGGCGGTGTGCGAGTCGAGGTTGCCGGTGGGCTCGTCGGCAAGCACGCAGGCCGGTTCGGTGACCAGCGCGCGGGCGAACGCGCAGCGCTGGCGCTCGCCGCCCGAGAGCTCGCCCGGCTGGTGCTCGAGGCGCGCGCCGAGGCCGACCTCCCCGAGCACCTTCGCCGCCCTGCGCAGGGCTTCGCCGCGCTCCAGCCTGCGGATAAAAAGCGGCATGGCGACGTTCTCGGCGGCGGTGAACTCGGGCAGCAGGTGGTGGAACTGATAGACGAAGCCGAGCGTCGCGTTGCGCACCCGGCCGCGCTCGGCCTCGCTCATCGCGCTGAACGGCCTGCCCTGCACCAGCACCGTGCCCGCGCTCGGCGTATCGAGCCCGCCCAGCAGATGCAGCAGCGTCGATTTTCCGGAGCCCGAGCGCCCCATGATCGCGATGCGCTCCCCCGGATGCAGCTCGAGGTCCACGCCCTCGAGCACCGGAACCGGCTGCGGGCCCTGGTAGGTCTTCTTCAGGTCCCGGCACGCGACCACGGCCTCGCCCGTCATTCGTATCTCAAGGCTTCGGCCGGATTGACGCGCGCGGCGCTCCAGCTCGGATAGAGGGTGGCGAGGAACGCGAGGGCGAGCGCCATCAGCGCCACCGCGGTGACGTCGCCCGACTGCAGGTCCGAAGGCAGGTCGGGGATCATGTACACGTCCTTCGACAGGAACTTGACGTTGAAGGCGTTCTCGATCGCCGGCACGATGACGTCGATGTTGAGCGCGGTGACGATCCCGGTCACCACGCCGATCAGCGTCCCGAGCACGCCGATCACCATGCCCTGCACGATGAAGATCTGCATCACGGAGCCCGGCGCGGCGCCCAGGGTCCTCAGAATGGCGATGTCGGCCTGCTTGTCGGTCACCGCGACCACCAGCGTCGAGACGATGTTGATCGAGGCGACCAGGATGATGAGCGCCAGGATGATGAACATCATGCGCTTCTCGATCTCGACGGCGCGGAAGAAGTTGGCGTGGCTGCGCGTCCAGTCGGTGGCGTAGATCGCCGGCGGCAGGTCCACCATCAGCTCGCGCGCCACGCCGCGCGCGGCGAACAGATCGTCGAGCTTGAGCCGCACGCCGCTCACCCCCTCGCCCATCTGGTAGAGCGTCTGGGCGTCGCGCAGGTGCACGAGCGCGAGGCCGGCGTCCGCGTCCGAGATGCCGGCCTCGAAGATCCCCGCCACGGTGAACTGCTTCAGGCGCGGGATCACCCCGGCGGGCGTCACCAGCCCCTGCGGCGCCACCAGCGCCACCTTGTCGCCGGGCAGCACGCCGAGCGCACGGGCAAGGTCCGCGCCCAGCACCACGCGGAAGCCGCCCGGGCGCAGCGCCTCGAGCGAGCCGGCGCGCATGTGCTGGCCGAGATCCGCGACGCGTTCCTCTTCCGCCGGCAGGATGCCGCGCACCAGCGCGCCGCGCACCGCCTGCCCGGCTGTGAGCATCGCCTGCGCCTGGACGTACGGCGCGGCGGCAAGCACGCGGGGATGGCGCGTGGCGGCCTCGGCCACGGAGCGCCACGCTTCCAGGCGCCCGTCGGCGCCGATCAGCTGCACGTGCGAGGCGACGCCCAGGATGCGCGTGCGCACCTCCTTCTGGAAGCCGTTCATCACCGAGAGCACCACGATCAGCGCCCAGACGCCGACGCAGATGCCGATGATCGAGACCAGGGAGTTGACGCCGATGAAGCGGTTGCGGCGCCTGGCGCG
>DATKAX010000096.1:0-4040 GCA_035514595.1 Burkholderiales bacterium
CGAGGCGGCGCCAGCCCGGGGCGAAAGGCGCCCGCGGCTCGGGCAAGGGCAACCTCGAGGAAAACCGCGAGCGGCTACGCGTCGGCGCCGATCACAAGACCCCCGAGATGAAGAGGGGAAAGCGCGGCACTTTTCCCTGACGCGGCAGACGCGCAGCGGATTCCGTCGGACAATCGGCGGCTTCTGAAATAGTCGCTTCCAACCGCTCCGGCCACCGACACGACCTCTGCGATTCGGGGTCAGAGCCCGAATCCGCCTTGGCGCGCTTCATCCGGCGGCGTGCCGGCGGTTGATCGGGTATTGCCCCGGCGTGTCGCGAAACGGCTGCAGCAGCAGCCGGTCCAGGCGCAGCTCGTCGGCCGAGCGGAACGCGTCGACGCCGATCGCCATGGCCTCGTGCCCCGCCTGAGGCTGCGCGCGGTAGGTGCCGAAGGCGCGGTCCCACCACGGCAGGTTGAAGCCGAAGTTGCTCGAGGATTCCTCGTAGCGCACCGAGTGGTGCACGCGGTGCATATCCGGGGTGACCACCAGCCGGCGCAGCCAGCGCTCGACGCCGGCGGGCAGCGAGGCGTTGGCGTGGTTGAACATCGCGGTCGCGTTGAGCAGCAGCTCGAAGGCGAGCACCGCGAGCGCGGGAGCGCCGATCGCCGCCACCACGGCGCACTTGATCCCCACCGAGATCAGGATCTCGAGCGGATGGAAGCGCGTCCCGGTGGTGAGGTCGAACTCGAGATCGGCGTGATGCACGCGGTGCAGGCGCCACAGGGCGGGCACGGCGTGGAACATGACGTGCTGGAAGTAGATCGCGAGGTCGAGCAGCACCACCGCGAGCGGCAGCGCGATCCACGCCGGCGCGCGCAGCGCGTTCAGCAGCCCCGCGCCCTGCGCCTCGGCGGCAAGCGCGACCGCGATCACCGCGCCGGGCGCGATCACGCGCACCAGCGCGAGGTCGACGAGCAGCAGGCCGAGGTTGTGCGGCCAGCGCGCCGCGCGCCCGAGCGCCTGGCGGCGGCGCGGCGCGGCGAGCTCCCAGGCGGCGACCGCGGCGAACACGGCGCAGAACGCGGCGAGCCGCACGAGCGGCTCCCAGGCGACAATGGCGGACGAAGGCAACATAGGTATAATCAAGTAATCGATTGAATACTAGAACGGACGCCAAGCCATGTCAAGCAACCCCAAGCGCGAGATCTTCGCCAACCTGGCGCGCATCGGCACCGCGCTTTCCAGCCCGATCCGCATCGAGCTCCTGGAGCTGCTGGCGCAGGCCGAAAGAAGCGTCGAGCAGCTCGCCGCCCTCACCGGGACGGCCATGGCGAACACCTCCCAGCACCTGCAGAAGCTGCGCCAGGCCGGCCTGATCGTCGGGCGCAAGCAGGGCCTCTACGTGTACTACCGCCTGGCGGGCGACGAGGTGGTCGGCCTGCTCGGCGCGCTCGGTCGGGTGGGAGAGGCCTACCTCGCGGAGGTGGAGCAGATCGTCAGGCTCTACCTCGCGCAGAAGGACGCGCTCGAGCCGGTGCCGGCGGCGGAGCTGCTCAGCCGCGCGCGCAAGGGCATGGTGACCGTGCTCGACGTGCGCCCGCCGCAGGAGTTCGCCGCCGGGCACCTGCCGGGCGCGGTCAACATCCCGATCCACGAGCTCGAGAAGCGCTTCGGCGAGCTCCCCAAGCGCAAGGAGATCGTGGCCTACTGCCGCGGACCCTATTGCCTCATGTCCTACGACGCGGTGGCGCTGCTGCGCAAGAAAGGCCTCAAGGCGCGGCGCCTCGAGGCCGGCATGCCGGAATGGCGCCAGGCGGGGATGCCGGTCGAATAAGCCCATGCCGGCGTGGATTAGCGTGTATAAAGGATCGACGACGCTTCGCGTCGGAACGCCGCCGGGCAACCGGTTTCTCTCCCGGCTTCGCCGTAAACTGGAACCATTACAAGAGCAGGGCCAGGGAGCAGTGGAACGCATTGTCGGAGGACGCCGAGAAGCAGCTGGCGGGCTGGCAGGCGCGGCAGACCGATCGAGAACCGAGCCTGTTGAGGAGACGGACATGAAGAAAGTGCAATGGATGCGGGCCAGCGTGGTCCTGGTGAGCGCCGCGACAGCGGCCATGACGCTGGGATGCACCCCGGAGCCGCAAGCGCCCGCGGCGGCGATCAACGACAAGTTCTACACCGTGACGCCGGACACGATGACGGTGAGCGCCGGCATCCTGAGCGGCGAGCTCACCGGCATGAAGGTGATGGAGCGCGTCGAGGAAGGCTCGGGCCGCATCGCCTCGCCGGCGAAGCTGAGCGGCAAGCTGGTGCTGAAGAACGTCTCCAAGGACCAGTCGGTGCGCCTGGTGGGCGGCACCGTCAGCTACCTGGACGCGCAAGGAAAGCCGATCGCGCTGGCGGACAACCGCGCCGAGCCGGTGCTCAACCTCGCCCCCTCCTACGGCAGCCCCGAGCGCCTGAACCCCGGCCAGGACGTGGCGCACACGCTCGACGTCGAATTCCCGGTGCAGGCCCTGCAGGCGAAGCGGCTGAAGGACATCCGGCTGGAGCTGGTGTACCTCCCCGCGCCGTACCGGGAAGGCACCCTCGACTTCGCGGTTTCCATCGGAGCGCAGTGATGGCCAAGGGACAGCAGCGCAGCAACCGCGAGAAGAAAAAGCCCAAGCAGCCGCCGAAGCCCATCGCCCCCTCCTCGCCGGGCTTCCCGCTGCGCAAGAAGTAGTTACCGGCCGGATACAAACCCGCAACGCTCCGGCACTGGAATCGCCGCGCGGAGCCGCTTAGCATTTCGGCCTCTATCGCGAGGACCCAGCCATGCACGACGATGCCCGCGGCCATGCCGTAACCGTGTCCGACCCTGCCGCGCTCGAGGCCTACGAGCGCGCCCTGCATGCGTTCCAGACCTATCGCGGCGATCCGCTGCAGCCGCTCGACGAGGCGATCCGCATCGACCCCGGCTTCGCCGCCGCCTATGCGGCCAAGGCGCTGGTGCTGTGCACCTTCTTCGAGCGCCGCTTCATGCGCGAGGCCGCCGCGACGCTGGAGAGCGGGCGCCCCGCGCTGGAGCTCGCGACGCCCCGCGAGCGCTCGCTGGCCGATGCCGCCGCCGAGCTCGCGCGCGGCCAATGGCACGCCGGGGTGCAGAGGCTCGAGCAGGTGCTGCTCGGGCATCCGCGCGACATCCTCGCGCTCCAGGTCGCGCACCTCATGGATTTCTATCGCGGCGACGCCCTCAACCTGCGAAACCGCGTCTCGCGCGTGCTCCCGGCCTGGGACCGCTCCATGCCGGGCCATGCCTACGTGCTGGGCATGCACGCCTTCGGCCTCGAGGAGTGCAATGAGTACGCGCAGGCCGAGCGCGCCGGCCGCAGCGCCGTCGAGCGCTCGGGGGACGACAGCTGGGCGGTGCACGCGGTCGCCCACGTCATGGAGATGCAGGGCCGCATCGGCGAGGGCCTCGAGTGGTGCCAGGCGACGCTTCCCGTGTGGTCGGGCGAGGACAACGGCTTCGCCTTCCACAACGCCTGGCATGTCGCGCTGTTCCACATGGACCGCGCCGACTTCGCGCGTGCGCTCGAGATCTTCGACGCGCGGCTCGCCGGCGGCGGCGAGACGGCGCTCGTGCGCGTGGACGCCGCCGCCCTCCTTTGGCGGCTCCTGCTGGAAGGCGTGGACGTCGCCGCGCGCTTCGCGCCGATCGCCGACGCCTGGGAGCGCGCCCTGGAGGACGAGGGCGGCTTCTACGCGTTCAACGACTTCCACGCCACTTTGGCGCTCGCGGCGGCAGGCCGGCGCGACGCCCTTTCGCGCATCCGCGAGGCGCTCGAGCGCGCCGAGCGCGAGCCGGGCGCCAACGCGGACATGACCCGCCACGTGGCGCGCGCAGCCTGCGAGGCGGCCATGGATTACTGCGAGGGACGCTTCGCCGCGGCGGCCGAGAAGCTCGCCGGCGTGCGCGACGGCGCCTCGCGCTTCGGCGGCAGCCACGCCCAGCGCGATCTGCTCACCCTCACGCTGATCGACGCGGCGACGCGCGCCGGATTGCGCGACCT
>DATKAX010000097.1:0-5694 GCA_035514595.1 Burkholderiales bacterium
CTCCTCGGCCAGGCCGAGCACGGCCCGACCAGCCCGGCGATCCTCATAAGCACTTCTCGCCGTTTAGCAGAATCCTTGCCTGGTGAAATCGAAAGGCAGCTCAAACGCCTCCCCACCGCCGACGTCGCCGGGGTCGCCTGGCGCGACTACGGCGAGATCATCCTGGTCGACTCGCGCGAGGAGGCGGTGAAGGAGGCCGATCGCATTGCGGCGGAGCACGTCGAAATTCTTTGCGAGAATCCCAGGTACTTCCTGGAGCGCATGCGCAATTACGGCGCGCTCTTCCTGGGGCCCGAGACCAACGTCTCCTACGGCGACAAGGTGATCGGCACCAACCACACCCTGCCCACGCTCGGCGCCGCGCGCTACACCGGGGGCCTGTGGGTCGGCAAGTTCCTCAAGACCTGCACCTACCAGGAGATCACGCGCGAGGCGGCCGTGACGGTGGGCGAGTACTGCTCGCGCCTGTGCGCCATCGAGCGCTTCTGGGGCCACAAGGAGCAGGCCGACCTGCGCCTGCGCCGCTACGGCGGCCAGAACGTCGGCCTGGGCGCGAAATAGTCGGGAGCGAGGATTGGGGAGTACCATCTGGGCGCCATGAGCGCCGTACTCTCGACGGAGATCGAAGCCCGCCGGACGGAGATTGCCCGCATCTGTGCGCGCCTCGGCGTTCGCCGTCTGGAATTGTTCGGCTCGGGACTGCGGAGCGACGCGCCGCGGGATCTGGATTTTCTGGTCGACTTGGGCGAGCGCCCGCCGCGCGAGTATGCGGCCGCCTACTTTGCATTACGCGAGCAGCTCGAAGCGCTGTTCGCGCGTCCGGTGGACCTCGTCACGCCACCCGGTCTGGCCAACCCGTATTTCCGTCAGCGTGTAGAGCAGGAAAAGACCTTGCTCTATGCGGCTTGAGGCGCGGAAGTACCTGCGCGACATTCAGGTCGCCGCGGAACGGATCGAGCGCTTTACACGAGGAAAGCAGTTCGAGCAGTACCTCGCCGACGAAATGCTGCGATCGGCAGTGGAACGCCAATTCAGCATCATCGGCGAGGCGCTGGTCCGGCTGGACAAGGATTCGCCGGATGTTGCAGCGGCCATTCCGAACCGCAGCAAAATCATCGCCTTCCGTAACATCCTGATCCACGGCTATGCGGCTGTAGATGACCGGATCGTGTGGGGCGTCATAGAGAATTACCTCGCCGCCCTGAAGAGCACCGTCGAGGAGCTGGTTGCCCGGCCGTAGCGATCCGTTTGCTGACCTGGATCAACTGGTTCGCGATTCGCGATTGACGCGGCCGGGAAGAGCGCCTAGATTGAAACCGAGTCTGCAAGGGCTTCCGGCACCACCGGCCGAAACGGCGGGATTCCCGGCCACCTGTCGGGATACCGGGCTCGAGCGGGCTCGCCGCGGCAACCCGCGGATACAAGAGGCGCCCAGCTAGGCGCCGCCCGTGAAGACGGGCTTACAGGCCCCGCCACGTGCGGGGCCTTTTAGTTCAGGCGAGCTGCCGCGTCCACGGCTGGCCGCCGGAGCGGTAGAAGCGAACGCTCGCCGCGTACGCCGCCTTCGCCTCGACGCCCTGCGCCATGCGGCGGAATGCCGCCGCGACGCGGGTGCGCAGCTTTCTCGCTTCTCTCTTCGGGATGGTTTGCATGCCGGTCTCCTTGAAGTGGAGAGGGCATGCTAGGGGTCGGGCGTATCGCCCTAATTTCGGGTGGTGCTCGCTGTGTTGCCGGTTTGTTTCAATGCCGCTGCCTTGGGCTCGGGCGCCTGCTGGCTGTCTTCCCCGACCGCGTAGCCGGTCGCAAGCAGCACGGCGAGGACGACGGCCACGGTTCCTACGGTCAACGAAAGCTGCATCACGACTCCCTTTTCTTGTCGTCCACGCGTATGCGAGTCTTGCATCCTTTGACAGCCGGGTCAGCGCACTTCATCACAGGGATGGAAAATATGCGCTGCCGCATCGACATCGGCCCCCTGACAAGGGGGCAGTGAGCGGCCTTTTCGCGAACGGGGGTTCTCTTGGATATCCAGTCTCGCTTTCGCCTCGACGGCCGCACCGCCCTCGTCACCGGGGCCGGCCGGGGCATCGGCCGCGCCTGCGCGCTGGCCCTCGCCGAGGCCGGCGCCGAGGTGTGGCTCGCGGCGCGCACCCTCGAGGAGCTCGAGCAGGCCGCCGCCGAGATCCGCGCCGCGGGCGGGAAGGCCCGCGCCGCCGTGTGCGACGTCACGAAATCGGACGAACTGACAAAGCTGGTCGCCGCGCTCCCGGTGCTCGACGTCCTGGTCAACAACGCCGGCGGCAACATCCCCGAGCCCTTCGTCGAGGTGAGCGAAGCGCACCTCGACCGGCTGATCGGCCTCAACCTGCGCTCCGCGTTCCTCGCCGCCCAGGCGGCGGCGAAGAAGATGCTCGAAGCGCCCGAGCGCAGGAGCCGCGGCGGCGCGATCCTCAACATGTCGAGCCAGATGGGCCACGTCGGCGCGGTGAACCGCACCGTCTATTGCATGACCAAGCACGGCATCGAGGGCCTTACCAAGGCGATGGCGCTCGAGCTCGCCCCGCACGGCATCCGCGTGGTCTCGATCGCCCCCACCTTCATCGAGACGCCGATGACCCGCCCGATGATGGCCAAGCCCGAGTTCGCGCAGTGGGTCCGGGAGCGCATCCCGGCGGGACGGGTCGGGCAGCCCGAGGACGTCGCCGCCGCGGTGGTGTTCGCCGCCTCGCCCGCCGCCTCTCTCGTCACCGGCACCAGCTTGCTGATCGACGGCGGCTGGACCGCGCAATAGATCGGGCTCTGACCCCGAATTATCGGCGCCGCGGCTCGAGGCCCGGGATCTCCATCAGGCTCACCTTGTTGCCGGTAAAGCGCTCGATCTGGCGCACGAGGTTGCGGTCGGCGTGGCCGAGGAAGGTCACCGCGATCCCGGCGCGTCCCGCGCGGCCGGTGCGGCCGATGCGGTGCACGTAGTCTTCCGCCATGCGCGGCGCGTCGTAGTTCACCACCAGGTTGATGCCCGGCACGTCGATGCCGCGCGCGGCGACGTCGGTCGCGACCAGCACCCGCATCCTGCCGTCGCGCAGCTGGTTCAGCGTGCGGGTGCGCTCGTGCTGGCGCATGTCGCCGTGCAGCGCGCCCGCGCTGAAGCCCTTGCCCACCAGCGAGAGCGTGAGCTGCGCCGCGGTGCGCTTCATGGCGGTGAACACGAGCGCCTGCTCGACCTGCGTCTCGCGCAGCAGCGAGTCGAGCATGCGGCCCTTGTGGCTCTCGTTGTCCGCGATCAGCGCGTGCTGGGTGATGTCGGGCTTCGGCTCCTCGCGGCGCCCGATCTCGATGCGCCTGGGGCTGCGCGTCACGCGGCTCGCCAGGCGCCCGACCACGCCGGCAAGCGTCGCCGAGAAGAGCAGCGTCTGGCGCTCCTGCGGCACGCGCGCGACGATCGAGTCGATCTCCTCCTGGAAGCCCATGTCGAGCATCCGGTCGGCCTCGTCCAGCACCAGCAGCTCCACGCGCGCGAGCTCCAGGCTGCCGCGGTCCAGGTGGTCCTTGAGCCGGCCGGGCGTGGCGATCACGATGTCCACCGGCTTTCTCACCTGCGAAAGCTGTCTTCCGAACGGCACCCCGCCCACCAGGCACGCCGTGACGAGCCGCTGCCCGCTCGCGTAGCCGTGCGTCGCCTTCTGCACCTGCATCGCGAGCTCGCGCGTGGGCGCGAGCACCAGCATGCGCGGGCCCTTGCCCGGGCGCGTCGCCGCCGTGCGCAGGCGCTCGATCCCGGCGAGCACGAAGGCCGCGGTCTTGCCGCTGCCGGTCTTCGACGACACCAGCAGATCCCCGCCCGCGAGCGCCGCCGGAATCGCCTCGCGCTGCACCGGCGTGGGCTCGGCATAGCCGAGGCGCGCGAGGTTGCTCAAGAGGGACGAATCCAGGCCGAGCGTCGAGAAGCTCATGACATTCCTTTGGTTGGCGCCACCGTAAACCGCTATGCCAAACCGAAAGGAAATCTTTCGACGGACCGCGCGAGGGGGCGGACTAACGAACTGCGAGGCGCGCACTCTACCCGCAATGGCGCAAAATAGCGAGCAAATCGGGGTCAGAGCCCGATTTTCCTGACGCCCGGGCACGACGGTTGCTCGGCCAGGAGACCGCGTCGAGCGGCCTTCGC
Source organism: Burkholderiales bacterium (assembly GCA_035514595.1). Lineage (GTDB taxonomy): Bacteria > Pseudomonadota > Gammaproteobacteria > Burkholderiales > SG8-39 > SCGC-AG-212-J23. The sequence goes on from DATKAX010000097.1 coordinate 4,169, forward strand.
GGCTCGGCGGCATCTTTGGAGGGGCTCATGAGCTTCATTCTCTGGATCATCATCGGCGGCATCCTCGGCTGGCTCGCCAGCATGGTCATGAAGACCAACGACCGGCAGGGGATTTTCCTCAACGTCATCGTGGGCATCGTCGGCGCCTTTCTCGGCGGACTGATCCTCTCGCCGCTGTTCGGCACCGGGACGATCAACCAGTACGACTTCAGCATCGGCTCGCTGTTCGTCTCGTTCCTCGGCGCGGTCATCCTGCTCGCGATCGTCAACTTCTTCCGCCGCCGCCGAGGCCACGCATGAGCAAGTCCAAGGAGACCCGGGAAGCGGCGAAGCCGCTGCGCCTGTTCGTCAACCCGCTGACGGCCTGGACCGACCTGGTCCTCAAGGGCGGCAACATGGTGCTCACCTCGATGCAGGCTGCAGCTGCGCGCGCGAAGTCGGCGCGTGTCGGCGTGATCCCGACCGCCGACGCGCCGCCCAAGCGCGCGCCCCGGCGCAAGCCGAACGCGCGCCCCAAGGCGAAGACCCGGCGCCGCTAGGCCGCGCGCTCCGGCCGGTGGAAAATCGGGCTCTGACCCCGATTCTCCGGACGGAGCATGGAGCGCCTCGAGCGGTTCTACAGGATCGAGCACCTGCTGAAGGACCGCAGGGCGGTGCCGTTTGCCGAGCTGCAGGCCGCGCTCGGCGTTTCGCGGGCCACGCTCAAGCGCGACCTCGAGTACATGCGCAGCCGCTTCAACGCCCCGATCGAATGGGACCCGCAGGCGCGCGGCTACCGCTTCGGCGCGCCGCGCGCCGGCCCGCGCTACGAGCTGCCGGGGCTGTGGTTCAACGCCGGCGAGGCCTACGCGCTGCTCAGCATGCAGACCCTGCTCGCCGAGCTGCAGCCGGGGCTGCTCGAGCCGCATGTCGGCCCGCTGCAGGAGCGCCTGCGCGCGATCCTGGGCGGCGAGCCGGCGTGGAAGGACATCGAGAAGCGCATCCGCATCTTCCAGCCCGAGCGCCGCGCCGCGCAGCCTCGACATTTTGGAATCCTGGCCTCAGGGGTGCTGAGGCGCCTTCGGCTCTGGATCCGCCATTACAACCGCAAGGAGGACCGCGAGACCGAGCGCGAGATCTCGCCGCAGCGCCTGGTGCACTACCGCGGCAACTGGTATGTGGACGGCTACTGCCACCTGCGCGAAGCCCTGCGCAGCTTCGCGGTCGACGCGATCCGCGCCGCCGAGCTGCGCGAGGCGCGCGCCAAGGAAATCCCCGCCGCCGAGCTCGACGCCCACCTGGGCGGCGGCTACGGCATCTTCGCCGGCCGCGAGGTCGAGTGGGCAAAGCTTCGCTTCACCCCGCAGGCCGCGCGCTGGGTGGCGACGCAGGTGTGGCACCCGAAGCAGCGCACGAGCGTCGAGCCCGACGGCAGCTACCTCCTCGAGATCCCGTACGCACACGAGCGCGAGCTGCTGATGGAGATCCTGAAGTACGGGGCCGACGTGGAAGTGCTCGCCCCCGCGAGCCTGCGCGAGCGGGTCGTG
>DATKAX010000098.1:0-11949 GCA_035514595.1 Burkholderiales bacterium
ACGTTCGGGCCGGCGAAGTAGCGCGCGCCCACCGAGGACACGATCGGCCCTCTGACCCCCATGCACAGGCCGAACACCGGTACGAACGCGACGAGCAGCGGCATCGACGGCGACACGGTCATGGCGAGCAGGATCGCCATCCCGGCTGCGGTGCCGACGAAGCTCGCGCTCGCCGTCTGCCGGTAGCCGAAGCGCTCGGAGAGGAATCCGCTGCCCATGACGCTCGCCGCCGACATCATCCCGAGCACCCCGTATGCCGTCGCCGCCGCGAGCGGCGAGAAGCCGGCGTCGACGAAGAAGGCGACCAGCTGGACGATCACCGAGAACATGGCGGCGGCGGTGCAGAAGAAGACCTGCGCCAGGCCCCAGAACACGCGCGAGCGCAACGCGCCGCGCAGCGTCCAGCCTTCGCCGACCCCTTTCATCCTGGCCTGGCGCTGCTCCGGATGCCCGGCGGCGAGCCTGCGCCAGGGCAGCAGCACCACCACCGGCACCAGCACGAGCAACGCGGCGCCGAGGATGCGGTAGGCGAGGCGCCAGTCGTATTCCCCGACCAGGTACTGCGCGAGCGGGACGAAGAGGAGCGTGCCCACGCCGGTCGCGGAGAAGGCGATGCCGATCGCCGAGGAGAGCCGCGCGCGGTACCAGCGCGAGAGCAGCGCCGATCCGGGCACCATGCCGTTGAGGCTGACGCCCACGCCGACCAGCGCTCCGACGAACAGGTAGAACTGCCACAGGCTCACCAGGCCGCCGGCGAGAAAGAACGCCGTGCCGAGGAAAGCCATGCCGGCGCCGTACACCCAGCGCGGGCCGAGGCGGTCGAAGAGCATCCCGACCAGCGGCGCGGTGAAGCCGTTGACCAGCAGGTAGATCGAATAGGCGCCGGTCAGCTCGGAGCGCGACCAGCCGAACTCGCGCTCGAGCGGCAGCAGGAATACGGCATACGTGTCGCCCAGCCCGCGCCCGAACATGTTGAGCGCGAAGCACGCGGCGAGGACCGCGACTGCCGTACGGGAAACGGAGCTCAGATCTTCTCGGCGGGTTCCAGGCCGAACACCTGCCGCAGGTAGCGCAGGTAGCCGGCGTCCTTGCTCACCGTCTTGCCCGGCGCATCGGATACCTTGGCGACCGGCTGGCCGTTGCACTCGGTCATCTTGATGACGATGTTGATCGGCTCATAGCCGAGGTCGTTGGTCAGGTTGGTGCCGATGCCGAACGCGGTCCTGGCGCGGCCGTGGAAGCGCCGCGCGATGCTGATGGCGAGCGGAAACGAGAGCTGGTCGGAGAAGATGAGGCTCTTGGTGCGCGCATCGACGCGATTGCTGCGGTAATGGGCGATCATTTTCTCGCCCCATTCGAACGGGTCTCCCGAATCGTGGCGTGCGCCGTCGAAAAGCTTGCAGAAGTACATGTCGAAGTCGCGCAGGAACGCATCGAAGCCGTAGGTATCCGACAGGGCGATGCCGAGGTCGCCGCGGTACTCCTTCGCCCAGGTGTCGAAGGCGAAGGTCTGCGAGTCGCGCAGCCGGGGCCCGAGCGCCTGGCAGGCCTGCATGTACTCGTGCGCCATGGTGCCGAGCGGCGTGAGGTTGTTGCGCATGGCGAACCAGACGTTGGAGGTGCCGGCGAAATGCTCCGGCACCTCGCGCTTGAGGGTTTGCAGCGCCTCTTCCTGCCAGGCGAGCGAGAACCGGCGCCGCGTGCCGAAATCCGAGATCTTGAATTCCAGCTCTGGCTCGACGGTGCGCACGAGGTCGATCTTCGCCTTCAGGCGCCGCCTGCCCTCGGCCAGGTCCGGATCGGGCTGCGTGCGGCGGAAGTAGACCTCGGAGACGATGGCGAGCACCGGGATCTCGTGCAGGATGGTGTGCAGCCAGGGCCCGTGGATCGTGATGTCGACCCCGCCGGGGCCCTCGCCCGCGCCGATGCGCAGGTATTTCGCGTTGAACTGGAACAGTCCCAGGAAATCGACGAAGTCAGACTTCATGAAGCGCAGGCCCCGCAGGTACGCGAGCTCCTCCTCGCGAAAGCGCAGCCCGTAGAGCGCGCCGACCTCCTCGCGGATCTCGTCGACGTACGGGCGCAGGTCGACGCCCTCGGTGCGGCAGTGGAACCGGTATTCGACCTGCGCGCCGGGAAAGTGATGCAGCACCACCTGCATCATCGAGAACTTATAGAGATCCGTGTCGAGCAGGGATTGGATGATCACGCCGCGCATTGTAACCTTCGACGAATGCGCGGCCGCTCACGCTTGCTGCCTGAGCAGCCCATGGACCCGCGCGCCGAGCAGGCGCACCGGCCGCCGCCCCGCCTCGGTGCGCTCGAGCAGCGAAAGCGCCCAGGACGCGAGGACGTCGGCGTTGCTGGTGGCGAGCGAAAGCGTGTGGCTGCGCGTCACGGTCTCGAAGCCGGCGTAGCGCACCTTGATCGCCACGGCGCGCGCCAGCAGCCGCCGGCTTGCCAGCCACTGCGCGTTCTCGCGCGCCATGCGCTCGATCTCGGCGCGCATCGCTTCCAGATCGGTCAGGTCCACGGCATAGGTGCTTTCGCTGCTCGCGGACTTGGATGGCCGGTCCGGGCACACCGGCCGCGGGTCCTCGCCGCGGGCGAGCTGCATCAGCCAGTCCGCCATGCTTCCGACCACTCGCTGCAGCTTTTCACGCTCGAACTCCCTGACCTGCACCAGGCGCTCGATTCCCGCTTCATGCAGCTTGCGCGCGGTGACGGGGCCCACGCCCCAGAGCGCCTCCACCGGGAGCGCCTGCAGGAACCGCTCGACGCGCTCTGGCGCGATGACCGTCAGTCCATCGGGCTTGCGCCAGCCCGAGGCCACTTTGGCGAGAAACTTGTTGGGCGCCACCCCTGCCGAGGCGGTGAGGCCCGTTTCCTCGCGGATCCCGAGCTTGAGCCTGCTCGCGACGACGCTGGCAAGCGGCTCGCCCCAGAAGTTCTCGGTCACGTCGAGATAGGCCTCGTCCAGCGATAGCGGCTCCACCAGCGCCGTGCAGCTTCGCAGGAGGTCCATGACCTGGCGCGACGCGGCGCGATAGCGCTCGAAGTCCGGGGGCACGATCGCAAGCTGCGGGCACAGCTTGATGGCCCGCGCCATGGGCATCGCGGAGCGCACGCCGAAAGCGCGCGCCTCGTAGCTCGCCGCCGCCACCACCCCGCGGGCCTGCGGCAGGCCGCCCACCGCCACCGGCCTGCCGCGCAGCCGCAGATCGTCGCGCTGCTCGACCGAGGCGTAGAACGCGTCCATGTCCAGGTGGACAATCCTGCGCATACTGTATATATTGCCACTATATGGAAGCCCTCACCGAACGCCAGACCGAGATCCTGCGGCTGGTCCGCGAGCTCACCGAGGTTTCCGGTTACCCGCCGACGCGCGCCGAGATCGCGCAGCGGATGGGTTTTCGCTCGGTGAACGCCGCCGAGCAGCACTTGCGGGCCCTCGAGCGAAAGGGCGCCATCGAGATCTCTTCGGGCGCCTCGCGCGGCATCCGGGTGCGCGACGGCAGGTCGTCGGCGCGGCTGGGACGGCTGCTGGAGCTTCCGGTCATCGGCCGCGTGGCTGCCGGCAGCCCGATGCTCGCCGAGGAGCATGTGCAGGGGCGCTACCAGGTCGATCCCAACCTTTTCACGCCGCGCGCCGACTACCTGCTGCGCGTGCGCGGCATGTCGATGCGCGATGCAGGCATCCTCGAGGGCGACTTGCTGGCGGTGCACCGCGCGCAGGAAGCGCGCACCGGCCAGATCGTGGTGGCACGCCTCGCCGACGAAGTCACGGTGAAGCGCTTCCGGCGCCGCGGTCACCAGGTCCAGCTCGTCCCCGAGAACCCGGATTTCGAGCCGATCGAGGTCGACCTGCGCTCCGAAGCGCTCGTCATCGAGGGCATCGCGGTAGGCGTGATACGCAACGGCAAGAGTCTGTAACGGGCCGCAAAGCCGGTTTTCTTTCCCGATAGAATGGCGCAGGCGTCCCTACCTGCGCTGATGAACCCTACAACGACCGTCAATCGGGCCGGCGGCCCGGCCGAAGCCGGCGCTGCCATGCCGGTGATCCAGCACCGCGCAGACCCGCGGCTGGTGCTTGCCGATCGGGTCGAGCAGCTCTACCGCCAGATGTGGCTCGGGATCCTCGCCACGTTCGCCGTCGGCGGGATCGCGACCTTCGAGTTCTGGGACCCGGAGCTGCGGGAGCTGGTGCTGTTCTGGTGGGGGCTGGTGCTTCTGATCAGCGCCGCGAGCGCCGGGCTGCTGCATGCCTACGGCCGCAGCCGCGACAAGCTCTCCGATCCCGCGCAGTGGCTGCGCCGGCTGGCGATCGCGGCATTCGCCATGGGCGCCAACTGGGGCTTCGCCGGCGCGGTGTTCTTCCCGTCGCACACCGACGAGCAGCAGGTGTTTCTCGCCTTCCTCCTGGCGGGAATGATGTCCAGCGGCATTCCCGTGTACGCGGCCTCCTGGCCGATCTACGCCCTTTACGCCGCCGGGATCGTAGTGCCGTTCACCTACGTGCTTGCGACCTTCGGCAACCGCCTGTTCGTGGAGCTGGCGCTGCTGGTGCCGGTGTTCTACGCGATCAACGTGGCCGTCGCCTACCGCCTGACACAGGTGTTCCATTCCGGCTACCGGCTGCGGCACGCCTACGGCAGGCTGACCGAGGACTACAGCGTCCTCAACCAGCGCCTGCAGCGCCAGCTCAAGGACCTCGACGAGGCGCGGCGCCAGGTCGAGGCGAGCGGCCGCAAGCTGACGCTGTTCGCCGAGCGGGCGCCGATCGCGGTGCTGGAGCTCGACCCGAACGGCACGGTCCGCGAGGTGAACCATGCCGCCGAGCTGCTGTTCGGCTACGCCGCCGCGGAGCTCGCCGGCGCCCACGTGAAGCGCCTGGTGCACCCGCAGTTCCATGCCGAATTCGACCGCAACTGGGCGCAGATGGTGGGCTCGCGCCAGCCCCTGGTCGGCCTCAAGATCCGCAATCCCCGGCGCGACGGGATCGACCTCATCTGCGAGTGGACCGTCACGCCGCTGGTGAATCCGGAGGGCAGCCTGCTCGCCGTGGTGGCGCAGGGGCGGGACGTGACCGCGCAGCTCGAGGCCGAGCGCATGAAAAAGGAATTCACCTCGACGCTGAGCCACGAGCTGCGCACCCCGCTCACGTCGATCATCGGCTCGCTGCAGCTCATCAATTCCGGCATGTTCGGGGACCTGCAGAAGGACGTCGGCGAGCTCACCGAGGTCGCCGAGCGCAACGGCCAGCGCCTGCTCGATCTCATCAACGATCTTCTCGACATCGAGAAGATCGAGTCGGGCAAGCTCACCCTGGTCACGCAGCTCCTGCGCCTGGACGAGCTGGTGCGCGAGGCGATCATCCTCAACAAGACCTTCGCGGACCGGTTCAAGGTGCGCTTCGAGGCGCGCGGCGTGCTGCCGGCCTGGGAGGTGCGCGCCGACCACAAGCGCCTGCTCCAGGTGATGACCAACCTGCTCTCGAACGCGGCCAAGTTCTCCTCCGAAGGGGGCGTGGTCGAGATTTCCGTCGAGGATCGCGGCGCGGGCCTGCGGGTCGCGGTCCACGACCGCGGACCCGGAATCCCCGGGAGCTTCCGCAGCCGGATTTTCGGCCGTTTCGCCCAGGCCGACTCGACGGCGACGCGGCAGAAAGGCGGCACCGGGCTGGGGCTTGCCATCTGCAAGCGCCTCATCGAGCTGATGCACGGCCGCATCGGGTTCGAAGACCGCCAGGGCGGCGGCACGACCTTCTGGTTCGAGTTGCCGCGAAAAAGAGCATAAGCGAGGGAGACAGCATGCCGGACAGGCCGCTGAATCGCGTCTGCTACGTCGAGGACGATGAGGATATCCAGCGCATCGTGCGCGTCTCGCTCGAGCGCGTCGGCAAGATGACCGTCGAGGTGGTCGGGGACCCGACCGTCGCGATCAAGGCGATGACGGCGTTCCGGCCCGACCTGGTCATGCTCGACTGGATGATGCCGGCCATCGACGGCCCCACCCTGTTCCGCCAGATGAAGCTTCGACCGGAAACCAGCGCCCTGCCCGTGGTCTTCATCACCGCCAAGGCGGCGCAGCGCGACCTCGACGAGCTGATGGCGCTGGGCGCGGCCGGAACCATCTCCAAGCCCTTTTCCCCGAAGGACCTGCCGGACCAGCTGCGAGCGATCTGGGCCAAGCTGCCCTAGTGCAGCTTCTGGGTGATCTCGGCCTCCGGCGAGCTGAATCCCTGGTAGAACTTGCGCGACAGATAGCCGATCACCTCGTCGGCATTGCGAAAGCGCGCGTCGCGATCCTTCTCGAGCAGCTTGTCGAGCAGGGGCTGGTATTGCTTGAGCGGCTCCGGGAGCGGCGGCGCCGGTGTATTGAGATGGTGCAACGCCACCTCCACCGCCGTTTCCCCGTCGAACAGGTGGTGCCCGGTGAGCATCTGGAACAGCAGCACGCCCGCGCTGTAGATGTCGGTGCGCAGGTCGAGTGCCCGGCCCTGTACCTGCTCGGGACTCATGTAGCGCGGCGTGCCGAGGATCTCGCCGCGGCCGGTACGATCGATGCCGTCGATGTGCTTGGCGATGCCGAAATCGACGATCGCCAGGCTGCCGTCGTTGCGGAACATCAGGTTCTGGGGCTTGAGGTCGCGGTGCAGGATGCCTTTCTCGTGAATGTCGCCGAGCGCGAACATCAGCTCGCGGAACAGCTTCAGGCACTCGTCCGCCGCAAGCGCCTTGCTGGCAAGGCGCTTGTTCAGGTCTCCGCCCTCGAAGAATTCCATCACCAGGTAGGCCTGGTCCTGCACGTTGCCGTGGTGATAGATGCGCGCCACGTGGCGGCTCTGGATGCGCTCGACGAGCGAGTATTCCTCCATGAAGCGCGCCAGCCCCTTCTTGTCCGAGGTAATTTCGGGGCGCAGGATCTTGACCACCAGCGGCTCGTCGTCGCGCTCGCGCGAGGCGAGATAGACCCGGGCGGTGCCGCCCTCGCCGATCAGGTGCAGGACCTTGATGCCCGGGATGCGTATCTTCGCCCCGAGCGAGTGTCCTTCCATGCGCGCCGCGAGCTCCGGGGACACCGTGCGCTCGACGGCGTCGGCGGTCAGCTCGCGGATCGAGTTGATGAGCTTCTCGCGGGTCATCTCCTGCTTGCGCTGGTAGTCGTCGGCCCCGGCCTTCATGGCGCGCACCGCGATGATCTCGTTACCGGCCCCGGTGAGGAACAGCAGCTTCGGGCAGTCCTCGCGGCGCTTGAGGTGCTGCAGCCACTCGAGGCCGTCGCCGCGCCCGAGCATGTAGTCCAGGATCACGACGTCGTAGGATCCGAGCGGAAACGAGGCCTCGGGCAGGTCCCGCTCGAGGGGATCGTAGCCCTCGATGACGGCGTCCTCCCAGCGCTGCTTGATGTAATGTCCGAGCAGGCTCCTCAGGTCCTCGTCGTCGTCGATGATGAGCACGCGCATGCCTAGGGCCTCATCGAGTAGACGGCGATCGGCTCCGACTTTCCGCGCAAGGCCAGGTTGCCGCGCGGCTCGATGCGGCCGGCGGGCACCGCGCCGGCGGCGGCGTGGTGCACCGCGTTCGACATCAGCAGCTCGCCCGCCTGCGCCATCTGCATCAGGCGCGCCGCGGTGTTGACGGCATCGCCGATGATGGTGTGGCTCATGTAATGCGGGGAGCCGATGTTGCCGAGAATCGCCTCGCCGGAGGCGATGCCGATGCCGATGCCCGTCGGCCGGCCGCCTTGCCCGGTCCAGTGCTCCAGGACGGGCGCGAAGCTCACGATCATGTCCTGGGCGGCGCGCAGCGCGCGGCTCGAGGCGTCGGGCTGCGGGAACGGCACGTTGAACCCGATCAGCAGGCTGTCGCCCGCGATGCTGAAGATCGTGCCCTCGTGCCGGTAGGCGGCCTCGGTGACCACGGCGAAGTACTGGTTCAGCATGCTCACCACGTCCTCGACGCCGGCGCTCTCCGTGAGCCGCGTGAAGCCGCGCAGGTCGGCGAACAGCGCCACGACGTTCACCCGCTGCGGCTCGCCGCCGAAGGGAGCGCCGTCCTCGCCGAGGTCCGAGATGATGCGCTCGGCGAGCCGCGGCGAGATGTAGCGCGAGAACGCCTTGCGCAGGGCCTCCTTGCGCTGCACCTCGGACGCGAGACGCCGCGCCTCGAGCTCGCGCCGTGTCTGGTGCAGGCGGCGCAGGGTCTTGACGCGGGCGATCAGCTCCTCGCGCCTCACCGGCTTGGAGAGAAAGTCGTCGGCGCCGGCCTCGATGCCGCGCACCCGGCTCGCTGAATCGTCGAGCGCCGTGACCAGCACCACCGGCAGCATCGCCGTGACCGGGGAGGACTTGAGCTGCTGGCAGATCGCAAAGCCGCTGGCGTCGGGCAGCATTACGTCGAGAAGAACCAGGTCGGGCGGCATCTTCCCGACCTGGGCCATCGCCTGGCATCCATCCGGCACGCACGCTACGCGCATTCCCTCGTTCTCCAGCATCCGCGCCAGGAATGCCGCCATGTCGGGGTCGTCGTCGACGACGAGAACGTCACTCATAGGCGACCTGGACCCGGGCGAGGTAGTCCTCGTACTGGGCGATGCAGTCCTCCAGCGAGGCACGGTCGCCGCTGCGCGCACCGTCCTCGACGCGCTTGCCGAGGAGCGAGACGCGCTCGAAGCCGTAGGAGTTTCCCACTCCCTTCATGCGATGACCGAGCTGGCGCAGCTGCTCGAAGTCCGCCGCGGCGAGCGCCGCGCGCAGGGTTTCCAGCTCCTTTTTCCGGTTGCGCAGGAATACCGGGATCAGATCCTCAAGGTCCCTGGCGACAGTGACCTTGTACGCGTTGTTGTTCATTGGGATGCATTATAGGGGTGCCGGCGCGACGCCCTGCGCGGCCCCGGTCATCCTTTGTCAGCCAGCGCCTGACGCGCGCGCGGCAGGTGCGGGTGCAGGGAAAGCACCGCGCGGAATGCAAAGCGCGCATCCGCTGCCGCCCCCGAGCCGAGCAGGATCTCGGCAAAATGCAGCATCGCCCCGAAGTGGCGCGGCTCGAGCTCCAGCGTGCGGCGGATGTCGTGCAGGCATTCGTCGTCGCGTCCCAGCAGGTAGTACAGCGTGGCGCGCTTGTGCCAGGCCTCGCCGAAGTCTGGCGCGTAGCGCAGCAGCCGGGTGAGGCGGGTCTCGGCGATGTCGTAGCGGCGCGCCGCGATGTCGCGCGTGGCGAGATCGAGCGCTTGCTCCGCGGCCCGGTTCGGATGGTGCATCCACGCGTCCCAGATCCGGTCCTCCGTGCGCAGTGCCTCGTCCGCAGCGCCGCAAGCGGCGAGGCGGGTGAACAGCGCATCGAGCGCCCGCCATGGGCGCACCGGCCGGCGAACGCGGCGCTCGGCGATGAGGCTCAGGATGTCGACAGGGGTCGCCATCTCTTGTTTGGAGGCATGGTAGCACTTTCCGTTCCTCGCCCCGCCGTCAGTGGAAGTCGCGTGACGCAGCGGCGAGCGGGCCGAGCAGCGCGCTGTAGTCGAGCAGGCGCCGGGCGACGAGGTGCACCACCTCGCCATCGCGCTCGATCACGCCTTGCACGCCGAGCAGGCGGGCGCCGAGCAGCTCGCGGCGCTGGCGCTCCCCGAGGCGGCGCCACACCACGACGTTGATGCATCCGGTCTCGTCTTCCAGCGTGACGAATATCACGCCGCTCGCGGTGTCGGGCCGCTGGCGGCACGTCACCAGCCCGGCCGCGCTCGCCCGGCTGCCATGGGGCATGGACTTCAGATCCTCGGCCGTAACCAGAGCCATTCCACCCAGGCGTTTCCTCAGCAGAGCGAGCGGATGACGGCCCAGGGTAAGGCCGAGGCTCGCGTAGTCGGCGACGATATCCTCGCCCTCCCGCGCCGGCTCGAGCGCGGGCATCTGCTCGAGGCGGGGAGCATCGAGCGGCGGCCGGCGCTCCGCCCCTGCGGCGGCCCAGTGCGCGAGGCGGCGGTGCCCGGCGAGCGAATGAAGCGCGCCGGCCGCGGCCAGCGAGCGCAGGTCCTTTCGGTTCAGATCCGCCCGATGGGCGAGATCCGCGACCGAAGCATGGGGCTTGCTCGACGAAATCCTCCTTCCCGCGGCCTCGGGCAATCCGCCCACCATGCGCAGGCCCAGCCGCAGCGCCCCGCCTTCCAGCGTGCAGTCCCAGTCGCTGGCGCCCACGTCCGGGGCGCGAACCTCGACGCCGTGGCGCCGTGCGTCCTGCACCAGCTGCGACGGCGCATAGAAGCCCATCGGCTGGCTGTTGAGCAGCGCCGCGCAAAAAGCCGCCGGGTGATGGCACTTCAGCCACGCGCAGACGTAGACCAGCAGCGCGAAGCTGGCCGAGTGGGACTCGGGAAATCCGTATTCGCCGAAGCCGAGGATCTGACGGTAGATGGCCTGCGCGAACGCTTCCGTGTAGCCGTTCGCCCGCATCCCGCTCTTGAGCCTGGCCTCGAAGTGCTCCAGGCCGCCGCGCTTTTTCCACGCCGCCATCGAGCGGCGCAGGCGGTCGGCTTCGCCGGGCGTGAAGCCGGCGGCGACCATGGCGAGCTGCATCACCTGCTCCTGGAAGATCGGCACGCCGAGGGTGCGCTCGAGAACCTGCTTCACCGCCTCGCTCGGGTAGGCCACGGGCTCGAGCCCGCGCCTGCGGCGCAGGTAGGGATGCACCATGCCACCCTGGATCGGTCCGGGGCGCACGATCGCCACCTCGATCACCAGGTCGTAGAAATTCTCCGGCCGCAGCCTCGGCAGCATGCTCATCTGCGCGCGCGACTCGATCTGGAACACGCCTATGGTGTCGGCTTTCCGGATCATCTCGTAGACCGCGGGGTCCTCGGCAGGCACGTCCTGGATCTTCAGATTTATAAACTCCAAAGCCCTTCGTATTGCAGACAGCATTCCGAGTGCCAGCACGTCGACCTTCAGCAGCCCGAGCGCCTCCAGGTCGTCCTTGTCCCACTGGATCACGGTGCGCTCCGGCATCGCCGCGTTCTCGACCGGCACCAGCTCGGCGAGCGGCCCGCGCGAGATGACGAAGCCGCCGACGTGCTGGGAGAGGTGGCGCGGGAAGCCGACGAGCATGGCGGCGAGCTCGAACAGCGTATTCGAAGGCTTGATCTTCCGGTCCCAGAAGGCAAAGCCCTTGGCCAGGCGCTCGACCTCGGCGAGCGGCAGGCCGAGCGCCTTGCCGACGTCGCGCACCGCGCTCTTCGGCCGGTAGCAGATCACGGTGGCGGCAAGCGCGGCGCGGCTGCGCCCGTACTTGCGGTACACGTACTGGATGACCTCTTCGCGGCGCTGGTGCTCGAAGTCGACGTCGATGTCCGGCGGCTCGTTGCGTTCCCGGGAGACGAAGCGCTCGAACAGCATGTTCATCCTGGCGGGATCCACCTCGGTGATGCCGAGCGCATGGCACACCACCGAGTTCGCCGCCGAACCCCTGCCCTGGCACAGGATGCCGCTTTCGCGCGCGAACCGCACCACGTCGTGCACGGTGAGGAAGAACGGCTCGTAGCCGAGCTCCGCGACCAGCGAGAGCTCGTGGTCCGCCAGCTTCTGGATCTTTTCCGGGATGCCCGCGGGAAACCTCCAGCGCAGGCCCTCCTGCGCGAGCTTGCGCAGCCAGCTCGCCGGCGTTTCGCCTTGCGGGACGAGCTCAGCCGGATATTCATATCGCAATTCATCCAGTGAGAAACGGCAACGCTCGGCAACGGCGATCGTCTGCGCGAGCAGCTCGGGCGGATAGAGCTGCGCCAGGCGCACGCGCAGGCGCAGGTGCCGCTCGGCGTTGGGAAACAGGCTCTGCCCGCACTGCGCTACGGGCCTGCCCAGCCGCACCGCGGTGAGCACGTCCTGCAGCCGCCGGCGCGAGCGCAGGTGCATGTGGACGTCGCCCGCGGCGACCAGGGGCAAGCCGCATTTTCTTGAAATGC
>DATKAX010000099.1:0-3737 GCA_035514595.1 Burkholderiales bacterium
GGAATGACCTGGGCGGCGGTCTCCGGGATGAGGTCGAGGACCTTCTGCGTGAGCGGCGTCGTAGGCCGCTGCGATGAGGTGACGAGCGAGATCTGGATCATGAGCTTCGGCTTGACGATCGGGCGCGCGGTGAAGGCGCCCTCGAGCCGGTAGCCGCGCAGCGAGGCGAGCGGCAGCACGGCGTAGCCGTAGCCCTCGGCCACCAGGTCGAGGATCGAGGCGATGCCGTCGACTTCGAGCGCGATCGCGGGCTTCAGGCCGAAGTACGCGAGCTGGGTCGCGATGCGCATGCGGTTGGCGTTCGGGCGGCTCGGGACGATGAGCGGGTAGCGTGGCAGCTCCTTCAGCGGCACGGGAGCGGGCCGCGCGCCGCCCGGGCTGTCTTTCGCGCCGATGAGGTACATCGGCTCCTCGAGCAGCGGAACGATCTCCAGCGCGGGCGAGGGCACCGGGTTGAAGATCAGGCCGATGTCCGCGCGCCCGGTGACGACCCATTCGACGATCGACGCCGACAGGCCCTCCATGATGCCGAGCGAGGCCTGCGGAAAGCGCGTGCGGAAGCTCTTCACGAGGGGCACCGTGAGCGGGTGCGCCAGGCTCGGCGGCAGCGCCACCACCACGTGACCGGAGGGCGCGCCGCGGAACTCGTCGAGCTCCTCGCGGCTGCGGCTCACCTGCATCAGGATGCCGCGCGCGTGCACCAGCAGGCGCTTGCCGGCATCGGTGGGAATGACGCCGCGCCCGTTGCGGTAGAGCAGCGGCTGCTTCAGCTCGACCTCGAGCTGGCGCACCTTGTGGCTCAGCGCCGACTGCGCGATCGCGAGCAGCGATGCCGCGCGGCTGAAGCTGCCGAGCTCGGCCACGTGGACGAAATAGTCAAGCTGCTTGAGGTCCATGAATCTCGAATCGGATATCTCGAATCGAGCTAGCTGTTATCCGGCTATCGACGTTTCCTATTCTGGCAGAAGGGCTAAGAATTGCCAGCGAGGAGGAGGATCCTGTGAAGAGAACCGTTAGGGCGGTCGCGGGCGCCCTGGCCGGGTGCTTGCTGGGCGCGCTGGCGCTACTGCCCGGCTGGGCGCTCGCGCAGCAATACCCCGCCAAGCCGGTGCGCATCGTGGTGCCGTTTCCGCCGGGCGGCCCGGCGGACATCTTCGGGCGCGGGCTGGCGCAGGGCATGAGCGGCGAGCTGGGCCAGCCGGTGCTGGTGGAGAACGTGAGCGGCGTGGGCGGGGTGCTGGGGGTGGACCGGGTGGCGAAAGCCGCCCCCGACGGCTACCTGCTCGCGCTCAACAGCGCCTCGACGCTATCGATCGCGCCGTTTTCGCTTGCCAAGATGCCCTACGACGCGAACAAGGACTTCGAGCTCATCACGGTGGTGGTGCGCGTGCCGGAGGTGCTGGCGGTGCACCCTTCGGTGCCGGCCGGGAGCTTCGCCGAGTTTCTCGCCTACGTGAAGCGCAACCCGGGCAAGGTGAACTTCGGCTCGGCCGGCTCGGGCAGCATCACGCATCTGGCGGGGGAGCTGCTCAAGGCCGAGGCGAAGCTCGACATGGTGCACGTCCCCTACAAGGGGGCGGCGCCGGCGGTTGCGGATCTGCTGGGCGGGCAGGTGCAGATGGGGATCTTCGATGTGCCGATCCTGCTGGGGCACATCCGCAACGGGCGGCTGAAAGCGCTCGCCATCACGAGCGCGCAGCGCACGGCGACGCTGCCCGAGGTGCCGACCACGGGGGAGCTCGGCTACCCGAACGTGACCTCCGACAACTGGTACGGGCTGGTGGCCCCGGCGGGCACGCCGGGGGAGGTCCTGAAGCGGATCCACGCCGCGGCGAGCGCGGCGCTGCGCGCCCCGGCGCTGGTGGCGCAGTACGCGAAAGTGAGCGGCGTGGCCTCCCCGGGAACGCCCCGGGAGTACGCGCAGTTCCTCGCCGCGGAGCAGGCGAAATGGAGCAAGGTCGTCACCGCCATCGGGTTCAAGGAATAGGCGGCGCGCATGCGGGCGGCTCTGCTGCTGCGGCGCGCGCCTCCTCCGGTCGCCGAGAAAGCCCTGGTCGCCGAGGCGCGCGAGTTCGCGCGCGGGCTGCCGGAATCCACGCGGCTGCAGGTCTGCGCCGGGCTCGACGGCACGCTCGCCCATATCTACGCCTGGATCGCTCCCGAAGCGCTGGGCGTCCTGGACGGCGCGGCGCGGCCCGAGCGGCTCGCGCCGATGGCGGAATGGAAGGGGATCTCCGCCGGCAGCCCCGCGCCGTATCACTACGTCGTGGAGACCGACGTCGAGCCGGACTGGGAGGCCGAGTTCAACCGCTGGTACCACGTGGAGCACATGCCGGGGCTCGCCGCGGTGCCCGGCAACGTGCACTGCGCGCGCATGCGCAGCGTCGATGCGCCGCCGCGCTACCGCGCCTGCTACGAGCTCGAGTCGCCCGAGGTGCTGGCGCGATCCGAGTGGCTCGCGATCCGGCACACGCCGTGGGCCGACCGCGTGCGCCCGCACTTCCACAACACCCGCCGCACCATGTTCCGCACGCTGCTCGATGAACGCTGATCCCAAGCCCTCGTTCCATCCCGCGCCGAGCCGGCCGCGGCTGCGCCTGCCGCGCGGTGCCTGCGACGCCCACGTGCACGTGTTCGGGCCGCGCGCGCGATTCCCGTTCGCGCGAAAGCGCAGCTTCACGCCCGCCGATGCGCCGAAAGAGCGGCTCTACGCGCTGCACGCCCTGCTCGGCATCGAGCGCTGCGTGGTGGTGCAGTCGGCCTGCCACGGCTTCGACAACTGGGCCACCCTCGACGCGATGGCCGCCAAGGGCGGCGCCTACCGCGGCATCGCGCTGGTGCCGGCGAACGTCGGCACGGTGGAGCTCAAGCGTCTCGACGCGCTCGGCTTCTGCGGCGTGCGCTTCACCTACGGCAGGCAGGGTGCCCCGGGACCTTCGATCGACAGCGTGCTCGCGCTCGCGGGCCGGCTCGCCGAGCTGGGCTGGCACCTGCAGATCCAGATGGAGCCCGGGCTCATCGGCGAGCTCGGGCCGCGCCTGAAGCGCTCGCCGGTCCCGGTGGTGATCGACCACATGGGGCGTATCGACGCCTCGCTCGGCCTGGACCAGTCGGCGTTCCGCGAGCTCCTCGTCCTGATGCGCCACCCGCGCTTCTGGATCAAGGTGAGCGGCGCGGAGCGGGTCTCGCGCCGCTCGGCGCCGTGGCCCGATGCGGTGCCCTTCGCGAGCGCGCTGGTGCGCGAGTTCGGCGACCGCGTCCTCTGGGGCACCAACTGGCCGCACGCCGGCCAGAGCGCCGCGCCCGACGACGGGCAGCTCGTCGATCTGCTCGCCGAGATCGCGCCCACCGAGGCGCAACGCCAGGCGCTGCTGGTCGACAACCCGCAGCGCCTGTACCGCTTCCCGCAGCCCCTGAGGCGCTAGCGGCCGGTCTCGACCGTCAGCGCGCCGTCGGCGATCGCGGCGCGCAGCCAGCCGACGAAGGGCGAGCCCCAGACCTCGATGCGACGCAGGCCGGGGAGCGGCTCGTCGTCGCGGTAGACGTGCGTGTCGCCGTGGGCGAGCACGATTCTTCCGGGCATTTTCTGCGCGAGCGCCTCCAGCTTGTTTCGCAGGGAGGCGTAGCCGTCGCGGGGGAAGGTGACGAAGGGGTTGGCCTGCATCAGCACCACGAGCCCCTCGCGCTTCGCGGCAAGGGCGGCGGCCTCGTCGAGCCAGGCGAAGACGGCCCGCATG
>DATKAX010000100.1:0-6862 GCA_035514595.1 Burkholderiales bacterium
GCAAGGCGGCGGTGGTCACGATGTCCAATCCGCGCTACCTCAACGCCGAGGATGACACCACGCTCGAAGGCCTGGAGATCGCGATCGACCTCGCGCTCCTCGACCCGAAGACCGAGGTCTGCGTGCTGCGCGGCGGTCCGGTCGAGCACCCTAAGTGGGCCGGCAAGCGCCTGTTCGGCGCCGGCATCAACCTCACGCATCTCTATCAGGGAAAGATCCGCTACCTCTGGTATCTGATCCGCGATCTGGGCCTGGTCAGCAAGCTCTATCGCGGCTTGGCCCTTCCAGATTTTTCTCCTGAAGAGAACAGCATCGAGAAGCTGTGGATCGCCGCGGTCGATGGCTTCGCGATCGGCGGCCACTGCCAGATCCTGCTCACGATGGACCACACGATCGCCGCCGAGGACGCCTACCTGACGCTGCCGGCGCGCAAGGAGGGCATCGTCCCCGGCGCGGCGAACTTGAGGCTCGCGCGCTTCGTCGGCGACCGAATCGCGCGCCAGGCGGTGATGGCCGAGCGGCGCATCGACTGCGACAGCCCCGAAGGACGGCTGATCTGCGACGAGATCGTCGCGCCCGGCGAGATGGAGCTCGCGATCGAGCGCACGGTCGACAAGCTCACCGGGTCCGGCGTAGTGAGCGCCGCGGGCAACCGGCGCGCCTTCCGCATCGCGCAGGAGCCGCTCGACACCTTCCGCCGCTACATGGCGGTATACGCGCGCGAGCAGGCGCATTGCCACTTCAGCCCCGCGCTGATCGCCAATTTGGAACGCAACTGGAACGCTGCGAACCGCAAATGAAAGATGCCTGCCTAGTCGTCGTCGACGTCCAGAACGACTTCATCCCCGGCGGCGCCCTCGCCGTCGCCAAGGGCGACGAGATCGTGCCGCTCGTCAACCGCCTCGCCGCGCGCTTCGAGAACGTGGTGGTCACCCAGGACTGGCACCCGCGCGGCCACGCCTCCTTCGCCTCCTCGCATCCCGGCAAGAAGCCCTTCGAGACCATCGAACTTCCCTACGGCACCCAGGTGCTGTGGCCCGACCACTGCGTGCAAGCCACCCCCGGCGCCGATCTTCATCCGGCCCTCGCTCTACCCCATCTCCAATTGATCATAAGAAAAGGCTTTCACCGCGACATCGACAGCTACTCCGGATTTCTGGAAGCCGACCGCAAGACCTCCACCGGCCTCGCCGGCTACCTCAGGGAGCGCGGCATCAAGCGCCTCTACCTCTGCGGCCTCGCCACCGACTTCTGCGTCGCCTGGACCGCCCTCGACGCCCGCGCCGCCGGCTTCGAAACGACGGTCATCGAAGACGCCTGCCGCGCCATCGACCTCGAGAACTCCCTCGCCCGCGCGCTCTCCGAAATGAAAGCCTCGGGCGTACGTATCTCGCGCTCAGACGACGTGTGACGCGGAAACCCTGTCACTTTGCCATGCGAAGTACGCGCATCACTTCCTCCGGCTTAGTGCGATAACAACGAACCATGTGATCGCAGTAATCGTCCACAGTTCTGATCACCAGCGCACCTGATGCTAACTCCTGCAGTGTCTGACGATCTGCAACATCCTTGACATCACGATCCAGTTGCTCGAACTCATTCGCCTTGAAGTCTGAGACAAAGCTGGCTTTAAGTACGTCGCCAAACACCGCTTGAAGCGAAAGCGCTTCCGGTTCTACATGGAAGAGCTTTGCAATTCTCAGCTGGGCGTACCGGCGCACCTGTTCCTCAGAGATTTCCATAGCGTCCCTCGGCCACTGTCAGCGCCGTTCCAGGCCGCGGCTGTAGGCGGACATGGCGTAGCAGAAGACGAAGTAGACCACGGCGGCGAAGAGGTAGGCCTCGATGCCGAAGCCGGTCCAGGCGGGCTCGTTCAAGGAGATCTTGATGGTGGAGAGCAGGTCGAACAGGCCGATGATCAGGACCAGCGAAGTGTCCTTGAAGAAGCCGATGAAGGTGTTGACGAGCGGCGGCACGGCGATGCGCAGGGCCTGGGGCAGGATGATGAAGGCCATGCGCTTCGCGTAGGACAGGCCGAGCGCGGCGGCGGCCTCGTACTGGCCGCGCGGGATCGCCTGCAGGCCGCCGCGCACCACCTCGGCGAGGTAGGCGCCGGCGAAGAGGATGAGCGCGATCTGCGCGCGCAGCAGCTTGTCGATGCTCACGCCGGCGGGCAGGAACAGCGGCAGCATGACGGAAGCCATGAAAAGCAGCGAGATCAGCGGCACGCCGCGGATCAGCTCGATGTAGGCGATGCACAGGGCGCGCACCACCGGCAGCTCGGAGCGCCGGCCGAGGGCGACCAGGATCGAGAGCGGGAACGCGGCCGCGAGGCCGAAGGTGGTGAGAAGCAGCGTCAGGATCAGCCCGCCCCAGCGCTCGTTCTCGACGTAGTCGAGGCCCAGCACGCCGCCCCACATGAGGAGCGCGATCAGCGCGAGGCCGGCCACCCAGGTGGGCACCAGCCACCAGCTCCAGAACCGGCGCATCAGGCTGACGATCCACAGCCCGACCAGAAGCGCGCTCGCCGCCGCCGGCCGCCAGTGCTCGTCGTAGGGATAGGTGCCGAACAGGATGAAGCGGTGCTTCTCGGCGATGAAGCCCCAGCAGGCGCCTTCGCCGGCGCGGCAGGCCTTCGAATCCGGCCGCCACACGGCGTCGAGGAAGGCCCAGTCGACGAACGCCGGCACCGCGTGCCAAAGCAGCGCGAGCATCGCGAGGCTCACCGCGCCCTGCGCCCAGGAGGAGAAGAAGTTGTCGCGCAGCCACTTCATCGCAGGGCGATGCGCGCGTTGTACCAGTTCATGAGCGCCGAGATCGTCAGGCTCACGGTGAGGAACACCGCCATGATCACCGCGATGCCCTCGATCGCCTGGCCGGTCTGGTTGATGGTGGTGTTGGCGATCGACACCAGGTCGGGATAGCCGATCGCCACCGCGAGCGAGCTGTTCTTGGTGAGGTTGAGGTACTGGCTGGTGAGCGGCGGCACGATCACGCGCAGCGCCTGCGGCATCACCACGAGGCGCAGCGCCTGGCGGCGCGTCAGGCCGACCGCTAGCGCCGCCTCCCACTGCCCGCGCTCGATGGCGAGGATGCCGGCGCGCACGATCTCGGCGATGAAGGCCGCGGTATAGGTGGCGAGCCCGGCGAGCAGCGCCGCGAACTCCGGGGTGAGCGCCGCGCCGCCGGCGAAGTTGAACCCCTGCAGCTCGGGCGTGGAGGCGAGCGTCGGGAAGAAAATGCCGCGGTTGGACAGGAACACGCCCGGCAGCGGCTCGAGCGCGGCGCGCGGGTGCGGCAGCACCTCGGTGATGATCGCGTACCAGAAGAAAAGCTGCACCAGCAGCGGCACGTTGCGCACGAACTCGACGTAGCCCCCGGCGAGCGTGCGCAGCAGGAAGTTGCGCGCCAGCCGGGAAAGCCCGACCGCGGTGCCGAGCAGCGTGGCGATGACGATGCCGATCAGCGAGACCGTGAGCGTGTTGACCACCCCCACGACCAGCGCCCGCAGGTAGCTGTCGGCGGCGCCGTAGGAAAGGAAGAAGCTCTGGCCGATCTCGAAGCCGGCCTCGCGCCGCAGAAATGCGAAACCGCTGGCGATGCGGCGCGCCTCGAGGTTGGCGAGCGTGTTAGAAATCAGGTACCAGGCGACGCCGAGGACCAGCGCGAGCGCGAGCGCCTGATACCCTATGCCCCTCAATCTTCGATAATCCGCCCCCATGACCAGCCGCAAGCTTACCCGTGACGACCTGCGCGAAGCCGCCGAGAAGTACAAGAACTGGGGCAAATGGGGCCCCGAGGACGAGATCGGCACGCTGAACTACACGCGGCCGGAGGACATCGTCGCCGCCGCCCGCCTGGTGCGAAAGGGGCGCGTGATCTCGCTCGCGCTCAACTTCGACCAGCACGGCCCGCAGGGCGCGAAGAGCAAGTACCCGGCGATGGGCCGCATCAACCCGCTGCACGTCATGCTGCGCACCGGCACCGACGCCTACTCGGGCGTGCTCGACAAGCGCGGCATCCGCGCCGCCGACGACATGGTGGTGATGCCGCTGCAATGCGGCACGCAGTGGGACGGGCTGGGCCACGTGTTCTACGAGAACAGCATGTGGAACGGCTACGACTGCCGCGAGGTGACCACGGCCGGGGCGCAGAAGTGCGGCATCGAGAAGACCAAGGACCGGATGGTCGGCCGCGGCGTGTTCCTCGACGTGCCGCGCGCGCTCGGCATGGAGGTGCTGCCCGACGGCCACGCGATCACCAGCAAGGAATTGGATCTGACAGCAAGTAGGCAGGGAGTGGCGGTAAAGAGAGGCGATTTCGTGGTCGTGCGCACGGGCCAGATGGAGGCGAAGCTCGCCGCCGGGAGCTGGGACGGCTACCCGGGCGGCGACGCCCCGGGCTTCTCGTTCGAGACGCTCGACTGGATTCAGCGCAACCAGATCGCCGCGATCGCGAGCGACACCTGGGGCTGCGAAGTGCGACCGAACGAGAGCGAGCCGGGCATCAACCAGCCCTGGCACTGGATCACCATCCCGATCATGGGGCTCACGATGGGCGAGATCTTCTATCTCGGGGAGCTCGCGAAGGACTGCGCCGCCGACAAGGTGTACGAGTTCCTGTTCGTCGCGCCGGCGATCCCGATCACCGGCGCCGTCGGCTCGCCGACCAACCCGCTCGCCATCAAGTGACGCCGCGGCAAAAGCGCAGCGGCGCGCAGGTCCTCGGCGAAATGCTGGCGGGCTACGAGGTGTCGCACGTGTTCATGGTGCCCGCGGTGCTGCGGCGCACGTTCGCGGAAATGGAGCGCCGTACGTCGATTGCGCGCATCCACACGCACGGCGAGAAGGCGGCCGCCTACATGGCGGACGGCTACGCTCGCGCGAGCGGCAAGCCGGGCTTGTGCATGGCGCAGGTGGTCGGCGCGCTCAACCTCGCGGCGGGCTTGCGCGACGCTCACCTGGCGCACTCGCCGGTGATCGCAATGACCGGCGGACGCGACCCGCAGACCAAGTTCCGCAAGGTCTACCAGGAGGTCGACGACGTGCCGGCGTTCGAGCCGGTGACCAAGTGGAACGCGACGGTCGACGCGGTGGAGCGCTTCCCGGACATGGTGCGCCAGGCGTTTCGCGTCGCCACTTCCGGGGCGCCGGGGCCGGTGCACCTGCAGTTCCGCGGCAACGAGGGGCAGATCGACCAGGAGGAGGCCGAGCTCGAGTCGCTGGTCGAGCCGCAGTTTTCTCGCGTTCCGCCTTTCAGGCCCGGACCGGACGGGAACGATTTGAAGACGCTTCTCCATTTTCTGGAAAGTTCTGAAAAACCCGTCATCGTCGCCGGCGGCGGCGTGCGCGCCTCGGGCGCCGGAGCGCAGCTCGTGGCGCTCGCCGAGGCGCTCTCGATCCCGGTCGCCACCTCGCTCAACGCCAAGGACTGCATCCCGGGAACGCATCCGCTTTCGGTCGGCGTGGTCGGCAGCTACTCGCGCGAAAGCGCGAACCGCGTGGTCGCGGCCGCCGATCTCGTATGCTTCATCGGCACCTCGGCGGGCGGCATGACCACGCATGCCTGGCAGGTGCCGAAGATCGGCGTCGCGGCGCTGCAGATCGATATCGAGCCGCACGTGATCGGCCGCAACTACCCGCTGAAGGCGGGCGTGCTCGGCGACGCCAGGGTGTGCCTTTCCATGATGCTGGAAGCGGCAGGCCGCTCAAGCGCTTCACGTCGCAAACCATGGGTAGAGCAAGTACAGGGCATTTGCAAAGAGTGGCGCGAAAAATATCGCGGCCTGCTCGAGTCCGACGCGGTCCCGATCCGCCCCGAGCGCATCTGCGCCGAGCTCTCGCGGCACCTGCCCGAGGACGCGATCGTCCTCTCGGACACCGGGCATGCCGGCATGTGGATGGGCGGCATGTACGACACCCGCAGCGCGCGCCAGAGCTTCATGCGCAGCGCCGGGCACCTCGGCTGGGCGTTTCCCGCCGGCCTGGGCGCCAAGTGCGCCGCGCGCGAGCGGCCGGTCGTCACCTTTACCGGCGACGCCGGGCTCTGGTATCACATCGGCGAGATCGAGACCGCGGTGCGCTGGAATATCGCAGCGGTGACCGTGGTGAACAACAACGCGAGCGGCAACCAGTCCAAGCGCGGCTTCGACCGCGCCTACGGCGGCGAGCAGACCGCCAAGGCGCGCGAGCTGTGGACCTACCGCATGGTCGACTTCGCGCGCCTCGCCGCCGACATCGGCGCCCTCGGCATCCGCGTCGAGCGCGCCGCCGATTTCGCCCCGGCGCTGGAAAAAGCCCTGAAGAGCGGCAAGCCCGCTATCATCGACGTGGTCACCGACATCGAGGCGATCGCACCCATTGCAGTCAGTGGATAGGAGGAGGCCCATGAAAGCGCTGTTGAAAATCGCATTGCTGTTCTTGTTCGCCGGAAGCGCGCTCGCGCAGTCTTCCTACCCGTCGAAGCCGATCCGCGTGGCGGTCGCCTTCCCGCCCGGCGGGCCGGTGGACATCATCGCGCGCCTGATCTCGCCCAAGCTGAGCGACACGCTCGGCCAACCGATCGTGGTCGAGAACGTCACCGGCGCCGGGGGCAGCATCGCCGCGCAGCGGGTGGCCAAGTCGGATCCCGACGGCTACACCATCCTCGCGCATTCCTCGGGCTTCGCGGTCAACCCTTCGCTATGGTCGAATGCGGGCTACGACCCGGACAAGGACTTCGTCCCGATCGCGATCGTCGCCTCGCAGCCGAACGTGATCGTGGTGCACGCCGATTTCCCGGCCAAAACGCTCGCCGAGCTGTTGCAGATGGCGCGCACCCAGAAGCTCGCCTACGCCTCGCCCTCGAGCGGCACCACGCCGCA
>DATKAX010000101.1:0-6897 GCA_035514595.1 Burkholderiales bacterium
GACGGCTTCGAGATGCTGCGCTACGGCATCGGGCAGGCGCGCCGCGGCTGGCTGGAGAAGGACGACGTGCTCAACACCCGCGGGCTCGCCGAACGGCGCAGGTGATGCGCCGCCCGGGCTGTCGCCGAGGGGGAACACAACTTGCTGATGCTCATTCCAGCCTCTTTTCGAAAGGAGACAGGAATGACAAGCAAGCCCAGATTTACCGCGCGCCGCCTGTCGGGCGCGGCCGTCGCCGCGGCGCTCGCGGCCTGCGGCGGCGCAGCGCTGGCGCAGCAGCAGCCCGGATACGTCACCAGCGGCGCCGACAAGAACATCGTTCGCAGCGGCTTCGGCGAGTGCGTGCAGCAGGGGATGGCCGGTCCGGTTGCGGCGCCTTGCCCGCCGAGGGCCGACGCTGCGCAGGTCGCGCAGGCCGGCGCCACGCGCGAATCGGCTCGCATGCGCGAATCGGCGCCCGCGGGCCGCGAGCAGGTGGCGTCCTCCGGCGCGGCCGGCGACCCGGGTTATGTCACCACGCCTTACGGCACCAACGTGCGCAATCCGTACGGCCTGTGCTGGCACACCGGCTTCTGGACGCCGGGCATGGCCGACCCGGAGTGCGATCCGGACTACGTGTCGCAGCCGGTCGCCGCGGCGCCCGAGCCGGTGAAGGAGCCCGAGCCGGTCGCGCAGCCCGCGCCGCCGCCCCCCGAGCCCGCGCCGGCGCCGCTCGCCGCTGCGCCCGCGCCGATCGTCGCGGCGCCGGTGCCCGAGCCGCGCCCGATGATCCAGAAGGTCACCATCGAGACCGACGTGCTGTTTCCCTTCGACAAGGCCGAGCTGAGGGACAGCGGCCGCCGGAAGCTCGACGAGATCGCCGAAGGACTCAAGGGCGCGCAGATCGAGGAGGTGATCGCCGTCGGCCACACCGACCGCATCGGCCCGGCGTCCTACAACGAGAAGCTCTCGCGCGAGCGCGCCGAGGCGGTCAAGAGCTACCTGACCGAGAAGGGCATCAGCGGCGCGAAGGTGGTCGCGGAGGGCCGCGGCAAGGCGCAGCCGGTTACCGGAGACGCGTGCAAGGGCTTGAAGGATGCCAGGCTGATCGCCTGCCTGCAGCCCGACCGGCGCGTCGAGATCGAGGTCTACGGCACGCGCGAAGTGGCCGCGAGCGAAGCGCCGCAGCCTGCCGCCGGATCGGGAGCAAGCGCGCGCTAGCGCCTCACGCTGAGCGGCCGAGGCGGTGCATCACCTCCGCCTCGGCCTCGATCCAGTCCTGCACCTCGTTGCCGGGCGCGAAGTGGCGTGCTTTGGCCTTGAAGTAGGCCGTCTCCGCGATCAGCTTCCACACCTCCTCGGGCGAGGGGTGCGCGCCCGCGGTGCCGGTGAAGGGCGGCCCTTCCTTCTTCGCCCTGGGCTTACGCGGTGCGGCGGCTTGCTTCTCTGGTTTGCGTGTTGCCATGCACATCCTCCTTGGTCAGCGCAGCTGGTGCGGCTTCTGGCCCAGCATTTCCGCAGTAATCAGCGTAAGCCCATTTTCCGTCACGCGAAAGCGCTCGGCGTTGCCCGGGGCGTCCGCGCCCGCCTGCAGCGACGGCGCCAGCACGCAGTGACGGTCGATGATCGCGCGGCGCAGCCGCACGTTCGGCCCGACGACCACGTCGGGCAGCACCACGCAATCCTCGAGGCTCGCGCCGTCCTCGACGCGCACGTTGGAGAACAGCACCGAGCGGCGCACCGTGGCGCCGCTCACGATGCAGCCGCCCGAGACCGTGGAGTCGATCGCCATGCCGCGGCGCCCGTCGGAATCGAACACGAACTTGGCGGGCGGCAGCTGCTCCTGGTAGGTCCATACCGGCCAGCCGCGGTCGTAGAGGTTGAGATCCGGGCTCACCTTCGCGAGCTCCATGTTCGCTTCCCAGTACGCATCCAGCGTGCCGACGTCGCGCCAGTACGGCTCGCCGCGCGGCATGTCGACGCAGCTCGCGCTGAAGCGGTGCGCGCAGATGCGGTAGCGCGGCACGAGGTAAGGCATCAGGTCCTTGCCGAAGTCGTGGCTCGAGCGCGGATCGTCCGCGTCGCGCACCACCTGCTCGAACAGGAAGCGCGCGTTGAACACGTACACCCCCATGCTCGCGAGCGCGCGCCCCGGGTCGCCCGGGATCGGCGGCGGCTCGGCCGGCTTCTCGTCGAAGCGCCGCACGCGCCCGGTCTCGTCCACGCCCACGACGCCGAAGGCGCTCGCTTCGGCGAGCGGCACCTCGACGCACACCGCGGTGGCATCCGCCTGGCGCGCCACGTGGTCCTCGAGCAGCTTGCCGTAGTCCATCTTGTAGACGTGGTCCCCGGAGAGCACCAGCACGTACTCGCAGCCGTCGCGGCGCAGCACGTTCAGGTTCTGGAACACCGCGTCCGCGGTGCCGGCATACCAGCTCTCGGCGACCTGCTGCTGGGCGGGCAGGATGTCGACGTGCTCGCCGATGCGCCCGTCGAGGAAGCTCCAGCCGCGCTGCAGGTGCCGGATCAGGCTCTGCGACTTGTACTGCGTGGCGACGCCGATGCGGCGCACGCCCGAGTTCACGCAGTTGGACAGCGTGAAGTCGATGATGCGGTACTTGCCGCCGAACGGGACCGCAGGCTTGCAGCGCCAGTCGGTGAGCTCCTTGAGCCGGCTGCCGCGGCCTCCCGCCAGCACCAGCGCGTAGGTCGCGCGCGTCACAGTCACGTGTGCCTCCTGTAATATTGCGGCCCGTGAGATCGCTCATCGAGACCGCGCTGCGCCGGGTCGCCGGGCGCACCACGACCCCGTTCGCGGTGCGCTTCGCCGGCGGCGGCGAGTTCGCGAGCGGGGAAGGCGAGCCCGCCTTCACCGTCGTGTTCCATACGCCGCGCGCCTACGCGCGCATCGCGGCCTTCGGCCACATCGGGCTGCTCGAGTCGTATTTCGGCGGCGAGCTCGACATCGAGGGCCACCTGGGGAAGGCCATGGCGGTGGGCATGGACGGCGGCATGGCGCATCCCAAGCCGCTGGTCCGCGTGCGCAACCGCTGGCACGAGCTCCGGTTCGCGAACCGCTCCTGGGCGCAGGCCAAGCGCAACGCCGAGTTCCACTACGCGCTCGGCACCGAGTTCTACCGCCTGTGGCTCGACGATCCGCTGATGATGTATACCTGCGCGTACTGGAAGGAGGGCACGCGCACGCTCGAGGAGGCGCAGCGGAACAAGATCGAGCACGTGGCGCGCAAGCTTCGCCTGCTGCCCGGCGAGGAGGTGGTCGACATCGGCTCGGGCTTCGGCGGCTTCATGTTCCACGCCCACGAGAAGTTCGGGGTGCGCGTCACCGGGATCAACAACACCACTTCGCAGGTCGAGATGGTGCGCGGCGAGATCGCGCGCCGGCGCCTGGGCGGCGCGCTGCAGGTGATCGACACCGACTTCCGCGACGCGGCGCGCGAGTACGACAAGGTGGTCTCGATCGGCACGCTGGAGCACGCCGGACGCGACCAGCTCGAGGAGGTGGTGCGCGCGCACGCGAAATTCCTCAAGCCCGGCGGGCTCGGGATGCTGCACTTCATCGGCCACGTCGGGCACTTTCCGACCGAATTCTTCATCCGCAGGCACGTGTTCCCGGGGGGCTGGATCCCGAGCCTCGCCCACGCCGTCGCGGCGATGGAGCGCGCCGGCCTGGAGGTGCTCGACATCGAGAACCTGCGGCGCCATTATGCGCTCACGCTGGACGCCTGGGACGAGCGCTTCGAGCGCAACTGGGAGCGCATCCGGTCCCTCGACCCGAAGCAGTTCGACGAGCGCTTTCGCCGCGTGTGGCGCGTGTACCTGGTCGGCAGCGCCGAGATGTTCCGCTCGCCGAAGTGCTATACGCATCTTTTCCAGATCGTGTTCTCCCGGGGCAACATCGCCCGAAGCAGCTATCCGATGAGCCGGAGTTTCCTCTACGAGCAGCCTGCCGCATACCAGCAAAAGAGAAGCCCTGGCCGCGCGGCTTAGGGAGGGCGCCGGCCCGGTGGGGCTCGCGAAGGACACCTCCAACCTGTTCCGCGACCGTCCGGGCGCCGCGCGCCGCCGCCTCGACGTGCGCGAGTTCCGCGACGTGCTGCACATCGACGCGGCCGCCGGCTACGTCGAGGCCGAGGGCATGATCCCCTACGAGAGCCTGGTCGCCGAGTGCCTCGCGCACGGCGTGATGCCCGCGGTGGTGCCGCAGCTGAAGACCATCACGCTCGGCGGCGCGGTCTCGGGCGTGGGCATAGAGTCCTCCTCGCATCGCCACGGCCTGGTGCACGACACGGTGCTCGAGCTCGACGTGCTGCTCGGCGACGGCCGCATCGTCACCTGCACGCCCGACAACGAGCACGCGGATCTGTTCTTCGGCTTCCCCAACTCCTACGGCACGCTCGGCTACGCGCTGCGCATCGAGGCGAAGGTGGTCCCCGTGAAGCCGTATGTCCATTTGCAGCATCTGGGGTTCGATTCCCCGCAGGAATGCTTCCGTGAGCTTGGGGCGCGCCTCGACTCCGGAGAAACCGACTTCATCGACGGCACCGTGTTCTCGCCGGAGCGGCTGTATCTCACCCTGGGCCGGTTCGCCGAGACCGCGCCCTACACCAGCGACTACACCTTCGAGCACATCTACTATCGCTCGATCCCGGAGAAGCGCGAGGATTACCTCACTATTCACGACTACCTGTGGCGCTGGGACACCGACTGGTTCTGGTGCTCCAGGAACCTCATGGCCCAGAATGACTTTGTCCGGAAGTTCGTGTTCGGCAGGAAACGGCTTGGATCGCGCACCTACACCAGGATCATGCGCTGGAACAGCCGCCTCGGCCTGACCAGGAAGGTCGAGCGCGTGCTGGGGCTGCATTCCGAGTCGGTGATCCAGGACGTCGACATCCCGCTCGCGCGCGCCGGCGAGTTCCTCGACTTCTACCAGAGGAACATCGCGCTGTGGCCGCTGTGGATCTGCCCGATCGGGCCGGTTCCGCACGCAGAAAGCTTCAGCCTGTACCCCCGCAAGAACGAGTGGTACGTCAACTTCGGCTTCTGGGACGTCAAGCGCACGCGCGAGGCGCACGAGCGCGGGCACTTCAACCGCATGATCGAGAAGAAGGTCGCGGCGCTGGGCGGGATCAAGTCGCTGTACTCCGAGAGCTACTTTCCCGAGGACGAGTTCGAGCGTCTCTACGGCGGCGCGACGTACCGCGCGCTCAAGGCGAAATACGACCCGCAGGGCGCCTTCCCCGGCCTGTACGCGAAGTGCGTGCTGCGCCACTAGTGTCCTGAGTCTTTAATTACTGAACATATCGTTTGTCTCCGTGTCTCACGGTAAGGTGAGCACACGGGGAGTGAACGATGAGAAAGGGAGCGCAGTTGCGGGAGTTGAAGTTGACGGTGCAAGAGAACAATCAACTGGTCGAGTGGACGCGGCGGCATAAGACCTCGCAAGCTCTGGCGCTGCGTGCGCGCATCATCCTGGCGTGCGCGCAAGGGGTAAACAACAGCGAGGTGGCCAGGGACTGTCGCGTCATACGCCAGACGGTGGGCAAGTGGCGTAGCCGCTTTCTTGAGCGGCGGCTCGACGGGCTGCTCGATGAGCCGCGCCCCGGGGCGCCGCGCAAGGTCGATGACGCGAAGATCGAGCAGCTCATCGCCACCACGCTCAATGAGCGCCCGCGTGAGGCGACGCACTGGAGCACGCGCTTGCTTGCGAACAAGCTCAAGCTCTCGCAGAGCACGGTGAGCCGCGTCTGGCGCGCCTTTGGCCTGCAGCCGCACCGTACAGAGACCTTCAAGCTCTCCACCGATCCGCTGTTCATCGACAAGGTTCGGGACATCG
The DNA here is from genome assembly GCA_035514595.1 of Burkholderiales bacterium. GTDB lineage: Bacteria > Pseudomonadota > Gammaproteobacteria > Burkholderiales > SG8-39 > SCGC-AG-212-J23. The sequence continues at coordinate 5,837 of DATKAX010000101.1, forward strand.
TGGGCTTGTATCTGAACCCGCCGACCAAGGCGATGGTGCTGTGCGTGGATGAAAAGAGCCAGATCCAGGCCCTGGATCGCACCCAGCCGATCCTGCCGCTCGCCCCGGGCCTGCCAGAGCGCCGAACGCATGACTACAAGCGCCATGGGACGACGACCTTGTTTGCGGCGCTGGACCTCGCCACAGGCCGCGTGATCGGAGAACTGCATCGGCGCCACCGCTCCAAAGAGTTCCTCGCGTTCCTGCGCACCGTCGAGGCCAACGTCCCGGCCGAGCTCGAGGTGCACCTGATCCTGGACAACTACGGCACGCACAAGACGCCCTCGGTCAAGGCTTGGCTTGCGCGCCATTCGCGCTTTCACGTGCACTTCACGCCGACTTCGGCTTCTTGGCTCAACCTCGTTGAGCGCTGGTTTGCCCTGATCAGCGAACGCCAGATCAAGCGCGGCACTCATCGCAGCACCATCGAGCTCGAACGCGCCATCCGCGAATACGTGAGCATCTACAACAAAAACCCCAAGCCATTCATCTGGACCAAGACCGCTGACGAGATCCTCGCAAGCGTAGCCAGATTCTGTAAACGCATTTCGGACTCAGGACACTAGTGGGGACCCATAAAGCGGTGCGGTGCGCTTAGGAGCCGCACCTTTCACATTACTGAGACGGGAATGCGTGGTTTCAGAGCATCCGCCGCCCGGGGCCGCTGGGTGGCTTTTGCCGACCGTCGCTCGAGCGGGGGCGTAAAGAGCAGGGCGTGGCCGCCGCCAGCGCTGTCCAGCGGGCTGCAGGCGCGATTTTGCGGTCGGGGTGGGTGGGGTTTGCCCTTTCTTCCGCCCATTGTTCGCCAGCGAGCCTCAGCTCCGTCCAGCGGGCGGGGTGGCCTGCTACCCCGGTGCCGGATACGAAGCTCGATTTCTTGGGGTGCTTTCTTACGAATTCGTTTGCAATGAAAGAGTAGCCATACCCCTCGGAGGGGAAGCCCCCGACCAACCATAAATGCGCCCGTCACACTTAACTGGTCGCGGCTCCAATCCTTGAACGCGTACCTCGGCAGTTGTCTT
>DATKAX010000102.1:0-8413 GCA_035514595.1 Burkholderiales bacterium
GAGCCACACCGCCGAGACGTTGACCGAGACCTCGGGCAGCGACGTGGCGGTGGCGACGAGCAGCGTCCCCACCCAGAGCTTGCCCCAGCCGGTCTTCTCGGCGAGCTCGTCGCCGTACCGGGCGAGGCCGATGCCGGCGAAGACCACGCAGACTGCGCTGGCGAGAAACACGGCGCTCGCCGCGCCCAGGCTTTCCATCAGCCGAGCAGGCTTTTCAGGAACGCCGGGTCGAGGGGCTTGACGAGGTGCTGGTCGATGCCGGCGCTGAGCGACTGGGCGCGGTCCTGATCCTGCCCGAAGCCTGTCACGGCGACCAGGCGCACGCTGCTGCCCAGGTTCTGGCGCAGCTGGCGGGCCACCTCGTAGCCGCTCATGCCCGGCATCGCGATGTCGAGCAGCACGAGGTCGGGGCGCACGGTCTGCGCGAGGGCCAGGCCGGAGCGGCCCTCGTGGGCGACGTGGGCCTCGTGTCCCATGCCGCGCAGAATGGTCGCGAGGGACTCGGCGGCATCGACGTTGTCGTCAACGATCAGCACCCGCTTGGCGGGGCTCACGGCGGGGCTCCCGCGGCGCGCGGGCCGGCGCGCCCCGCGACGCTCGCCACGGTGGCGACCAGCTCGGCGGGCTCGATTGGCTTGGAGACGTGCACCAGGAAGCCCGAAAGGAGCGCCCGGGTGCGGTCTTCCGAGCGCGCAAAAGCGGTGAGGGCGATCGCGGGCGTCGTCTCGCCGAGGGCGCGCACGCGACGCAGCAGCTCGTAGCCGTCCGTGACCGGCATGCCGATGTCGCTGACCAGCAGATCGGGCTTCGCCTTGGCAAGCAGGCGCAGCGCCTCGTCGGCGCTGCCCACCGCGTGCACCTCGGCGCGACAGTCGCGCAACACGCGCGCGATCAGGTCGCGGGCGTCAGGCTCGTCGTCGACCACCAGCACCGTGATGCCCGAGAGGTCGCAGTTGCGGTAGTCGACCGCCGGCGCCGTCGGCGTGCGCGGATGGAACCGCGTCTCCTCGCTCGCCTGGCGGTGCACCACCGTGAGCGGCAGCCGCACGGTGAAGGTGGCGCCCTGGTTCTCGCCCGGGCTCGCGGCGCTCACCGTCCCGCCGTGCAGCTCGACCAGGTGCCGGACGATGGCGAGGCCCAGCCCCAGGCCGCCGTAGTTGCGCGTGCTCGAGGCGTCGGCCTGCCTGAAGCGCTCGAACACGTGGACCAGGAACCCGGGCTTGATGCCGACGCCGGTGTCCGCGACGCTCACTTCGATGTGGGAATTCACGCGCTGCAGCACTACCTGAACCCTCCCGCCGCGTGGCGTGAACTTGATGGCGTTGGAAAGCAGGTTCCACACCACCTGCTGCAGCCGGTTCGGATCGCCCGACACCGGCCCGGCCGCCGGGTCGAGCAGCCGCTGCAGGCGGACGCCTTTCGCCTCGGCCGCCGGGCGCACCGTATCGAGCGCAGCCTCGATGAAGCTGACCGGCTCGACCGGCTGGATGTCCAGGCGCAGCTTGCCCGAGGTGATGCGGCTCATGTCGAGCAGGTCCTCGATCAGCTGGGTCTGGATGCGGGCGTTGCGCTCGATGGTCTCGAGGGCCTGCTCCAGGTCGGCGGGGTCGAGGGCGCGGCGGCGCAGCACGTGCGACCAGCCCAGGATGGCGCTGAGCGGCGTGCGCAGCTCGTGCGACAGCGTGGCGAGGAACTCGTCCTTGATCTCGCTCATGCGCTCGGCCTCCGCGCGCGCGGCGCGCTCGCTCTCGAGCAAACGCGCGTTGTCGATGGCGACCGCGGCCTGCGCCGCGATTCCCGTGATGATACGCTCGGCGCGCTCGGCGAACATGCCCGGCTCGGGATGGCCGAAGAACAGCCCCCCGATCACCTGGCCCGAGCGCGACACCACCGGCACCGCGAGGTAGCTGCGCACCGGCAGGTGCCCCTTGGGCATGCCGCGGTGCGGCTGCATCGTCCCGTAGCGCGCATCCTTCAGCACGTCGTCGAGCCGCACCACGCCTTCGCCGCGGAAGGTGGGGCCGAAGAGCGGCGTGGCGCGCGGCATCCCGAAGCGCTCGAACGCCTCGCGCGGCGCGCCGCTCAGCGTATAGAGCATGTAGGCGTCGCCGCGCTCGCCGGTGGTGTTGTAGAAGAAGGCGCCGAACTTCGCGCCGGAGAGCTGCGTGGCGGCGTCGGTGACCGTCTGCACCAGTGTTTGCAGGTCGAGGCTGGAGGCGAGGCTGGTGCCGGTGCGGTTGAGGACCTCCAGGATGCGCGTCTCCTCGCGCAGCGCCTCCTCGGCGCGCCGGCGCTCGGTGATGTCGCGGAAGATCCAGACCCGGCCGACGCTGCGCTCGCTGGTATGCTGGGCCTTGGACCAGCGCTCGATCACCCTGCCGTCGGCCAGCTCGAGCAGATCGTAGCTCTCGGGCGGGGAGGCGGCATAGATCTCCTCGATGCGCGCGCGAAAGCGCGCCGGGTCGGCGAACAGCCCGCTCACCCGCGCGAGCAGCTCTTCGTGGTGCCGCGCTTCGGGCGCGCTCGCCGCAAGGCCCCAGGTGACGAGGTAATTCTCGTTGAAGTGGATCACCCGGCGCTCCTCGTCGACGGCCAGGATGCCGTCGGTGGTCGCCTCCAGCATCGCCCGCAACGCCGCCTCGGCGCGCTGGCGCGCGGCGAGGATGCTCGCCGCGTTCTGGATCGCGACCGAGTGCAGCAGCACGTCTTCGTCGGAGCTGGAAGACGACATCACGTCAGCCCGAGCCGCTGCGCCGCCGCCGCCGTGCCGAGCACCCGCGCGCGGATCTTGGCGAAAGCCGTGTCGCGGCTGGTCGAGGTGTCGTCGCAGAACGGGGAGAACCCGCAGTCGTCGGTGGTGCCGAGCTGCTCGAGGGGGATGTGGCGCGCGGCTTCCAGCGTGCGCTCGCGCACTTCCTCGGGTGTCTCGATGCGCGGATCGATCGGGGCGATCACGCCGACGAACACCGTCTGCTCTGGCTTGAGGTGCGCGCGGATGATCTTCAGCACCCGCTCGCGGTCGCGCTCGCCGGCGAGCGAGACGAAGAAATTTCCCACCTGGAGCTGGAACAGGCTCGGCAGCAGCTCGGCGTAATCGACGTCGGCGCTGTGGGTCGAGTCGCGGTCGCCGCCGGGGCAGGTGTGCACGCCGATGCGCTTGCGCTCGGCGGCCGAGAAGCGCGCGAGCGCGAGGTTGTTGAGGTCGACGAAGCTGGAAAGCAGCTGCCCCGAGGGATCGATCTTGAGCGCGAGGCGGCCCTCGGTGAAGTCGATCTGCACCGAGTGCGCGCCCTTCTGCAGGCAGCGGCGCACCTCGGTCTCGTGCTCGCGCAGCAGGTCCTCGATGAACTCGTCGCGCGAGTAGTCCGGGATGCCCTCCGCGGGATACATCAGGCTGAGCGCCGAAGGCGAGATCACCGCCTGCTTGACCGGGACATGCGCGTAGCGCAGCGCGACGTCCATGAAGCTGTCGGCGTAGCGCTTGTAGCGGAACGGACCGCTCGTGAGCCGCGGCATGCGGCGCACGTGGCCGGCGGCAAACGGGATCCTGAAGCCCTCGGGCGCGGTGTTGCGCAGGCCCTGCACGCTGTAGTCCCAGAAGTTGTGGAACTTGCGCTGCTCGCCGTCGCTGATCACCGGCGAGCCGGTGGCCTCGAAGCGCTCGATCGTGTCGCGCGTCGCCCCCTCGTACAGGGGCTCCAGGCCGGGGTCGTTGCCGCCGCCGCGCGCGAGCGCCTCGATCAGCGCGAGCGGGCGAGGGATGCTGCCGATCGGTTCGGTCGGGATGCCCAACAAGAGTCTTCCTTGAAGGGCGCGATTGTAGTGAAGCGCCCCCGAGACTGTGAGTCGGGAAAACCCCGACGGCGGTCAGCCGAAGAACCCGGCGAGGCGCTCGAGCACCTCCTGCGGCGCTTCCTCCGCCACGTAATGCCCGGAGGCAACGGCGCCGCCGGATATCTGGCCGCTGCAGTAGCCGCGCCAGATCGCCAGCGCGTCGTACCAGGCTTCGATCTTGGCGCTTGCGCCCCACAGCACGAGCAGCGGGCAGCGGATCCGGTCGCCTGCCGCGCGGCTCGCGCGGTCGTGCTCGAGGTCGATGCTCGCCGCGGCGCGATAGTCCTCGCACATGCCGCGGATCATCTCGGGATCGCGCACCGCCGCCAGGTAGTCGGCGAGCGCCTCGGGATCGAAGAAATCCGGCGGCTTGGGCTCGCGCGAGGTGTGCGCCCGGAACCAGGCATCCGGCGCGGCGCAGATCAGGGTCTCGGGAAACGGGTGCGGCTGGGCGAACCAGAACCAGTGGTAGTAGCCCAGGCCGAAAGCCATGTCGGCGCGCTCGAAGTGCTCGAGCGTCGGGATGATGTCGAGCAGCGCGAGCCTGCGCACGCGCGCCGGATGGTCGAGCGCCAGGCGATGCGCGACGCGCGCGCCGCGATCGTGGCCGGCGAGAAAGAAGCTCTCGTGGCCGAAGCGCGACATCAACTCGACCATGTCCCGCGCCATCGCGCGCTTGGCGTAGGGCGCGTGATCCGCGGTGGCGGGCGGCTTGAAAGAGCCTCCGTAGCCGCGCAGGTCCGGGCAGACCACCGTGTAGCGCTCGGCGAGCCGCGGCGCCACCTTGTGCCACATGGCGTGCGTTTGCGGATTGCCGTGCAAGAGCAGCAGCGGCGGCCCCGAGCCGCCGCGCCGCAGCCGCAGCTCGCCGGCGCGAATCGCGATTTTCTCTAGAGCAAACCCTTCGAAGATCAAGGCGACGGCGACGGCGACGGCGTGCCCAGCACCTGGCGGATGGTGTCGGCGAGCACGGTCTTGCTGTAGGGCTTGGTGACGTAGCCGTCGGCGCCGAGCGCGAGCCCCTTGCGCACGTCGGCGGAGCTGTCCTTCACCGTGAGCATCACCACCGGCAGCAGCGCGTGCTCGGGGTGCCGGCGCAGGGCGGCGAGGATGTCGAAGCCGTCGCCGTCGGGAAGCTCGATGTCGAGCAGCAGGAGATCCGGGGACGGCTCGTCGCGCAGCGCGGCGCGCAGCGCTGCGGCCGAGTCCGCGGTGCGCGCACTGTAGCCCGCCATGCCGACGCGCAGTCTTGCGAGCGTGAGCTGGTCGGGGTCGTCCTCGACGATCAGGATCGTGGTCTGCGCGGCGGGCTTCGCCGCGCCCGGCCGGTTCTTCAGCCGTTCGGCGGCGAGGTAGGCGCCCTGGCTTGCAAGCGCGGCGATGGCCTGCTTTGCGTCCAAAGCGAGCCGCTGCTCGTCTTCGGCCACCAGTGCGGGCAGGCGCAGGCGGGCGGCGAAGTCGAGCTCGGGCTGGACCGACGGGGAGGCTGGCTCGAGGAGCGCGAGCTCCTGCAGCTCGCCCACCCACGCCTGGATCAGGTGGTCCGGGTAGCGTCTGAGGAACCCGCGGATCACGTCGTAGTGAGCCTCGGGGTCGACCACGCCGAGAATGCGCCGGTAGGGCGAAGGCACGGTGGGATCCTGGTTCTCCCAAGCCCGCCGCCCCGCCTCGGTGATCCGGAAGATGCACCCCTTCTGCGACATGGCACGCTACCCTATCACGATGAGAGCAAAAGACGATCCGAGAGACGAGCGGCTGCGGCGCATGAAGTGGCTCGCCACCGGGCTGCTCGTCGCCGCCGGCCTGATATACGTCGCGGCGAGCGCGCTCGAGCCCCGCTACGCCTGGCTCTACTGGGTGGCGCGCACGAGCGAGGCGGCGATGGTGGGGGCGATCGCCGACTGGTTCGCGGTGGTAGCGCTGTTCCACCATCCGCTCGGGCTGCGCTTCATCCCGCACACCGCCATCATCCCGCGCAACCAGCAGCGCATCGCGCTCGGGCTCTCCGAGTTCATCCAGCAGAACCTGCTTTCGGCGGCGGCGGTGGTGGAGCGCATCGCCGAGTTCAGGCCGGCGCAGACGCTGTGCGGCTGGCTCGTCAAGCCCGAGAACGCGGATGCGCTCGCCGCCTACGGGGCGCGCTTCATCGGCTACAGCCTCACGGCGCTCGACGACGAGCGCGTGCGGCGCTTCCTGCAGCAGGCGGCGACCTCGATGCTGAAGAAGGCCGATCTCGCCGGCGCGGCCGGGCAGGTGCTGGACGTCCTCACCGAGAAAGGGCGCCACCACGAGCTCCTCGACGCGGCGCTCGCCGCCCTCGACGAGATCCTCGCGCGCGACGAGACGCGCGAGCTGATCGCCGCGGAGATCGCCAAGAACGCTCCGCTGCTCAAGCGCGTGAGCGACTTCCTGCGCCTCGAGCTCGACGAAAGGGCGGCGCTCAGGATCGTCGACGTGGCGATCCGCAAGATCCACGAGGTGCGCGCGGACCGCGGCCACGAGCTGCGCAGGCGCTTCGACGGCGTGGTCGCGGGCTTCATCTACAGGCTGAAGCACGACGCGGGCACCCGTGAAGCCGTGGCGCGCATCCGCGACGAGGCGCTCGAGAGCCCCGCGCTCGGACGCTACATCGCGGGCCTGTGGGATGACTTGCGCGCCTGGCTGGGCGCCGATCTCCAACGCCGCCCCTCCGTGGTGCACGAGCGGATCGCCGCCGCGATCCTCGCTTTCGGAGAGACCCTGAACCAGGACCGCGCGATCCAGGCGTGGATCGACGAGCAGATCATGAAGGCGGTGCCGCCGCTGGTCGAGGAGCACCGCGCCAAGATCGGCCGGTTCATCGAGGACCAGATCAACGGCTGGCAGGAGACGCGGCTGGTGGCGGAGCTCGAGCGCCACATCGGCCCCGACCTGCAGTACATCCGCATCAACGGCACGCTGGTCGGCGGTCTCGCCGGCCTCGCCATCGCCGCGGCCACTCAGCTCGCGCGCTGAGCGACCGCGGCGTACTGCTACTTGACGACGCTCACGAGCGCCGTGGACATCAGTTGCTTCTGCACTCCCTCATGGATGACGTTCACCAACAGCACCAGGGGAACGGAGTCGCCCTCAGGAATGTTGTTGTCTATGTCGGACTTCCTGAACTGTGCCACCAGCACCCTGCTATTGGATTCCGCGTTCGTGGATACCGGATCGAACAGCGTGGTGGTCAGCGGCGTTTTGAGCTTGACCTCGCCGTCGAGGGTGTAGCCAGCCGGGATCCGGAAGTGCGCGGTGACGACACCCTGCACGTCGGTGAACAGACCCGTCGCCGAACCGAGGTCCAGCGTCTGCGGCGTGAAACGCAGAGCGTTGGGCACGTCCTGCGGCGTCAGGGTGACCTCGACCTTGCCGGTCGGCCGCGGATCGGTACAGTCGTTGAAGAAATATTCCCCTGCACGGGTGAACGTGTACTGGAAGCTCTCGCCCGGATTCAACCTGGGATTGAACAACCCCTCGAAGAACTGGGTCGCGCAGTGCGGCTTCTGGTTGGGGAAGTTCGGGAAGGTCTCCGCCCCGGGGTTCAGGAACGTAACGGTTGTGCCCACCGGAACGCGCAGGTGCGTCGGATTCACCGCGTTCGCGCTGACGCTATCCCGCGCGGCAGCGGTGTCCGCCGTCCTGGACGTCCGCGCGAGGTAGATGGTGTTGTTCACCGTGCTGCCTTCCACCGGGTTTCCGCTGACCGGGCGGCGAATCCTCAGCGGCGCCGGGGTCGGGTCCTCGCTGCTCCCCGAGGCCGTCTTGTATGTACCGCCCAGCTTGAACGCCCACAGCGAATCGCCTTCCGTCACGGAGTTGCCGTAAGGAATGCCGGTGCCGCCGGAGAAGCTGGCGACGTATTGCTCGCCGTCGATCGTGTAGGTGATCGGACCTGCACTGATGGCGGCGCCGGTCTGGAAGCGCCACAGCTCCTTGCCCGTCACCGCGTCCAGCGCAAGGAAATTGCCGTCGAACTGGCCGACGAACAGCAGGTCGCTCGCGGTCGACAGCGGGCCCTGGCCGTGCGCCGTATCCAGGCCGAGGTGATTTGTCCAACGGACGGTGTTGGTCGAGGCGTCGAGTGCGAGGATGCCGCCCGTCTGATATTGCCCGATCGCCCGCTGGCCGTTGCCGCCCGCGCCGCGCCAATGTGCGACTGGATTGACGCCGTACGGGATATTGATCAGCCCGAGCCGGTGGCTGAACGAATAGCTCGACCAGTCCGGACCGCCGTTCTGACTGGTGGTCGAGAGGATCGGCAGATCCCAGTGCGTGTCGTACATGCAGCCCTTGCGGTGCGTCGCCCCGTATTCGGCCGGGATGGTCACGAAGGGCTTGTCCGGCTCGAGGTAGTTGGGCTCTGTGTAGACCAGCTGCCCTGACGCATCGGGTTGATACCCGTTGTAGTTCGGTACCGCGCGCCACGGGTCGCCCGGGATGTTCTTCGGATCGAGCGCCTGCCAGACGAGGCAGTGGGGCAGGAAACGGTTCGGGAACGGTTGCGTCTCCCAATTCGCCTGCCGCTCATCCACCGTCATCGGCACTTCGTGGATCGGCA
>DATKAX010000103.1:0-32654 GCA_035514595.1 Burkholderiales bacterium
ACCGTTTCCTGTGCCGCCCGCGGGTCCGGCGGCTCCTGGCCGAAATAAATCAACAGCGCCATGACGGCGCCGACGACCAGGACTTCCATGGCTCAGTCGGGCTGCGAGACCCTGACCGCGAACTCCGTTCCTCGCACGCCCAGAATACTGGCCGGCGTCCGGATGCGCATCGCCTCCGGCGATTGCTTGACCATCTTTCCCGACACCACGGCGAGCGAACCGCGCCGCAGGGAGGCATCGAACTCGCCCGCATGGGTGGTGCTATCGAAGCGGTAGCGGTCGATGACCAGCACGCTGTCCGGGCCGGTCGAAAGCAGGCTGTTGTCGAGGAACGTGATGCCCACCGCGCCGTCGGCGCCTGTCACGAGCGTATCGGACTGCTTCACCGCCATCCCCGCGCTCACCGGCAGGCGCTGCCCTTCGCGCTCGATGTGCGCCGCGCCGGTGGCGGTCTTGATGTGGCCGATGTCGTTCGCGTACGCCCCTGCCGCAAGCGTGATTGCCCCTACAGCAATAATCCAACGCATGACGCCCTTCCCTCCCACTGAGTGGACGACCCGGCAATCTTATAATGTGCGACCTGCGGAGAGTGTGGAAAATGCCCGGAAACCCACAGACTACGATGTTTCCAGCGAGGCTCCAGGGCTTGCGGGCGATCCGAACCTTCGTCGAGCGCTTCTGCGAGGCGGCCGGGATCAGCCGTGAGCCCTGCCTGCGGCTGAATCTCGTGCTGGAGGAGCTTTTCACCAACACCGTGCGCCACGGTCACGGCAAGGACTGTGATGCCCCTGTCTGGGTGACTTTGGCCAGGGGTAGCGATGCTGTCGGCGTGGTCTACGAGGATACTGCCCCGCCCTTCAATCCCTACGCCCGGCTGCCGGATGTCGCCCCGGCCAGCACGCTCGAGTTGCGCAAGCTCGGCGGTCTGGGCGTCCTGCTGACCCGCGAGCTCGCAGCCTCCCGCGACTACAGCTACATCTTCGGCCGCAATCGCATTCGCCTGTCGCTGATGCTGCGCTGAAATCTGGTGCCCGGGGCCGGAGTCGAACCGGCATGGCCTTGCGGCCGGGGGATTTTAAGTCCCCTGTGTCTACCCGTTTCACCACCCGGGCCGCCTAGTCGCAACGCCGGGAAGTCTGGAGGCGGGGGTCGGAATCGAACCGGCGTCCACGGCTTTGCAGGCCGCTGCATAACCACTCTGCCACCCCGCCCGGAGGTGCGCCCCGGCCTTGAGGGGGCTTCGAAAGCCAGGGATTATATGTCGATTGACCCAGCCGAGCCTGCTGGGGGGAAGGGAATCTGGAGCGGGAAACGAGTCTCGAACTCGCGACCTCAACCTTGGCAAGGTTGCGCTCTACCAACTGAGCTATTCCCGCATGTTGCCGGAACGCATTATAAGCGCTGCCCGCCCGCTGCCTCAACCCCGCACGGAGGCGTAGGGGAGCGCCTTGCGCAGGTAGTACAGCATCGACATCACCGTCAGCACGGCCGCCACGTTGATGAGTATCGTCCCGAGGAGATGGCAGTTCACGACGCCGAAAAGCCAGTCGTTGTACAGCAGCAGCGGGATGGCGACCATCTGGCCGAGCGTCTTCAGCTTGCCGACGAAGGCCACGGCGACGCTTGCCGCCTGTCCGACCTTGGCCATCCACTCGCGCAGCGCCGAGATCGCGATCTCGCGGCCGATGATGATCAGGGCGACCAGCGCGTCGACGCGGCCGAGGTGCAGCAGCACCACGAGCGCTCCAACCACGATGAGCTTGTCGGCGACCGGGTCCAGAAATGCGCCGAAGGCCGATATCTGGTTCAGGCGACGCGCCAGGTAGCCGTCGAGCCAATCGGTGATCGCGGCGAGAATGAAGACCGCGGTCGAAGCGATGTTCTTGGCCTCGAGGGAAAGAACGCTGTCCGGCAGGTAATACAGCCCGATCAGCAGCGGAATCAGGATGATCCGCGACAAGGTGACGAGGTTGGGAACGTTGAGCGGCATCATGCGGTTTGCGACTCGTGCAGGTGGCGATAAATGCGCTCCGCGAGCGGACGGCTGATGCCCTCGACCTTCGCGATCTGGTCCACCGCCGCCGCCTGAACACCCTGCAGGCCGCCGAAATGCTCGAGCAGCGCCTGACGGCGCTTGGCGCCCACGCCGGGAATCTCGTCGAGCATGGAGCGGGTACGCGCTCTGCTGCGACGCCCGCGGTGGCCGAGCAGCGCGAAGCGGTGCGCCTCGTCGCGAATCGCCTGGATGAGATGCAGTCCGGGATGGGACGGGGCAAGCTGCAATGAGCGCGCGTCCGATTCGACGATCAGCTCCTCCAGACCGGGCCTGCGCTCTGCGCCCTTGGCCACGCCCACCACGGCCACGTCGTTCAGCCCCAGCTCGACCAGCACGGCCTTCGCGGCGGCAGCCTGGCCCTTGCCGCCGTCGATCAGGACGAGATCGGGGATCGGAGCGGCCTCGGCAGTCACGCGCTCATAGCGCCGCGCGAGCACCTGGCGCATCGCGGCGTAGTCGTCGCCGGGTGCGATGTCGCGGATATTGAAGCGCCGGTATTCGGCTTTCTGCATCTGCTGCCGGTCGTAGACCACGCAGGATGCTACCGTGGCTTCGCCCATGGTGTGGCTGATATCGAAGCACTCGATGCGCTGCACCCCCTCGGGCAAGCCGAGCGCTTCGCACAATGCCTGCAACCGGGTCTCCTGAGTTGCCCGGTCGCGCACGCGCTGGGCGATCGCCAGCACTGCGTTCTTGTGCGCCATGTCCAGCCATACGCGCCGCTCACCGTGCGAAGGGTGGGTCACGTTGACCGCGCCGTCCAGCTCCACCGGCTCGCTCGCGATGACCAGCTGCGGTGCCGGCTGCTCCAGGTAGTGCTGCTCCAGGAACGCCTCGATCACCTCGGCCGCATTCGCCCCCTCGGCGTTCGACGGAAAGAAGCTGCGATCGCCGACGTGCCGGCCGCCACGGATCATGACCAGATTCACGCAGGCGATACCGCCCTCGCTGGCATAAGCCACCACATCGGCGTCGACGCCGCGGTTCGATTCGACGTACTGGCGCGCCTGGACGCGGGACAGAGCGCGCACCTGGTCGCGATAGGCGGCAGCCTCCTCGTAGCGCTGCGCCTCGGAAGCCGTCTGCATGCGATCGCCGAGCCCGCGAATCACGTCGTCTTCCCTCCCCTCCAGGAACAGGATAGCGTTCGCCACGTCCCCGGCATATTGCTCGGCGCCTATCTTGCCGGTGCACGGCGCCGTGCAGCGGCGAATCTGGTGCAGAAGGCAGGGCCGGGAGCGGTTCTCGAACACGGTGTCTTCGCAGGTGCGCAGGCGGAACACGCGCTGCAGCAGCTGGATGCTCTCGCGCACCGCGTAGGCGTGCGGGAACGGGCCGAAGAAGCGACTGCGCCGGTCCTTGGCGCCGCGGTGAAACCCCAGGCGCGGGAATGCATGGCCGGTGATCGTCAGATAGGGATACGACTTGTCGTCGCGGAACAGGATGTTGTAGCGCGGCGAGAGGCTCTTGATGAGGTTGTTCTCGAGCAGCAGCGCTTCGGCTTCCGAGCGGGTGACCGTGACCTCGATCGAGGCCACCTGCCCCAGCATCACCTGGATCCGCGGGCTCCCCGCCGCCTTGTGGAAATACGAGCTCACACGCTTCTTGAGGTCGCGGGCCTTTCCCACGTACAGCGCTTCGCCGGCCTTTCCCAGCATGCGGTAGACGCCCGGCAGGCCCGGCAGGCCGGCGACGTACGACTTGGGATCGAACACGATGGAGCCATTATAAATCGTGTAAAATTCGCGCCTTTTTCCCAGCAGGACGTTCGTCATGGCAAAGGTCGAGGCGGTCGAGATCCGGCCCGGTAATCTGCTCGAGTGGGACAAGCGCGTGTGGCGCGTGCTCAAGTCCTACCACGTTCACGTCGGGGGCCGCGGCGGGGCCTTCATGCAGGTGGAGATGAAGGACATCGAGGCCGGCACCAAGACCAACCAGCGCTTTCGCACCGAGGACAAGGTCGAGCGCGCCTTCGTCGATTCGCGCGAGATGCAGTTCCTCTACCAGGACGGGGACAGCTACGTCTTCATGGACAAGGAGAACTACGAGCAGCTCTCCCTGCCCGCCGATTTCCTCGAAGGCCAGGCCGGCTACCTGCTGCCCAACGCGGAGGTGCAGATCAACTTCTACAACGGTCGCGCCATCGGCATCGAGATCCCGCCTTCGGTGGTCCTCACCGTGGTCGACACCGAGCCGGGAATCAGGAACGCCACCGCCACCAACACTTTCAAGCCGGCAAAGATGGAGACCGGCATTACCGTCCAGGTGCCGCCTTTCATCAACAAGGGCGAGAAAATCAAGATCGACACCACGCAAGGCACTTACATGGAGCGCGGGTAGGCAGGCAGTGCGCTGTCAGGCCGTCAGGCTCAGCAGGGCGGCCTGAGCCTCCCGGTAGGCGACGCTCCGTCTCAGATCCCTGCCGCCCTTGTGCCGCATCGGCTCGAGCCGCTCGGGTTGCGCGAGCGGGCGTTCTCCCAGCGCTTCCAGCAGCCGGTCCAGCCCCGCAGGGTCGTTGCACAGCATGACCATGTCGCAGCCCGCCTCGAGCGCGGCGCGCGCTCGCTCCGGGGCGCCTCCCGCAACGCCCGCGCCTTCCATCGACAGGTCGTCGCTGAACACCAAGCCGCCGAAGCCGAGCTGCCCTCGCAGCACGTCCTGGAGCCAGAAGCGCGAGTAGCCTGCAGGCCGTGGATCGGCTTGGGTATAGATGACATGTGCGGGCATCACGCCCGCGATGCCGGCCTGGATCACGTCCCGGTAGGGCATGAGATCCTTTCTCAGGATCTCGCGTACCGGCCGGTCGTCGTGCGGCACCGCGACGTGGGAGTCGGCCGACGCGAAGCCGTGGCCGGGGAAATGCTTGCCGATCGCCGCCACGCCGGCGTCGGCGAATCCCCTCACCAGGCAGGCCGCCAGCGTACCCACGGCCTTCGGATCGAAGTGCAGCGCGCGATCGCCGATCACCGAGCTCGAGCCATAGTCGAGATCCAGCACCGGCGCGAAGCTGAAGTCGACGCCGTGCGCCGCCAGCTCGGCGCCGATGATGTAGGCGGTGGCGTGCGCGGCCATCCGCCCCGCATCCCGATCCCGGTCCCAGAGCCTGCCCAGCTCGCGCATCGGCGGAATCGCGGTGAAGCCCTCGCGGAAGCGCTGCACACGGCCGCCTTCGTGGTCGACGCAGATCGGCAGCGCCGGCTCGCGGAGGCGCCGGATCTCCTGGGTCAGCGCCTGGAGCTGCGACGGGCTCTCGTAGTTTCGGGCGAACAGAATCACGGCGCCCGCCGCCGGATGCCTCAGGCGCACGCGGTCCTCGTCGGTAAGCGCCTTGCCCAGCACGTCCACCACGGCCGGGCCGGGAGCCTGCCTCAGCTTTCGCATTCGAGTATCACTGTCGCAAAGGCCACGCCGCGCTCGTCCGACAAGGAGACGTGAACCCGGCGGATTCTCCTGTCATCGAGCAGCTGCTTCAAGGCCGCCGAAAACTCCAGCACCGGCTTTCCCGAAGCGAGATTCGCCACCCATACGCCGTGCCAGTTCGCCGGCGCACGGATCCCGGTGCCGAGCGCCTTGGTGAAGGCCTCCTTGGCCGCGAAGCGCTTTGCGAGGTAGGCCGCAGGCTGCCGATGCGCGCGGAACCTCTTCAGCTCCGGCTCGCACAGGACTCGGCGGGCGAAGCGCTCGCCGAACCGCGCCAGGGCCTTTTGGACCCGCTCGATCTCCACCACGTCGGTGCCCACGCCGTAGATCACCGTGAGGCCTGCAGCATCAGCTGCTTCATCTCCCGCACCGCCTCGCGCATGCCGACGAACAGCGCGCGGCTGACGATCGCGTGCCCGATGTGGAGCTCGCGCACGCCGGGCAGGCGCGCCACCGGCGCGACGTTGAAATAGTTGAGCGCGTGGCCGGCGTTGAATCGCATGCCGAGCGAGCGGATCGCCTCTCCGCAAGTCCGGACCTTGTCCAGCTCCGCCACTACGCCCGGGCTTTCGGCATCGCGCCCCTTGGCGTGAAACGCATGGGCATAGGGCCCGGTGTGGACTTCGCACACCGCCGCCCCGATGCGGTGCGCCGCCTCGACCTGCCTGGCGTCCGCGTCGATGAACACCGAGACCACGATGCCCTGGTCGGCAAGGCGCGCCACCGCATCCCGCAGGGACTTCTCCTGGCCGGCGACGTCGAGGCCGCCCTCGGTGGTGATCTCGTGCCGGCCTTCGGGAACCAGCATCGCCATCTCCGGGCGGACGCGACGCGCGATGCCGACCATCTCTGCGGTCGCCGCCATCTCCAGGTTGAGCTTGATGTGCGTCAGCTCGCGCAGCCGTCGCACGTCCTCGTCCTGGATATGGCGCCGGTCCTCGCGCAGATGCACCGTGATGCCGTCGGCGCCGCCGAGGTGCGCTTCCACTGCCGCCCATACCGGGTCGGGCTCGTAGGTACGGCGCGCCTGCCGCACCGTGGCGACGTGATCCACATTGACGCCGAGCTCGATCATAGGTCGCTAAGCTCTCTCAGCACCGTGCGCGTATGCAGCACCTGCCCATGCAAGCGCTGGCCGATGAGCGCGCGCATCAGCGCCCGCGCCTCGTCGCGCGTTTCCGACCTTACGTAGTCGTCGGCAGCGACATCGAGCAGCGTGCGTCCGCTGACCACGACGTCGCCGGAAGGTGCGCCCGACACTGCCCCGTTCGCCGGGATCGGACCGCGATCCGGCTGGTAAACGTAGCGACACAAAGGATCGATCGGGGCCCCGCTTGCAGCGTCGTGCTCGAGCACCAGAGCATACCCGAGCTCGGCGAGCAGCCGCCTCTCGAAGCTGCGCAGCACCGGCGCGGGAGGCTCCTGCAGTCCCAGGCGGGAAAGCGCTCCCGCGTAGATATCGAACAGGGGCTCGTGGGCATCTTCGCGCGGCAGCAGCCGCAACAGGAGCTCGTTCAGGTAGAACCCGCACATCAGCGCTCGCCCCGCGAGCGGCAGCAGCGGGCCGGACCATTCGGCCGAGCGCAGCGTGGCGAGCTCGGCAGACCCGCTCCAGGAAAGCCGCAGCGGATGGAACGCGAGCAGCACGCCGCGCATCGCCGATCGCGGCCGCCGTGCACCGCGCGCCAGCACCGCGACGCGGCCGAAGCCGCGCGTGAACGCCTCGACAATCAGGCTGGTTTCCTTGTAGGGATACGTGTGGAGAACATATCCCGGTTCGTGGTCGCCCCTGCGCTTCATGTCACGCAACTCTACTCGTACCCGAGCTGCCGGAGCATGCGCGCGTCGTCGGTCCAGGCTCGCCTGACCTTTACCCAGGTGCCGAGATACACCTTTCCTCCAAACAGGCGTTCCATGTCCTTGCGCGCGGCCGTCGCCATCGCCTTCAGGCGCTCGCCTCCCTTGCCCAGGACGATGGCCTTCTGGCTGTCGCGCTCGACCAAGATAACCGCCTCGATGCGCCGCAGCCGGCCTTCCTCCCGGAAGCTCTCGATCAGCACTTCGCTGCGGTAGGGAAGCTCCTCGCCCATCGCCTCGAACAGCTTCTCCCGCAGCAGCTCGGCGGCAAAAAAGCGCTCGTCGCGATCGGTGAGCTGTCCGGCCGGGTACGCTGCGGGCCCCTCGGGGAGGACATCGCGCAGCGCGTCGAGCAACGCGGGCAGGTTCCTGCCGGTCCGTGCGCTGACCGGGACGATGGCCCGGAAGTCGCGCACGCGCGATAACCGGTCGAGGAACGGGATCAGCTCGGAGGGTTTCTTCATGACATCGATCTTGTTCACGACCGCGACCACCACCTGCCCCGCCGGGATGCGCTCGAGCGCCGAGCGGTCCTGCGGACCGAAGCGCAGGGCTTCGACCACGAGCAGCGCCACATCGACGTCGCGCGCCGCCGCGGTCACACGCCGGCCGAGCGAGCGTTGCAGCACGTTCTTCAACCGCGGCGGAACGCCCGGGGCGTCCACGAAGACGTACTGGCAGTCCGGGCGCGTGAGGATTCCGGTAACGAGATGCCGCGTCGTCTGCGGCCGCGACGAGACGATCGACAGCTTCTCTCCGACCAGCCGGTTGAGGAGGCTCGACTTACCCGTGTTCGGTCGGCCGATCATGCCGATGGTGCCGCAGCGGTACGGGCTCCCGGTCATCGCTCCAGCTTCTCGAGCATCGCCCTGGCCGCCTGCTGCTCCGCGCGCTGGCGCGAGGTGCCGCTGCCGGTCGCGACCACCCCGAGATCCGGCACCGCGCATTGCACCTCGAATGACTGGCGGTGGGCAGCGCCCTGGACATGCACGACGCGATACTCGGGCAGCTGCCGGCGCCTCGCCTGCAGGAGCTCCTGCAGCTGGGTCTTGGCATCCTTGGCCGGGCGCTCCGGGTCCAGTCCGTCGAGCGCCGCGCCGAAGGTCCGCAGCAGCGCGCGCCGGGCGGCGGCATAGCCGCCGTCCAGGAACACCGCCCCGAACACCGCCTCGAGGGCATCGGCGAGGATCGAGGCGCGCGGCTCGGCGCTGTTCGCGAGCTCGCCCTCGCCGAGCCGCATGACGGCGGCAAGATCGAGAGCCCGGGCCACCTCGGCGAGCGCCTCCTCGCGCACCAGGTTCGCGCGCAGGCGCGTGAGCTTGCCTTCGGGAAGCCGCGGGAAGCGCACATACAGCTCCTCGGCCACCGCGCAACCCAGCACGCCATCGCCGAGAAACTCGAGCCGCTCGTTGTGCTGCGCGCCGTAGCTGCGATGGGTCAGCGCCTGCTCGAGCAAAGCCGGGTTGGAAAACCGGTAGCCGAGCCGCTTCTCGAGCGCCGCTGGCCGTGGCAAGGCGGTCTACTGGCCTCTCGAGCTCGCCGCGAAGTCGATGTATACGCCGACGTTGGCGAACAACGGGACTTCCCTGCGGTAGGCGAACGCGATGACGATCTCGTTGCCCTCCCTGCTGATCTCGAGATCGGGGGGCTTGACCGCGGTGATGTCATCGATCGCCGAGCGGTTCTCGAACGCCCTGCGCACTTCCGCCGGCGTGGTGGCCTGCCTATCCCGCGCGATGGCCTCGATCGCGCCCTTGGCGGTGAAATACTCTATGTACGCTGGAATCAGCTTCATCGCGAAAAGCGCGAGAACGATCAAGGCGAAAAGGCCGACAATCAGGCCCATCAAGGTGACGCCGCGTTGCGTGGTTCTCATTGTGTCATCCCTCCCTTGGGACGCTCAGCGAAACGAGCCGAAGCGGCCGATCTCATTGAGGTTGAGCCAGATGAAGAACGCCTTGCCGACGATATTCCGGTCGGGGACGAAGCCCCAGACGCGGCTGTCGCTCGAGTTGTCGCGGTTGTCGCCCATCACGAAATAATGGCCCGGCGGAACGGTGCACGCGAGGCCGCTCATATTGTAGTTGCAATTTCCGGAGAATTGGAACGAGCGCATCGGATGCATCGACGCCGGCGCATCCTCCTCGAGGAGAATCTCGTGGCCCACACCATTGAGCGTCTCGACGAAGCGCCGGGAAAACTGCATGCGCTCCTTCGACAGGTAGTCGTCGATCTGCCGAGTCGGGATCGGCCTGCCGTTGATGGTGAGCCGCTTGTTCCGGTACTCGACGCGGTCCCCCGGGATGCCGACGACGCGCTTGATATAGTCGAGCGACGGGTCCTCCGGGTAGCGAAACACCATCACGTCGCCTCGCTGCGGTTTGTCGAGCTCGATGAGCTGCTTGTTTATCACCGGCAGGCGGATTCCGTATGTGAACTTGTTCACCAGGATGAAATCGCCGACCAGCAGGGTGGGAACCATCGAGCTGGAGGGGATCTTGAACGGCTCGACCAGGAACGAGCGCAGCAGGAATACGATCAGGATCACCGGGAAGAAGCTGATCGAATACTCGACCCACCACGGCTGCTTGGCCGTCGCGGGGCGGGTGCGACGCAGCCACGCCAGGTCGAGGACCCACACGCCCCCGGTAATCGCGAGCAGGATCAGCAGGAACAGCGCGAAGTTCAACTGTCCCCCCGCTGCAGCACCGCGAGGAAGGCTTCCTGGGGGATCTCCACCGCGCCGACTTGTTTCATGCGTTTCTTCCCTTCCTTTTGTTTTTCGAGCAGCTTGCGCTTGCGCGTGACGTCGCCTCCGTAGCACTTCGCCAGCACATTCTTGCGCAACGCCTTGACGTTCTCCCGCGCGACGATATGCGAGCCGATGGCCGCCTGGATCGCCACGTCGAACATCTGCCGCGGGATGAGTCCGCGCAGCCGCGACACCAGCTCGCGACCGCGCGCCTGTGCGCTCGAGCGGTGCACCATGCTGGAAAGCGCGTCCACGCGCTCGCCGTTCACCAGGACGTCGAGCCGCACCACGTCAGCCGCGCGGTACTCCTTGAACTCGTAGTCGAGGGAGCCGTAGCCCCGCGTGCACGATTTCAGGCGATCGAAGAAATCGAGCACCACCTCGTTGAGCGGCAGATCGTAGGACAGCACCACGTGCCGCGGCGAGAAATGCATGTTCGTCTGCGTCCCTCGCTTCTGCTCGCACAGCGTGATCACCGGGCCCACATGCTCCTGCGGCACGAAGATCTTGGTCGCGATCACCGGCTCCCGGATTTCCTCGATGGTTCCCGGATCGGGAAGCCGGGAAGGGTTCGAGACCTGCTCGATCGCGCCGTCGCGGAGCTTCACCTCGTAGATCACCGAGGGCGCGGTCGTGATGAGGTGCATGCCGTACTCGCGCTCGAGCCGCTCCTGCACGATGTCCATGTGCAGCAGGCCGAGGAACCCGCACCTGAACCCGAAGCCGAGCGCCTGCGAGGTTTCCGGCTCGTAATGGAAGGAGGCATCGTTCAAGTGCAGCTTCTCGAGCGCGTCGCGCAGCGCCTCGTACTCGCTGGACTCGACCGGGTACAGTCCCGCGAATACCTGAGGCTTCACCTCCTTGAAGCCCGGCAGCGGCACCGTGGCGGGCCTGTCCGCATGCGTCAGCGTGTCGCCTACCTTCGCCGCGCGAAGCTCCTTGATTCCCGCCGTCACGTAGCCGACTTCACCCGCCGACAGGCGCTCCTTCGTCTTCGCCTTCGGCGTGAACACCCCGAGCTGGTCGCACAGGTAAGACGCTCCGGTGCTCATCAGCAGGATCCTCTCCTTTGGCCGCAGCGCTCCGTCGACGACTCTCACCAGCATCACCACGCCGACGTAGTTGTCGAACCAGGAGTCGATGACCAGCGCCTTGAGCGGCGCCCCCGGGTTGCCGCGCGGCGGCGGCACGCGTGCGATCACCGTCTCCAGGATTTCACGCACGTTCGCGCCGGTCTTGGCGCTCGCGCGGATGGCGCTCTTCGCGTCGATGCCGATCACGTCCTCGATCTCCTGTATCGCCTTGTCGGGATCGGCGGAGGGCAAATCGATCTTGTTGAGCACCGGGATCACCTCGACGTCCTGCTCGATCGCGGTATAGCAGTTGGCGACGGTCTGCGCCTCGACGCCCTGCGACGCGTCGACCACCAGTACGGCGCCCTCGCAGGCGGCGAGCGACCGGCTCACCTCGTAGGAAAAGTCGACGTGCCCAGGCGTGTCGATCAGGTTGAGGAGATAGGTTTCGCCGTCGCGGGCCTGGTACTCCAGGGCTGCCGTCTGCGCCTTGATCGTGATGCCCCGCTCGCGCTCGAGATCCATCGAATCGAGCACCTGCTGCCCCATCTCGCGGTCCGCGAGCCCACCGCACATCTGGATGAAGCGATCGGCAAGCGTCGACTTGCCATGGTCGATATGGGCGATGATCGAGAAATTGCGGATATGGCTCTGGGTCATAAACAAAGAGGGTGCCGCCGGCACCCTCCGCTAACCCACTATTTTATCTCAGGAATGAGTTTCCTCGCGACGGCGGGATCCAGCCGGTAGTGGCACAGCTCGTGATCGCGGGCGTCGGTGAGCACCGGCACCCGCTCGCCGAAGCGCGCCTCGAGCGCCGGATCGGCGTCCACGTCGATCTCGTCGAACTCGACGCCCAGCGCGCGCAGCGCGAGCGCCATCTCCTCGCAGAGATGGCAGTAGGCGCGCCCGTACAGCTTCGGACGCAATCAGCCTTTGTCGGTGAGGCCGGAAATGGTCACGAAGGCAATGCTCTCGCCGCGCCGCACCTGCAGCGTAATGACGGCGCTCTTGTCCAGCCCGGCGAGAATCTTGTTGAACTGCTCGACCGACTTCAGCTCGCTGTGCTGCCCCTTGTGCACCAGAGTGAGAAGCACGTCGCCCTTGCGCACATCGGCCTTGGATTCCGGCCGCACATCGGTCACCACCAGCCCGCCGTCGATCCGCATGTCCTTTTTCTGATCCGCGGAGAGCTCCGCCACGACGATGCCGAGGCGATTCGCCGGCGTTTCGGCCGGCTTCTGGCCGCGCGGCCTGTCGGCAGCCGCCACCCGATCCTCCTGCAGCTCGCCCACCGTGATGGTCAGCTTGCGGGTCGCCCCCTTGCGCCAGACCTCCACCGCGGACTGGGAGCCCGGGCGCGTCGCGCCCACGATGCGCGGCAGGTCGCTCGAGCCCTCGACCGGCTTGCCGTCGAAGCTCAGGATGATGTCCGTCGCCTCGACCCCCGCCCTGTCGGCGGGGCTGCCCTTCTCGACCGAGTTCACCAGCGCGCCGCGCGGACGGTCCAGGCCAAACGACGTGGCGAGGTCGCGCGTCACCTCCTGAATCACCACGCCGATGCGTCCGCGGGCGACGCGGCCCTTCTCGCGCAGCTGCTTCTGGACGTCGAGCGCTACGTCGATCGGGATGGCGAACGAGAGGCCCATGAATCCGCCGGTGCGGCTGTAGATCTGCGAGTTGATGCCGACCACCTCGCCGCGCATGTTGAAAAGAGGTCCCCCCGAATTACCGGGATTGATGGCCACATCCGTCTGGAGAAAGGGAACGAAGTTCTCCTGCGGCAGCGAGCGTCCCTTGGCGCTCACGATTCCCGCCGTCACCGTGTTCTCGAACCCGAACGGCGAGCCGATCGCGAGTACCCATTCGCCGACCTTGAGCCTGCTGGGGTCGCCGAAGCGGACGCTCTGCAGCCCGCTTGCCTCTATCTTGATCACGGCGATGTCGGTACGCCGGTCGGTGCCGATCACCTTGGCCTTGAACTCGCGCTTGTCCGTGAATCGAACGTTGATCTCGTCGGCGCCGGCCACCACGTGAGCGTTGGTGAGAATGTATCCGTCCGGGCTGATGATGAAGCCCGAGCCGAGCGAACGGTTTTCCGGGCGCGGCCCCGGACCGGGCTGCTGCCGGGGAATGAAGCGCCGGAAGAACTCGAGCACCTCCTCGTCCTCGATGCCGGGAACCTGAGGCGTCGCGCTGCGCCGCACCGCCTGGGTGGTGCTGATGTTGACTACAGCGTTGCCTTGCGCTTCGACGAGGTAAGTGAAGTCAGGTAACTCGCGCGCCTGCGCTGCCGCCGCGGCACAGAACGCCGCCAGCCACAGTGCGGCCAGAGCCCTTGGAACTCGCATTACGTTGCCTCCTGTATTCTTGCTTACTGGGGCCGGCGGTACTCTACCGCGTTCGCGATGCGCTGAACGCTGGCTGCCGGCGTCTCCCCGACCACGGTCACCATGTGATTCGCCACCTCACGGGTGTAGACGTGGATGGCCCCCATGCTCGCGAGCCCGGTGCGCACCGCACCGCCCCGCCCCTCCAGCGGTTCGATGAACACCGATACGGCCGCCAGACCGTCGGAGTAAACCACCTGTCCGACCGGCTTCGATTCTCCGATCCTGCGCTTGAGCTCTATCACCTTGTGAAATCCGGGAAGCTCCGCAGTCAGTCCCCAGCCGGCGAGGCGCGCCGGCGCAACCTCGGCGTCGTGCACACGCCATGCGCGCGCGCTATGCCGCGGCTTGACCATCTCGGGCGTGACCTTACCGATGGAAAGCTGGGTGAACGTGAACTGCTCCACCGTCTCGCCGTCAGAATCGAAAGTGACCGCCTTCAAAGGCATGCCGCTCGCGATGTCGGCGTAGAGCTTGTAGCCGTAGCGCAGATCGTCCTTCGGCGTGAGTACCACCGCCTGGCAGTCGAAGCCGGCGATGCGCCGGGTCTCACCCAGCGAAAAGGCGTAGTGGCGCGCGAGCGCAGTGATTCTTTCGGGGAGCAGGGCCGGAAAACTCCGGTCAGCGGAGCGCTGATCGACCTTCACCACCCGGCTGTCCGGGAGATAGCACTTCACCGTATCGCGCGTGCGCACGATTTCGCGCGGCTCGCCGTCGAGCACCTCGAGGCGCTCGATGTTGCCGCGCGCGTCCGCGAAGCGCGTGATGCGTGAAGTCTCCGTGCGGCTGCCTTGCTGATACACGAAGGTGCCGCGATAGGACAGCTTCTGCGTTGCTTCGTGGATCTTGCGCAGCCAGTCCAGCGTTTCGGGAGATTGCGCCTGGGCCATCCCGGCCGAGACCGCGAGCAGGACTCCGAGCGCCCCGGCGGCGGTCACCTGCCTGCCTCCCTCTGCTCGTCGGAGACCGTACGCACGTAGGGCGCCATGCCCTGGATTGAAATCCGCGGCGAGAAGCCCTGGTGGGCGAGCAGGTAGTCGTTGGCTGCGCTGGAGAGCGGGATGACGACCGGCCTGGGATCCGCGGCGGGCGCCTGCGCAAGCGGCGGCGGGCTCGTCTGCCCGCCTTCCTGCTGCGGGGCGAAAGCGAGCCAGCCCACCAGCGCCACCGCGGCGACGCTCGCCGCTGCCGGCAGCAGGTGCCAGCTGCGCGGCTCGCCTGCCTGACGGGTCGGCGCCAGCACCGTGGGCTCGCCGGCGAGCCGGGCACCCAGGCGCGCCGCAAAGCCGTCCGAGAGCAGCCCGCTGTCGCGCATCGTATCGCTGATCAGATGATACGTGCGCCACGCCTCGACAGCCTCGTCCTCGCGAGACAGCGCGTCGATTGCCTGCCGCGCGGCCCGCTCGTCGAGCTCTCCGTCCATCAACGCCGAGATCTTCGCCTTCATGCCCCACCCGCCTTTGACAACGCTACCATCTCTTGTCCTTGCGCGTACCGAGCAGCGGTCTGAGCTGCTCCGCAATCGCCTCGCGCGCCCGGAAGATCCGCGACCGGACAGTGCCGATCGGGCAATCCATCGCGCGCGCGATATCTTCGTAACTCATGCCCTCGATCTCGCGCAGCTGGATCGCGGTGCGCAATTCCTCTGGCAACTGCTCGATCGTGGCGTTCACCGTCGCCGCGATCTCGTTGGACATCAGCACGCTCTCCGGGGTGTTGATGTCCCTCAACTGCTCGCCCTCTTCGAAACTCTCCGCCTCGTCGGCTTCTACCTCGGTCGAGGTCGGCGCCCGCCGGCCCATGGCCATGAGGTAGTTCTTGGCCGTGTTGATTCCAATCCTGTACAGCCACGTGTAAAACGCGCTGTCGCCGCGGAACGCAGGGAGCGCGCGGTAGGCCTTGATGAACGCCTCTTGCGTCACATCTTCGACCTCGGCTGGATCGCGGATAAAGCGCGACAGCAACCGCGCCAGCTTGCGCTGGTACTTCTCCACGAGCAGCTCAAAAGCCCGCTTGTCCCCGCGCTGCGCCCGCTCGACCAATTGGCGGTCGATCTCACGATCAGACATCCGACCGCACCTTCAGGCCGCGTCCGGCGCCGCGCGGCAGGGACTCCCCGACCCGTTTGCAACGCCTATGTGCCACAGACACACGCCCTTGGAAATAGTTCGACGTCTTCGCGAGGCGCCGCTCACGTCCGGAGTTGCTTTGCCGCCACGGCAGGCAGCTTCCCCCAGAGCGCCCAGATGCGCAGCCGCCTGAACCCGCCGCCCTTCAGCATGTCCGCCGTGACGAGCAATGTGCGGCGCATCGGCCGCCGCACGCAAAGCGTGACCAGGAAGCGGCCGACGTAGCGCCGCGCCGCGAATTCCGCGGCTAGCCTGCGGCCGCCCGCCAGCTCGAGCGTCGCGCCGGAAGCATCGAGCTCGAGCGCCCGCACCGAGGCCGCCGAGCGCAGCAGCGCGCGGCTCCACGCCGCCGCGAGGCCGAGGGCAAGCAGCGCGGCTGCCAGCAGGAAGCCGCCGGCTCCCGGCAGCGCTATCGCGACCGATACCGCCGCGCAAGCGTGCAGCGCGACGATCCCCGCCGCGAGAACCGGGGAAGGCGAGAACTCGAAGCGAAGCGCTTGAGAGCCGCTCAAAGGCGGGACAGCACGAGCGTGCCGTTGGTGCCGCCGAATCCGAACGAGTTGGAAAGCGCGACGCAGATCGGCATCCGGCGAGCGGTGTTCGGCACGTAATCCAGGTCGCAATCCGGATCCGGGGTGCGCAGATTGATGGTGGGGGGCGAAACCTGGTCGCGTATAGCCAGGGCGGTAAACACGGCTTCCGCCCCGCCGGCGGCACCCAGCAGATGGCCGGTCATCGACTTGGTCGAGTTCACGGCCACTTTCCCGGCGCGCTCCCCGAGCAGCCTCTTCACCGCCTTGGTCTCGGCCACGTCGCCCAGGGGAGTGGAAGTGCCGTGGGCATTGATGTAATCGACCACCGAGCTTTCCAGATTGGCGTCCTTGAGAGCGTTGCGCATGGCTCGAAAGCCGCCGTCCCCGTCCTCCGGCGGCGCTGTCATGTGATGGGCATCGGCGGAAACGCCGTATCCCGCGAGCTCGCAGTAGATCCGGGCGCCCCGGGCCTTGGCATGCTCGTACTCCTCGAGCACCAGCGCGCCCGCGCCTTCGCCGAGCACGAACCCGTCGCGCTCCTGGTCCCAGGGCCGGCTCGCGCCGGGCGGGTCGTCGTTGCGCGTGGACAGCGCGCGCGCGGCGGCGAAACCGCCGATCGCAAGCTCGGTCACTACCGCCTCCGCGCCCCCCGCGATCATGACGTCGGCTTCGCCGTAACGGATCGATTTGCCGGCCTCGCCGATGCAGTGCGTCGAGGTGGTGCAGGCCGTCACCATCGCGAGGTTCGGCCCTTTTGCCCCGAGCTCGATCGACAGCATGCCCGCGATCATGTTGATGATGGTGCCCGGAATGAAGAACGGCGAGATACGCCGCGGGCCGTTCGCCTTCAGCTCGTCGTGCATCGCCTCGATGAGCGGCAGGCCGCCGATTCCGGATCCGAAGTTGATGCCGATACGCTCGGCATTTTCCGGGGTGACCTGGAGCCCGCAGTCGCGCCAGGCCTGGAACCCGGCGGCCATGCCGTAGTGGATGAAAATGTCCACGCGCCGCGCTTCCTTCGGCGACAGGTACTGCGCAACGTCGAACCCCTTGACCTCCCCGGCGATCTGGCTGGCGAGGCGCGAAGGGTCGAAGCGGGTGATGCGCGCGATGCCGGAGGTGCCGGCGAGTGCGCTGTCCCAGGCCTGCTGGACGGTGTTGCCGATCGGGCAGACGATGCCCAGGCCGGTGACGACGACTCTGCGGCGGGTCACTTAGGTCTTGGCGTGAGCCTTGATGTAATCGATCGCCTGCTGCACCGTCGTGATCTTCTCGGCCTCCTCGTCCGGGATCTCGGTCTCGAACTCCTCCTCGAGCGCCATCACCAGCTCGACGGTGTCAAGCGAGTCCGCGCCGAGGTCGTCGACGAACGAAGACTCGGTCTTGATCTCGGCTTCGTTCACCCCGAGCTGCTCGGCGATGATCTTCTTGACGCGTTGTTCTACGTTCTCCATCCGATTCTCCTTCCCGTATTGGACGTGACAACTTCAGGGGGGGCCAAGAGGGCCCGTATTTTACGCCATATACATGCCGCCGTTGACGTGCAAAACCGTCCCGGTGACGTAGCCCCCGCCCGGCGAAGCGAGATAGGCGACCGCGGCCGCCACGTCCTCGGGAGCGCCGAGCCGGCCAAGCGGAATCTGTCCCAGCAGCGCCTGCCGCTGCTCCGGTGCCAGCGCGCGCGTCATGTCGGTATCGATGAAACCCGGGGCGACGCAGTTCACCGTGATGTTCCGGCTGCCCAGCTCGCGAGCGAGCGACTTGGTCATCCCCACCACGCCGGCTTTCGCCGCAGCGTAGTTCGCCTGCCCCGGATTGCCCGCGGCGCCCACCACCGATGTGATGTTGACGATGCGCCCCCAGCGCGCCTTCATCATCCCGCGCATCACCGCACGCGAGAGCCGGAACACCGCACGCAGATTGGTCTCCATCACCTCGTCCCAGTCGCCGTCCTTCATGCGCAGGGCGAGGTTGTCGCGCGTGATGCCTGCATTGTTGACCAGGATCAGGACGTCGCCGAGCTCCTTGACCACCGACTCGATCAAGGCATCGCACTGGGCGGCGTCGCGCACGTCGAGCACCTTCCCGCTCAGCCCGGCCTCGGCGATGCCGCGCGCGCCGGCTTCGCTGGTCGCCGTTCCCACGACGCGCGCCCCGTGCCTCGCGAGCTCCCCCGCGATCGCCCGTCCGAGCCCGCGAGACGCTCCGGTGATCAGCGCAACCTTGCCTTCCAGCATGCTCATGCCCCCTTGAGCGTTTGCAGCGCCTGCGCGAGCGCGGCGCCGTCCGAGAGCGCGAGCGACTGCAGCTGCGGCTCGATGCGCTTCGTCAATGCCGCGAGCACCTTGCCGGGCCCGCACTCCACTACGTGGGTAATTCCCGAGCGCGCCATCTCGCGGATCGTCTCGACCCAGCGCACCGGCGCCGCCGCCTGGCGCACCAGCGCCTGCCTGAGCGCCGCAGGCTCGGACTCGACCTTCACGTCGACATTGTTGATCACCGGGATGCGCGGCGCCTGGAGCCGAACACCGCTCAGGTACTCCTGCAATCGCTCGGCCGCGGGCTTCATGAGCGACGAGTGGAACGGCGCGCTCACCGGCAGCGGCATGGCGCGCTTCGCGCCGCGCGATTTGCACAGCAGTATCGCCCGGTCGACCGCCGCCTTTTCCCCGGCGATGACGACCTGCCCCGGCGCGTTGAAATTTACCGCCTGAACGGCGCCCTGCGCCTCGGCGCAGGCCTGGCGCACGCCGGTGTCGTCGAGGCCCAGGATCGCCGCCATGGCACCCTCGCCTTCGGGCACCGCTTCCTGCATCGCCTGGGCGCGGAAGCGAACCAGGGGCAGGCATTCGCGCAAGCTCAGCGCGCCGGCGGCGACCAGCGCAGCGTATTCGCCCAGGCTGTGACCGGCGACGAGCGCGGGCTGCGCGCCGCCCAGCGCCCGCCATGCACGGTAGGCGGCACAGCCCGCAATCACCATCGCAGGCTGGGTATTGACGGTCTGGTTGAGCGTTTCGCTGGGACCCTCGTCGATAAGGCGCAGGAAGTCGCTTCCCAGCGCATCCGCCGCCTCGGCGCGCACCACGTCGACCTCCGGCAGGCCGTCGTAGGCCCTGAGCATGCCGACGGCCTGCGAGCCCTGCCCCGGAAACACCATGGCGAGCTTCATAGCGTGAGAACGCTCGCGCCCCAGGTGAATCCGCCGCCCACCCCCTGCAGCAGCAGGCACTGCCCGGCCCGGATGCGCCCGGCACGAAGATACTCGTCCAGCGCGAGCGGCACCGAGGCCGCCGAGGTGTTGCCGTGATGATCGACGGTGACGACCAGCTTCTCGAGCGGCAGATCGAGCTTGCGCGCGGTGGCCTCGAGGATGCGCAGGTTCGCCTGGTGCGGAATCAGCCAGTCGATGTCCTCGATCGTCATGCCGGCAGCGGCGAGCGCCTCGCGCGCCGAGTCCTCGAGCACCCTGACGGCGAACTTGAACACCCCTTGCCCGTTCATCTGCAAGTAAGGCGATCCGACGATCGCGCCGCGCGCCACGTTGCCCGGAACCGACAGCATGTCGACCTGGCTGCCGTCGGCGTGCAGCACGCTGGCATGGATACCCGGGCGCGGGCCCGCGGCAAGCACCGCCGCGCCGGCGCCGTCGCCGAACAGCACGCAGGTGCCGCGGTCGTTCCAGTCGAGAATGCGCGAAAAGACTTCCGCGCCCACCACGAGGGCGCACTTGTATTGCCCGCCGCGGATGAAGCTGTCGGCAGTGGCGAGCGCAAAGATGAAGCCGCTGCACACCGCCTGGACGTCGAACGCCGCACAGCCCTTGACACCGAGCTTCGCCTGCAGCAGGCAGGCGGTGCTCGGGAAAATATAGTCCGGCGTGGAGGTGGCGACGATGATGAGATCGATCCCGCCGGCGGTCACGCCAGCGGCCGCGAGCGCGCGCCGGCTCGCTTCGAGGGCGAGGTCGCTCGAGGCCTGGGAGCCCTCGGCGATATGACGGCGCGCGATTCCGGTGCGCTCGCGTATCCAGGCGTCGCTCGTATCGAGACGCGCGGCGAGGTCGTCGTTGGTCAGCACGCGCTCGGGCAGATAGCTGCCGGTACCGACGAGCCTGGAGTAGATCATGGGATCGGAACCTGCAGCTCCGACATGCGCGCCGCGATGCGCTGCGGGACGCTGTTGCGCACCTCGTCCACCGCGCGCTCGAGAGCGTTGCCGAACGCGAAGCGGTCGGCGGAGCCGTGGCTCTTGATCACGATTCCGCGCAACCCGAGAAGACTGGCGCCGTTATAGCGGCGATGGTCCATCCGGTTGCGAAAGGCGCGAATCACCGGCGCCGCCGCCAGCGCCGCCAGGCGAGTCAAGACGCTGCGCTGGAACTCCTCGCGCAGGCTCGCGGCCATCATCTGCGCCACGCCCTCGGAGGCCTTGAGCGCCACGTTGCCCACGAACCCGTCGCACACCACCACGTCGACCCCTCCCTTGTAGATGTCGTCGCCTTCCACGTTGCCGGCGAAGTTCAGGCCGCTCGAGCGTAGCAGGTCGGCGGCCTTCTTGACGATCTCGTTGCCCTTGATGTCCTCGACGCCGATATTCAGCAGCCCCACCGAGGGACGCTCCTTGTGCTCGATCGCGGCCACCAGCATCGCGCCCATGATGCCGAACTGGAGCAGGTGCTCCGGCGTGCAGTCCACGTTCGCGCCCAGATCGAGCACGGTAGTGCTGGTGCGCCGCATGTTTGGCAGCACGGTGGCGATCGCCGGGCGGTCGATCCCGGGCAGCGTCTTCAGCACGAAGCGCGAGATCGCCATCAGGGCGCCGGTGTTCCCGGCGCTGACCGCGGCATGCGCCTCCCCGGTCTTCACCAGATTGATCGCCACCCGCATCGACGAGTCCTTCTTGGTGCGCAGGGCCTGTGCCGGCGGCTCGTCCATCGTCACCACCTCGCTCGCCGGGTGCACGCGCAGGCGGGGCCCGGGAGCTGCCGCGCGTGCGGCGAGCTCGGCCTCGAGCGCGTCGCGCAGCCCCACGAGGACGATGTCGACGTCGGGCAGCCGCGCCTGGAACTCGAGCGCGGCCGGGACCGTCACATGGGGGCCGTGATCGCCGCCCATGCAGTCGACGGCTACCGTAATCAGGAGAGCTACTCGCCTTTGGTCTTGGCGACCTTCTTGCCGCGATAGAAGCCGGTCGGGCTCACGTGGTGGCGCAGGTGCGTCTCGCCGGTGGTCGGCTCGATCGCGATCGCGGGACCCGTAAGGTGATCGTGCGAGCGGTGCATCCCGCGCCGCGACGGCGATTTCTTGTTCTGCTGCACTGCCATGGTTCTGCTCCTCTCTGAGTCAATGCCTGCTGCGCATCAGCCCGCGCAGGCTGGAAAACGGCGAAAGTCTCGCATCCGCATCGACGACGCTCGCGCGCCCGGCGCAATTGTCGTGCCTTGGCGCATACGGCATGGCGAGGATCAGCTCGTCCTCGACCAGATCGCGCAGCGCCATCTCCTTCCCGGCGAGCACGCGATCCGGCGCGCTGGGGTCCGCGGGCTCGGCGTCGATCTCGGCCTGCGTCGCGGCGAGCACCAGGGTCGAGTCGGAATCCACCCCGAAGGCAATCGGCTCAAGGCAGCGCTGGCAGCGCAACGGCAGCGTTCCCTGGACCTTCACCCGCAGTCCGGCCCGCCCGCGCTCGTCTCGCATGCCCTTCACCGAGTAGGCGACCTCGCCGGCGCTCGAGGCGAGCGCATCGCCCAGCCTCGGAAACGCGCTGAGCGGCAAAACCCCCTGCTGCGACGCTCCGGCCGACGCGAATTCGAAGCCATCGATCACCGGCTGGCGCGACATAAACGGCGAATGATAGCATTTTGGAAAACCCTCGTCGTAACAAAGTGATGGATCAGCCGCGGCGCCTCGTTCTGGCTTCGACTTCCCCTTACCGCAGCGCGCTCCTCGCGCGGCTCGGCTTGCGCTTCGAGAGCGCAGCGCCGGAGTGCGATGAGACGCCGCTGCCCGCAGAAACGCCTGCCGCGACCGCGCTCAGGCTCGCGCTGCTCAAGGCGCAATCGCTCGCAGGCCGATTTCCCGAGGCGCTGATTGTCGGCGGCGATCAGGTCGCCTCGAGCGGCGACGAGCGCCTCGGCAAGCCCGGAACTCACGAGCGCGCCGCGTGGCAGCTGCGCCGCCTGAGCGCCCGATCGGCCGACTTCCAGACTGCGGTGGCGCTGCTCGACGCGGCCAGCCGGCAGGTCCAGTCGCGCGTAGTGTCCTGCCGCGTGGTATTTCGCAGCCTCGACGAGCAGCGCATCGAGTCCTACCTGCGGCGCGAGCAGCCTTATGACTGCGCCGCCAGCGCCAAGGCCGAAGGGCTCGGCATCGCGCTCATCGCACGCATCGAGACCGATGACCCGACCTCGCTCGTCGGGCTGCCGCTGATCGCCCTCACCGAGATGCTCGAGCGCGCGGGACTGCCGGTGCTTTGATCCTTTACGCGATCCCTGCCCCGCTCGGCGGCGCGCCGCAGGATGCGCTTCCCGAGCCCGCGCTGCGCATCGTGCGCTCGCTGCGCGACTTCGCCGTAGAGAACGCGAAAAGCGCGCGCGCGTTTCTCGGCGGCATCGGCATGCCGGTGCGCGAGCTCAACATTGCGGTGCTGACCGCGGACGCCGCGGCCTGCTTGGGCCCTCTGCATCAAGGGCGCTCGCTCGGCCTGCTATCCGAAGCCGGCTGCCCGGCGATCGCGGACCCGGGCGCGGCGCTCGTCGAGGCGGCGCATCGGGCAGGCTTCCGGGTGGTGCCGCTCATCGGCCCATCCTCGATCGTGCTCGCCTTGATGGCTTCCGGGCTGGAAGGCCAGCGTTTCGCCTTCTGCGGCTACCTGCCGCGCGACCGGGACGAGCGTCGCCGCCGGATCCTCGAGCTCGAGCAGCGCTCGCGCCGCGGGCAGGAAACGCAGATCTTCATCGAGACGCCCTACCGCAGCGACGCGCTGCACGCGGCGCTGCTCGAATCCTGCGCCGGCGCGACCCGGCTGTGCGTCGCCGCGGATCTCACGCTTTCCACGGAGTCCATCCGCACGCGGAGCATCGCCGAGTGGCGTGCCGCGCCGCTCGCGCCCGGGCGGCGGCCCGCGGTGTTTCTGCTGCTAGCGCATTCCCGGTGAGTGATTGAGCGCCAACGCCGCGACGGCGCTCGCGACGCCGGCACCGAAGCGCTTGGCGAACCTCTCGACGACGCCTTCCTTCTGGCTGAAATCGACGATGTCCTCCGCCTTCACGACCTCGCGCGCGACCTGCTCCAGGCTGCCGATCTCGTCGGCGAGGCCCAGCTCGACACTTTTCTGGCCGGTCCAGACCAGCCCGCTGAACATGTCGGCGGTTTCCTTCAGGCGCTTGCCCCGGCCTTCGCGCACCACGCCGATGAACTGCTGGTGGATGTCGTCCATGAGCTGCCTCGCATGCTCGAGGTCCTTCTGCGCCAGGGGCGAGAACGGATCGAGCATCGCCTTGTTCTCGCCGGAGGTGATCAGCCGGCGCTCGATGCCGAGCTTGTCCATCAGGCCGGTGAACCCGAAGCCGTTCATCAGCACGCCGATCGAGCCGACGATGCTCGATCGTGCGACATAGATGCGGTCGGCGCCGACGGCCACGTAATAGCCGCCGGAAGCGCATACGTCCTCGACCACCGCGTAGAGCGGAATGGCGGGATACTTCTCGCGCAGCCTGCGCATCTCGCCGTAGATGTTTTGCGCCTGCACCGGACTGCCGCCGGGGGAGTTGATGAGCACCACCACCCCCTGCGTGTTGCGGTCCTTGAACGCCGCCTGCAGCGCCGCCGTGACGCGCTCCGCGCTGGCATCCCCGCCCGGAGCGATCAGGCCGCTCACCTCGACCATGGCGGTGTGCTTTCTTCCGCCCGTGACGTCGGCGCGCCCTTTCCAGTCGACCGCGAGCAGCAGCACCAGCGTCACGTACGCGAAGGTCAGCAGCTTGAAGAATATGCCCCACAGGCGCGTGCGCCGCTGCTCCTTGAGGGCCGCCGTCGCGAGCCTCGTGACCAGCTCGCGTTCCCACTGTCCGCCGCCTGAACCACCACCGTTGTCATTCATTGTCGAACCCCGTGAAGTAGACCCTGCCGTCGCGCTCTTCGATGCGCAGCTTCACCAGCGGGGTCCGGTTGCACGGCCCGCCGAGGCATCGCCCGCTCGCCGCGTCGTAGACGGCACCGTGCGTCGAGCATAGCAAATCGCGTCCTTCGGAATCGAAAAATACGCCTTCCTGCCAGTCGAGCTCCATCGCGACATGCGCGCAGCGGTTCAGATAGGCATGCACGCGCCCCGCATGCCGGAGCGCAAATGCCGGTGCCGTCTGGCCGAAGTACTCGACCTCGAAGCGCACGCCGCGCCCGGCCTCGACGAGCTCGCCGGAAGCGCAGATCAGGCGTTGCGTTGCAGCCATTCGCGCAGATCCGGAACGCTGGCGACGCAGCCGCGCGGCTCGCAGGCGAGCAGCCCGGCCTCGGGATGCGCGCCGTAGGCGACTGCGAGCGCATCGACGCCGGCGGCGCGTGCCATGTCGAGGTCGTGCGACGTATCGCCGATCATCAGCACGCGCTCGGCCTCGACCTCGAGCTCGTGCATCAGCTCGAGCAGCATCGCGGGATGCGGCTTGGGGTGGGTCTCGTCGGCGCAGCGCGAGGCGCAGAAAATGCGCTCGAGAGCGCTCGCCTCGAGCGCGCGGGCCAAGCCGCGCCGGCTCTTGCCGGTAGCGATCGCGAGCCGGCGCGAACCGGCCAGCGCCTCGAGGAGCTCCCGCATTCCGGGGTAGAGCTGCATCGCGTCCTCGCGCGCCAGGAAATGCCGGCGATAGCATTCGGCGAACTCGGCGTAGCGGCTCGGCGGCAGGGCGGGTACCGCGATGCGCATGGCGTCGTGCAGTCCGAGGCCGATGACGTGGCTTGCGCGCTCGGCGTCGGGCACCTCCAGCCCGAGATCGCTCGCCGCCAGCCGGATGCACTGGGCGATGGTGCGCGGCGAGTCGATGATGGTCCCGTCCCAGTCGAAGACGATCAGCGGGTACTTCATCCGAGCCGGGCGGCCGCGAATTCGCGCATGTCCCGGGGCAGCGGCGCCTCGAGCCGCAGCCGTTCGCCGGAGAGCGGATGGCGCAACGCCAGACTGCCGGCATGCAGGAACAGCCGGCTCACGCCGTCCTTCGCCCATGCGCGGTTGAGCGCAAAGTCGCCGTACTTGTCGTCGCCGAGGATCGGATGTCCCGCGTGCGCGAGGTGAACCCGGATCTGGTGCGTGCGGCCGGTGAGCAGCCGGACTTCGAGGAGGCTGACCCGCTCGGCAATCCTGAGGGCCTTCACGCGGGTAACGGCGCTTTTCCCGCCTTCGCGCACCGCGACCCGCCGCTCCCCTGCCGAGGTCACGTACTTGTGCAGCGACTCGCGCAGCTCGCGGCCGCCGCCTTCCCAGCGACCCTTCACGAGCGCGAGGTAGACCTTCTCAACTTCGCCCTCGCGCAGCATGCGGTGCAGCTCCACCAGGGCGGCTCTTTTCTTCGCCAGGATCAGCAGCCCCGAGGTATCGCGGTCCAGCCGGTGAACGAGCTCCAGGAACTTCGCCTGCGGCCGCGACGCCCGCAGCGCTTCGATCACGCCGAAGCTCACCCCGCTGCCGCCGTGGACCGCGACGCCCGCAGGCTTGTCGACGACGATCATCGCCGCGTCCTCGTAGACCGTCGGAAACTCGCGGGGCCGGGGCGCCGCAGCCCTCCTGCTCGCCGTGCGGATCGGCGGCACGCGGACGCGGTCGCCGCTTCGCAGCCGGTAGTCGGGCTTGACCCGGCCGCTGTTGACCCGGACTTCGCCGCTCCGCAGGACGCGGTAGACGTGGCTTTTCGGCACGCCCTTGAGCCGCCGCAGCAGGAAATTGTCGATGCGCTGGGCCACGCCTTCTTCGCCGACTTCCAGCCAGGTCGCCCGAGCCTTGCTTAAGTCATTCATTTTCCGTATGATCTCGCCGTCGCTTCGAGTCGCGAGGCACAGGCCAATCACATAATGGCGGCCTGCAACCCGCCTCCTGCCCGGCCGCAGCCGGGCCTGAAGCGCTGGTTAATTTCGCTCACCGGAAGTAGCGATACTACTAGAAGCGCGCGCAGCAGGTTTCTCTTTCAGATTCAACACCTCTAGGAGAGCAATCACCGGCTCATGTCTCCTGCGCGCGCAGGAGAACAAAAAGTGAAGCGGATGTTATTTAACGCGACGCAGCAGGAGGAGTTGCGCGTCGCGATCGTCGACGGGCAGAAGCTCATCGATCTCGACATCGAATCAGCGTCAAGGGAACAGCGCAAGAGCAACATCTATAAAGGCATCATCACCCGCATCGAGCCCAGCCTCGAGGCCGCGTTCGTCGACTACGGCGAGGAGCGGCACGGGTTTCTTCCCTTCAAGGAAGTCGCGCGCAGCTACTTCAAGCCCGACGTCGACGTCGGGCGCGCGCGCATCCAGGATGCGCTGCGCGAAGGCCAGGAGCTGATCGTCCAGGTCGAGAAGGACGAGCGCGGCACCAAGGGCGCTGCCCTCACCACCTTCATCAGCCTGGCGGGGCGCTACCTCGTGCTGATGCCGAACAACCCGCGCGGCGGCGGCGTCTCGCGCCGCGTCGAAGGCGAGGACCGCAACGAGCTGCGCGACACGCTCGACCAGCTGCAGCTCCCCGACGGGATGAGCGTCATTGCGCGCACCGCGGCGATCGGGCGCTCGGCGGAGGAGCTCACCTGGGACCTCAACTACCTGATGCAGCTGTGGCGCGCCGTGGAGTCGGCTTCGCTGGATCAGTCGAAGAAGCCGTTCCTCATCTACCTCGAGTCGAGCCTGGTGATCCGGGCGATCCGCGACTACTTCCAGCCCGACATCGGCGAGCTCCTGATCGACACCGAGGAGATCTACGAGCAGGCGCGCGCGTTCATGCAGACCGTGATGCCCGGCAACGTCGGCAAGGTCAAGCTCTACCGCGACGACGTGCCGCTGTTCTCGCGCTTCCAGATCGAGCACCAGATCGAGAGCGCGTATTCGCGCCAGGTCGCCCTGCCCGCCGGCGGCGCCATCGTCATCGACCATACCGAGGCGCTGGTCGCGATCGACGTCAACTCGGCGCGCGCCACGCGCGGCGGGGACATCGAGGAGACCGCGCTGCGCACCAACCTCGAGGCGGCGGACGAGGTGGCGCGCCAGCTCAGGCTGCGCGACCTGGGGGGCCTGATCGTCATCGACTTCATCGACATGGAGTCGCAGCGCAACCAGCGCGATGTCGAGAACCGGCTGCGCGACGCCCTAAAGTACGATCGCGCCCGGGTGCAGATCGGCAAGATCTCGCGCTTCGGCCTGATGGAGCTCTCGCGCCAGCGGCTGCAGGCCTCGCTCGAGGAGACCGCGCACATCAGCTGCCCGCGCTGCAGCGGCACCGGCTTCATCCGCGGCACCGAATCGACCGCGCTGCACGTGCTGCGGATCCTGCAGGAAGAGGCGATGAAGGAGAACACCGGGGCGGTGCATGCCCAGGTGCCCGTCGACGTCGCCTCGTTCCTGCTCAACGAGAAGCGCGCCGAGATCCAGAAGCTGGAGGCGCGCCTCAAGGTCAACATCGTGCTGGTGCCCAACCCGCATCTCGAAACGCCGCACTACAAGGTGCAGCGCCTGCGCCACGACGAGCTGAACGAGATGGAGCACGTGCCTTCGAGCTACGAGCTGGTGGAGCGCCCCGAGGAGCCCAAGGCCCCCGGTGCCGAAGCCGAGCCCAAGCGCGATCGCCAGGAGGCCGCGGTCAAGGCCATCACCCCGTCCCAGCCGGCGCCGATGATGCCGGAAGCGCAGCCCCGGCCGCCTCGCACCGCGGAGCCCCCCGGGCCTGCGGCCCAGCCGGTCACCGCCGGCCCGGCGCAGCCCAGCCTGCTATCGCGCATTTTCGGGATGTTCAAGGCGCCCGCACCCGAGCCGCTCGCTCCCCCGCAAGCGCCTGCCCCGGCGCAGCCTGCGAGGCCGCCGTCCCAGCGCGATGCGCGCCGCGACCAAGGGCGCCGTGGCGAGCGCCCGGAGCATCGCCGGGAAGGCCGGCGCGACGGCGGGCGCGAGCCGCGCGAGCACCGCGGCGACCGCCAGCAACAGGGGCGCCTCGAGCAACGCCGCAACGGGCAGCAACGCGAGGGCCAGCCGCAGCAACAGCAGCCGCGCGGCGAGCGGCGGCCGGAGCAGCAGCGCCCCCCGCGGCAACAGGGGCCGCAGCAGCCCCAGCAGCCCCAGCAGCCCCAGCCCCAGCAGCCCCAGCCGCAGCAGCGCCCCCAGGAACAGGGCGATGAGCCGCGCCGCGGGCGTCGCGGCCGCCGAGACCGTCACCGCGAGCGCCGCGACGAGCAGCAACCCGCGTCGAGCGCGCCGGCCGCGCCGGATTCCAGGGTCGCCGCCCCGCCGCAAGCATTTCAAACGAGCGAGGATCAGTTGCGCGAGGAGCAACGGCAGGAAGCGCTGCGCCGCGAGCGACTGGAGGCGCAGCAGCACGAGGTAGCGCATGAACCTCCGCACCAGCGCGAAGCGGCGATAGAGCCGCCGGCGCCGCCGCCATCGCCCGCTCCGCGGGTGGAGGAACCGCGGATCGATCCCAAGGTGCTGCTGGAAAGTGCCGGGCTGGTGATGATCGAGACCGACCGCTCGAAGGCGCCCGCCCAGCCGATGCCGGCCGAGGAGCCGCAGCATCGCGGCCGGCCGCGGCGCGAGCGCTCCAATCCTGCTCCCCAGGAAGAGGAGCTGGTCCAGATCGAAACTAGGAAGTAAGGCTGCGGACTTCGGCGAGGAGGTCGCGGCACGCGGCCTCCACCAGGTCGAGCACCCGCTCGAAGCCTTCGGCGTCGCCGTAGTACGGGTCGGGAACGTCGCGCTCCGCAAGGAGCAGGCGCAGCTTCCCGCGGTGCTCGGGCGGGCAGCTGCGCTCGAGCGCGCGCAGATGCCCCCGGTCCATCGCCAGGATGACATCGAAGGTTTCGAAATCGCCCCGCGTCACCTGGCGCGCGCGCAGCCCGCTCAGGTCGTAGCCGCGGCGCCGCGCGTGCTGCTGCGCCCGCAGGTCCGGCGGCTCTCCGACGTGGTAGTCGTGCGTGCCCGCCGACTCCGCGTGAACGGAAACCTTCATCTGCGCGGCGAGCTGGCGCAGCACCGCCTCGGCGGTGGGGGATCGGCAGATATTTCCGGTGCAGACGAACAGCAGCTTCATTCCGAAGCCAGTTCGACGCCGAACACCCGCTTCTTGAGCTCCGCCAGCCGGTCGCGCGCCCGCGCCGCTTCCTCGAACTCGAGGTTTCTCGCGTGCGCGAGCATCGTCTTCTCCAGGGCCTTGATCTCGCGCGCGATCTGCTTCTCGCTCATCGCCTCGTAGCGCGCCTGCGCCTGCGCGGCGACGAGGCCCGCCTGCGCCGACTCGGCGTCGTACACGCCGTCGATCAGGTCCTTGATGCGCTTGACGATGCCCTTGGGCGTGATCCGGTGGTGCTCGTTGTAGGCCAGCTGTTTCGTGCGGCGCCGATCGGTTTCTCCGATCGCTCTTCTTATGGAATTCGTCATCTGGTCGGCGTAGAGAATGGCGCTGCCGTTGATGTGGCGCGCGGCGCGCCCGATGGTCTGGATGAGCGAGCGCTCGGAGCGCAGGAACCCCTCCTTGTCGGCGTCGAGGATCGCCACCAGCGACACTTCCGGCAGGTCGAGTCCCTCGCGCAGCAGGTTGATGCCCACCAGCACGTCGAACTCCCCGAGCCTGAGGTCGCGGATGATCTCGACGCGCTCGACGGTATCGACCTCGGAATGCAGGTAGCGCACCTTGACGCCGTGCTCGGCGAGGTAGTCGGTGAGCTCCTCGGCCATGCGCTTGGTGAGCGTGGTGACGAGCACGCGCTCCGATGTCTTCACCCGCGCGCTGATCTCGGAAAGCAGGTCGTCCACCTGGGTCGATGCCGGGCGCACCACGACCTGCGGATCGACCAGGCCCGTGGGCCGCACCACCTGCTCCACCACCTGCGCCGACTTCTGGCGCTCGTACTCGGCGGGGGTCGCCGAGACGAAGACGGTCTGGCGCACCACGGCCTCGAACTCGTCGAAGCGCAGCGGCCGGTTGTCGAGCGCCGAAGGCAGCCGAAAGCCGTACTCGACCAGGTTCTCCTTGCGCGAGCGGTCGCCGCGGTACATGCCGCCGAGCTGCGGAATGGTGACGTGGCTCTCGTCGACGAACATCAGCGCATCCTGCGGCAGGTAATCGATCAGCGTCGGCGGCGGCTCGCCCGCGGCGCGCCCCGACAGGTGACGCGAGTAGTTCTCGATGCCCTTGCAGAAGCCGAGCTCGGCGAGCATCTCCAGGTCGAAGCGGGTGCGGCTCTCGATGCGCTGCGCCTCGACCAGCCGGCCGGCTTTCTGGAAGAACTCGATCCTCTCGCGCAGCTCGGCCTTGATCGCCTCGACCGCGCGCAGCGTGGTCTCGCGCGGTGTCACGTAATGGCTCGACGGGTAGACGGTGAAGCGCGCCATCGGGTGGAGCACGCGCCCGGTGAGGGGATCGAACACCTCCAGCTTCTCGATCTCGTCATCGAGAAGCGAGATCCTGATCGCGTGCTCCGCATGCTCGGCCGGGAAGACGTCGATCACGTCGCCGCGCACGCGAAACGTGCCGCGCCGGAAGTCGAGCTCGTTGCGCTCGTACTGCATGGCCACCAGCCGCGCCAGGGCGTCGCGCTGCGCGAGCTTCTCGCCCTGGCGCAGGTGCAGGATCATCCCGTGGTACTCGGAGGGGTCGCCGATGCCGTAGATCGCCGATACCGTGGCGACGATGACGACGTCGCGCCGCTCCAGCAGCGACTTGGTGGCCGACAGGCGCATCTGCTCGATGTGCTCGTTGATCGAGGAATCCTTCTCGATGTAGAGATCCCGCGCCGGCACGTAGGCTTCCGGCTGGTAGTAGTCGTAATACGAGACGAAGTACTCCATCGCGTTCTGCGGGAAGAACTCCCGGAACTCCGAGTACAGTTGCGCCGCGAGCGTCTTGTTCGGCGCCAGCACCAGCGCCGGGCGCCCCAGGCGCGCGATGGCGTTCGCCATCGTGAAGGTCTTGCCCGATCCGGTGACGCCGAGCAGCGTCTGGAAGGCAAGCCCGTCCCGGATGCCCTCGACCAGCTTGTCGATCGCTTCCGGCTGATCGCCGGCGGGCGCGAAAAGCTTCTCGAGACGGAAAGGACTGTCGGGAAAGCTGATCACCAGAGTAGAATTTCGAGCCGAACCCGAAAGTTTAACAGGATGAACGCACCGCATTCCCCTTCCCCGCTCACCTCGGTGCCGATGGCGCCGAGCGACCCGATCCTCGGCGTCACCGAGGCCTTCGTCGTCGATCCGAATCCCAGGAAAGTGAACCTCGGGGTCGGCGTGTACACCGACGATCAGGGCAGGATTCCGCTCCTGGAGTCGGTGCGGCATGCCGAAAGCCAGCGCCTGAAGACCTCGCCGCACCGCGGCTACCTGCCGATCGACGGCCTGGCGGCGTACGACAAGGCGGTGCAGGAGCTGGTATTCGGTTCGCAGAAGGACAATATCGTCACCGTGCAAGCGCTGGGCGGCACCGGCGGGCTGAAGATCGGCGCCGATTTTCTCCGGCTGATCGATCCGAAGGCGCAGCTCTGGATCAGCGAACCGAGCTGGGAGAACCACCGGCAGCTGTTCGAGGCGGCGGGGTTTCCGGTGAAGAGCTACCCGTACTATGACCCGGCGACGCACGGGCTGGACTTCGCGGGGCTGCAACGCGCGCTGAGCGCCGCGCCCGCCGGGGACATCGTGGTGCTCCATGCCTGCTGCCACAATCCCACCGGCGTCGACCTCGACCACGGCCAGTGGGACAAGGTGCGCGAGATCGTCATGGCGCGCGGCCTGCTGCCGTTCCTCGATCTCGCCTACCAGGGCTTCGGCGATGGCCTCGAAGCGGACGCCCACGCCGCGCGTCTTTTCGCCGGCGCCATGACGCCGGTATTCCTGTCGAGCTCGTTCTCGAAGTCGTTTTCGCTTTACGGCGAGCGCGTCGGCGCGCTCAGCGTGGTGAGCGCCAGCGCCGAGGAGGCCGCGCGGGTGCTGTCGCAGCTCAAGCGCGTGGTGCGCACCAACTATTCCAATCCCCCGACGCACGGCGGCCAGATCGTCGCCAACGTGCTCACCGACCCGCAGCTGCACAGCCTGTGGGAACGCGAGCTCGGCGCGATGCGCGAGCGCATCAAGGCGATGCGCAAGCAGCTGGTCGAGAAAATCCATGCCCGCGCGCCCGGCACCGACTTCAACTTCGTCCTCGCCCAGCGCGGCATGTTCTCCTACTCCGGCCTCACCAAGGAGCAGGTGCGCAGGCTGCGCGAGGAATATTCCATCTACGCCATCGA
>DATKAX010000104.1:0-16295 GCA_035514595.1 Burkholderiales bacterium
CGGCGCCTCGGGCAAGATCTCCCAGCGCGATACGACCGCGTACTTCCTGAGCTACAGCACCCGCCCCTCCTTCATCGGCACCTCGCCGGTCGGCTACAACTTCGTGTTCAACTACACCAGCTTCGACATGGATCAGCAGGAGGTCGCGAGAAACGCCCGAAGGGCGCGTATGCGCGGGCGGGAGTAGGATTGGGGCTAGGCGTGGCGAAGTACGAAGGCGACGTGATCCTTGGATATCCCGGCAATACGACGCCGACGCGGGTTTCCAGCGGCGACTACGACCTCAGGGTCGCGGGCAGCTTGTACCTGGAGAGCCGCTACCGCAACTGGGGCATCACCATCACCGCGGCGGGCCCTTCGTACGAGGAAGGCGGTTACAAGTACGGCGTCACCGATATCTCGGCGTACTTGAGCTACACGTACTACCTGCCGTGAGAAATCGGGCTCTGACCCCGATTTCCCGCGACCCAGTCGCAAATGCGCCCCGGCGTGGTCCGCCACACCGAGTCTTTTGCCTTAGCGATGTGCTCGAGGGCCCGGCGCAGGTGGCGCAGGCGGTAGGGCTGGCCGACGATATAGGGGTGCAGCGCGATGCCCATGACCAGCGGTTGCGCCCTCGACTGCAGCAGCATCTCGTCGAAGTTGTCGACGATGAGATCAGCGAAGTCGCAGCCGTCCATCTGGCGCGCGACGATCATCGGGATGTCGTTCAGCTCCTGCGGATAGGGGATCGACCAGAGCGACGCGCCGCTGCGCGTGGCCATCGGTGCCGGCTGGTCGTCGTGGCACCAGTTGAGGGTATAGCGGTAGCCGGTTTCGGCGAGCAGATCGGGCGTGACGAAGCTCTCCGAGATCCAGGGGCTCAGCCAGCCCGAGGGGGCGACGCCCGATTGCTCTTTTATTCTGTCTCTGCAGTGCGCGAGCAGCCGTGATTCGTGTTCCTCGTTCATCTCGCCCTGGCGCTCGGCGTTGGTGTGGCCGTGGCCGATCAGCTCGTCGCCGCGCTTCGCGAACGCCTCGACCAGCTCGGGGCAATAGTCGTAGAGCGCGGTGTTGACGAGCGCGCCGACCGGCAGCTGCATTGCCTCGAAGAGCTCCAGGCAGCGCCAGGCGCCGACACGGTTGCCGTAGTCGCGCCAGGAGTAGTTGAGCACGTCCGGCTCCGGCGTTCTCGGCCCGAGCGCCGCGCCGAGTCCTTCGCCGAAGGCGAAGTGCTCGAGGTTGAAGCCGAGGTACACCGCGAGCCGCCGGCCTTCCGGCCAGCGGTAGTCCGGCCGGCGGGTGATGGCCGAGTAGCCGTAGCGGCCGTGGGCCTTGAGCGGCTGCACCAAATCAGGGCTTGGCGAGCCCGGCGCGCACCAGAAGCCACTCGGCGCTGTCGTTCCAGACTTCCATGCGGACGATCTTGCCGCGGCGCACGACATAGCGGTCGACGTAGCGGTTGCCCTCGAAGGGCGTGCCGTCGGGCCATTCGCCGTAGAGCGTGCCGGTCTGGTAGACGACGGTTTGCTCGTCGGTGCCGCCGGCCACCACGTGGGTGGGGCCGAACTTCTTCTTCACCCACTTGTAGCGGGCGCGGTTGAACGCCGTGGCCTCCGCCGGGTCGCGCATCAGGCGGTTGCCGGTAAAGCGGATCTCCATCTCCGGGGCGCAGTAGCGGCGCGCCGCGTCCGGGTCCGGGATCATGTGCAGGCGCAGGTACTCCTCGACGATTTTCGCGGGATCGCTCATGCCCGCAGCCTAGCATGGCACAGCTCCTGCTAAGCTAGCGCCATCTTCCGGGAGGTTCACATGATCAGAAACTTCTTCCTCGTGCTGGCGACGGCCGTCGCGTTCCCCGCGGCCGCGCAGGACGCCATCAAGATCGGTCTGGTGACCGCGCTGTCGGGGCAATCGGCGCGCGCTGGCGAGGCCATCACGCGCGGGCTCGCCGTGGCGATCGACGAGATCAACGCCAGGGGCGGCATCCAGAGCGGGCCGCTCAAGGGCCGCAAGTTCGAGCTGGTGCGCCGCGACGACGAGGCGACCCCCGCGAAGGGAGTGATCGCGGCGCGCGAGCTGCTCTTCCGGGAGAAGGTCGCGGTGCTCTTCGGCGGCCTCGACACGCCGGTGTCGCTCGCCATCGTGCCGGTCGTCAACCAGGCGAAGCTGCCCTTCATGGGTCCCTGGGCCGCCGGCACGCCGATCACCAAGAACGGCGCCAAGGACAACTACGTGTTCCGCGTCTCGGCGGTGGACGAGATCGTCGACAAGGCGATGCTGCAGTACGCGCAGAAGACGTTCAACGCCAAGAACTGCGGCATGATCCTGATCAACAACCCGTGGGGCGAGTCGAACGAGAAGGGC
This sequence comes from Burkholderiales bacterium, assembly GCA_035514595.1. Classification (GTDB taxonomy): domain Bacteria; phylum Pseudomonadota; class Gammaproteobacteria; order Burkholderiales; family SG8-39; genus SCGC-AG-212-J23. Next base: position 2,347 of record DATKAX010000104.1, read on the forward strand.
CTGATGGCCGCCCTGAAGGAGAAGGGGCTCAAGCCCGCGGGCATCGAGAAGTTCGGCCAGGACGACGTCGACGTGGTGCCGCAGCTCACGCGCCTAAGGCAGGCGGGCGCCGACTGCCTGTTCCTGGTCGGCAACGTCGGGCCCTCGGCGCAGGTGGTGAAGTCGCTCGACCGCATGGGATGGAAGCCGCCGATCGTGTCGCACTGGGGTCCCGCGGGCGGGCGCTTCACCGAGCTCGCCGGCCCGAGCGCGAAGGACGTGCACTTCATCCAGACCTACAGCTTCTTCGGCAAGCAGTCGCCGGTCGGCGAGAAGGTGCTGAAGGCGCTGATGGCGAAGTATGCCGACGTCAAGGGGCCCGGCGACGTCACGCCGGCAGTCGGGGTGGCGAACGCCTACGATGCCATGATGCTCACCGCGGCTGCGATCGAGAAGGCCGGCTCGCTCGACGGCCCCAAGGTGCGCGACGCGTACTACCGCATCGGGCGCTACGAGGGGCTGATCAAGACCTACGACAACCCGTTCTCGCCCGGCAGCCACGACGCGGTCAACGAGAACGACTACGTCTGGACGCAGTTCATCGACAACCAGATCCTCCCCGTCGGCATGAAGAAGTAGCCGGGTAGCGCCGGTTCCGGACGGCCGCGCTCGCGCGGCCGGGCGTTTTTCGCCATGCTGATCCTCTCCGCTCTGGTCTCCGGGCTCGGCCTGGGCAGCATGTACGGGCTGCTCGCGCTCGGCTTCCACGTCACCTACGCCTCCTCCGGCACGGTGAACTTCGCGCAGGGCAGCTCGATGATGCTCGGCGCGGTGCTCACCTACAGCTTGGCGGTGACCTTCGGCTGGCCGATGCTGCCGGCGGTGCTGCTCGCCCTCGCGCTGTGCGCGCTCTACGGCGTGCTGGTCGAGCGCCTCGCGGTGCGCCCGTTCGCGCGCCGCGGCTCGAACGCCTGGCTGATGGCCACCGTGGCGCTGGGCATCGTCGCCGACAACACGGTGCTGTTCACCTTCGGCAAGGAGCCGCGCGGCTTCCCCATGGACTGGGCGAGCGGCTCGATCCCGATCGCGGGCCTGAGCGTGTCGCCGCTGCAGATCGCGATCCCGGCGGCCGGCCTCGCGCTCGCCGCCGCGCTGCACCTCTTCTCGCGGCGCGCCCGCGCCGGAAAGGCGCTGCTCGCCGTGATGCAGAATCCCGACGCGGCGCGCTTGATGGGGATCAACGTGCCGCTCGCGATCTCGGGCGCCTACGCCGCCTCGACGGTGTTCGCCGGCGTCGCCGGGATCCTGATCGCGCCGCTCTTCAACGTGCACTCGGACATGGGAACGGTGTTCGGCCTCAAGGCCTTCGCCGTAGCGATCCTCGGCGGCCTCACGAGCGCCTGGGGGGTGATGCTCGCCGGGCTGATCTTCGGCGCGGCCGAATCGCTGATCACCGCGCTGCTCGGCTCGAACTACACCCACATCCTCACGTTCGCGCTGGTGATCGTCGCGCTCGCCGCGATGCCGAACGGGCTCTTTGGGCGCGCGGAGGTGAAGAAGGTATGAGGCTCGCGGCATTCGCCGTCGTGTTCCTCGCCGCCGCGGCGTTCACCGCGACCGCGAACAGCTATTACGTGTTCGTCATGGCGACGCTCGCGCTCACCGCGGTGGTCGGCGTCGGGCTCAACGTGCTGCTCGGGCTGACCGGGCAGGTGTCGTTCGGCCATGTCGGCTTCTACGCCCTGGGCGCCTACACGGTGGCGATCCTCACCACCGCGGCGCAGTGGAGCTTCTGGGCCGCGCTGCCCGCGGCAGCCCTCGTTGCCGGCGCGCTCGGCGCGCTGCTCGCCCTTCCCGCACTGCGGGTGCGCGGGCCGTACCTGGCGATGGTCACCATCGCCTTCGGCTTCATCGTCGAGCACACCGCGGTGGAGTGGCGCGAGCTGACCGGCGGCCAGAACGGCATCATGGGGATCGCGCAGCCCGCGGCCTTCGGCCTCGAGCTCGGCGAGCGCGGCGTGGCGCTTTCCTGCATCGCGCTCGCGGCGCTCGCCACCTGGTGCTTCTGGCGCCTCGCGGCGAGCCGCTGGGGCGCCGCGATGCGCGCGGTGAAGGATTCCGAGACCGCCGCGCAGTCGATCGGCCTCGATCCGGTCAAGATCAAGACCGCGGCGTTCGCCATCTCCGCGCTCTGCGCGGGCGTCGCCGGCGCGTTCTTCGCGCCGCTGTGGGGCTTCGTCACGCCTTCGAGCTTCGCGTTCCTGCAGTCGATCCTGTTCGTGCTGGTGGTGATGGTCGGCGGCGCCGGCACCGTGGCCGGTCCGCTGGTGGGGGCGGCGATCGTGGTGCTGCTGCCGGAGCTGCTCGCCGGGCTCGCCGAGTACCGGCTGCTCTTTTTTGGCGCCCTGCTGCTCGCCGTGCTTTGGGCGGCGCCGGAGGGCGCGGTGGGAACCGTGCTGCGGCTCGCCGCGCGCCGGCGCGCGCAGCGCCTGGCGTCGCCGGGCGAGGTCGACCTCGGCCCCGAGGCGCCGGCCGCGCTGGAGGCCGCAGGGCTCGGCATCGCCTTCGGCGGCGTGCGCGCCGCATCGGACGTGTCGATGCGGGCGCAGCCGGGCGAGATCACCAGCCTTATCGGCCCCAACGGCGCCGGCAAGACCACGGTGCTCAACATGCTGGGCGGCTTCTATCGGCCCGACGCTGGCGAAATCCGGGTCGGCAGCAGCGAGCTGCAGGGCCGCACCGCCTGGAAGATCGCGCGCGCCGGCGTGGCGCGCACCTACCAGGCGACGCAGCTCTTCGGCTCCATGACCGTGGCCGAGAACGTCGCGATCGCGGAGCGCGGCCGTCGCGGCGACGGCGCCGGGCCGCTGCTCGCCTTCGTCGGCTATGCCGGCGACCTCGAGGCGCGCGCCGCCGACCTGCCGCACGTCGACAAGCGCCTGGTGGAGATCGCGCGCGCGCTCGCTACGCGCCCCTCGGTCCTGCTGCTCGACGAGCCGGCGGCAGGGCTGTCGCGCGAGGACAAGGCGCGCCTCGCGACGCTGCTGCGGCGCATCGCCGACAGCGGCGTGGCGGTGGTGCTGGTCGAGCACGACATGTCGGTGGTGATGGGCATCTCGAACCGCGTGGTGGTGCTCGATGCCGGCGTCAAGATCGCCGACGGCACGCCGGCCGAGGTGCAGCGCGATCCGCTGGTACGCAAGGCCTACCTCGGCGAGGAGCAGCGCCGCCCGGCGACGCGCCGCTCGGCGGCGGGCGAGGCGCTGCTCGAGGTCGGCCGGCTCGCCGGCGGCTATGGCGGAGAGCCGGTGCTGAAAGGCATCGAGCTCGCCGTGCGCCAGGGCGAGATGGTCGCGGTGCTGGGCGCCAACGGCGCCGGCAAGTCGACGCTGATGCGCGCGCTCTCCGGCCTGCTTCGGCCGGTGAGCGGCGGGGTCGCCTTCGCGCGCGCCGAAATCTCGGCGCTTCCCGCGCACCGGGTGGCGGCGCGCGGGCTGGTGCTGGTTCCCGAAGGGCGGCAGGTGTTCCCCGAGCTCTCGGTGCTCGACAACCTGCGGCTTGGGGCCTTCCTGCGCCGCGACGCGCTCGAGGCCGACATCGCGGCGATGCTCGAGCGCTTCCCGCGCCTGCGCGAGCGGCTGCACCAGCGCGCCGGCCTGCTCTCGGGCGGCGAGCAGCAGATGCTCGCCATCGCGCGCGGGCTGATGGGCCGGCCGCGCCTGCTGCTGCTCGACGAGCCCTCGCTCGGCCTCGCGCCGGCGGTGATCAACGATCTCTTCGATGTCCTCGACCGGCTGCGCCGGGAAGCGGCGACGCTGCTGCTCGTCGACCAGATGGCCGGGCTCGCGCTCGCGCTGGCCGACCGGGCCTATGTGCTCGAAGGCGGGCGCATCGTCGCCTCGGGCAGCGCGCAGGACATCGCCCGCGACGGCGCGCTGGAGAAGGCCTACCTGGCGGTGAACTGAGCAGCAATGCGAGAAATCGGGGTCAGAGCCCGATTTTCTCCCGGCCAGCTCTGGAAGCGAAATCGGGCTCTGACCCCGATTTCGGGCGCAGTAAACTGCCGCTGCATGGATGAGATCCTGATCGTCGGCGGGGGGATCGGCGGGCTGACGCTGGCGCTCGAGCTGCACGCGCGCGGGATCGCGTGCCGGGTGTTCGAGTCGGCGAACGAGCTCAAGGCGGTGGGCGTCGGGGTCAACCTGCTGCCGCACGCCACGCGCGCGCTGGGCGGGCTCGGCCTGGTGCCGGCGCTCTCGCGCGTGGCGGTCGAGACGCAGGAGGCGGCGTTCTTCAACCGCTTCGGCCAGCTCATCTACCGCGAGCCGCTCGGCCGGCGCGCCGGCTACGAGTGGCCGCAGTTCTCGATCCACCGCGGCGACCTGCAGGCGGTGCTGATCGAGGCGGTGCGCTCGCGCCTCGGCGCGGACCGGCTGCACCTCGGATGGCATTGCGAGGGATTTGCACAGGATGCGCATGGTGTTTCATTGAAGTTCAAAGACAGGGAAACCGTAGAAGGCAAAGCCGCGATCGCCTGCGACGGGATCCATTCGATGATCCGCAGGCAGCTCTATCCGGCCGAAGGCGAGCCCCGCTACTCGGGGGTCAACATGTGGCGCGGGGTGACGCGCTGGAAGCCGGTCCTCACCGGCGCCAGCATGACGCGCGCCGGCTGGCTCAAGACCGGCAAGCTGGTGCATTACCCGATCCGCAACGACGTCGACGCCGAGGGCCGCCAGCTCGTCAACTGGCTGTGGGAGATCGAGACCCCGGAATACAAGCGCTGGGACTGGAACCGCCAGGCAAGCGTCGAGGACTTCATCGCCGGGGTCGAGGGCTGGCGCATCGACTGGCTCGACGTGCCCGCCTTCTTCCGCGCCGCGGAGGTGGTGCTCGAGTACCCGATGGTCGACAAGGACCCGCTGCCGGCCTGGAGCTTCGGCCGCGTCACGCTGCTCGGCGACGCGGCGCATCCGATGGTGCCGCGCGGCTCGAACGGGGCGGGACAGGCCATATTGGATGCCCAGTGCCTCGCCTCCTGCCTGCAGAGAGAATCGTCCGTGGAAGGCGCGTTGCAAGCCTACGAGGCGCAGCGCCTCGCGCCGACGGCAAACGTGGTGCTCGAGAACCGGCGCAACCCGCCGGACGCCATCCTGCGCGAGGTCTTCGAGCGCACCGGCGATCGCCCGTTCGAGCGCCTCGAGGAAGTGATCAGCGCCGCCGAGCTCCAGGCGCTCTCCGAGCGCTACAAGAAGGTCGCTGGCTACGACAAGACTACCCTCAAGGAGAAAACCGATGAGCATTACCCGCCATGACGCGACCAGCATCCTGTCGAACGCCGTGGAGCACGGCAACACCCTGTATCTCGCCGGCGTGGTGGCGAAGGACCTCGGCAAGGACGTGAAGGGGCAGACCCGGGAGGTCCTGGAGGAGATCGACCGGCTGCTCGCGAAATGCGGCTCGCACAAGTCGAAGATCCTGTCGGCCACCCTCTGGGTCACGGATATCCGCAACCGCGCGCCGATGAACGAGGCCTGGAGCGCCTGGGTCGATGCGAAGAACCTGCCGGCGCGCGCGTGCGTCGAGGCGAAGCTCGCCGATCCGCGGGCGCTGGTCGAGATCATGGTGGTCGCGGCGAAATAGGCGGCAGGGGCGTAGGATGCGCTCTTGCCCTGTTGCGGGAGGGGCGCGGGGTCCGATGATCGTCAGCGTGCGCGACGTGGTCGCGAAGTGCGTGCGTTGCGGCGAGACGCAGTTCACGCCGCTCGCGCCGGGCGCCTTGCAGCCCGCCACCGCGATGAGGTGCGACGGCTGCGGCGGCGAGACCACCTACCGCGAGCTGCTCGAGCAGATCGGCGAAGAGGCGATGCGGCGGGCCAACGAGTCGCTCGCCGACCTCAAGAAGGCGCCGCGGCGCAAGCCGCGCAAGTAGGCCTTTCAAACTCTTAGAATTGCCCGACAGCGCGGCGCCGCGCCGCCCGCTAGGCTGCGAGCATGGCCCGCAGCGTCGTCATCCTGATCGAGCAGGATCCTCACGAGATCGCGCTCGCCTGCATCGCGTTCGCGCTGCATGCGCCGGAGGTGCTGGTACTGGAGGCGCGCGACGCCGACGCGGCGCTCGAGATCCTGGGGCGCGAGCCCGGCGCGGCGCTCGCCCTGGTCGGCGGCCAGGCCGGCGCCGTGCCGATGCGGGATCTGCCGATCCCGGTGGTGCGCATCGCGGATCGGCCGCGCGACTGGCACGCTTATTCCGACTTCATCGCCCGGCTGCTGCGCGAATGGGTTCCTACTCGAACAGGTTCAGGACCCCGTCGAGGCCCGTCCAGCTGAGCGCGCAGGTCGCCTGGCTGCGCACCACCGGCTTGGCGCGGTAGGCGACCGAGACCCCGGCCTGCGCCATCATCTTCAGGTCGTTCGCGCCGTCGCCGATGGCCACGGTCTCGCCCTTCGCCGCGCCGAGCTCCTGCGCCACCGCGCGAAAGCGGGCCGCCTTCGCCTCGGCGTCCACGATGCGGCCGCGCAGGCGGCCGGTGAGGCGCTCGCCGTCGATTTCCAGGACGTTGGAGATGGCGTAGTCGATGCCGAGCCGTTCCTTCAGCCGCTCGACGAAGAAGGTGAATCCGCCGGACACCAGCAGCACCCTGACGCCCTCGCGCCTGCATGCGGCGAGGAGCGCTTCGGCGCCCGGCGTGAGCCGCAGCCGCTCCTCGTAGACCCGCTCCAGCGCCGCGCGCGGCAGGCCGGCAAGCAGCGCGACGCGCCTGCGCAGGCTCTCGGGGTAGTCGATCTCGCCGCGCATCGCCTGCGCGGTGATCTGCGCCACCTCGGCCTTCCTGCCAGCCATGTCGCCCAGCTCGTCGATGCACTCGATCGTGATGAGCGTGGAGTCCATGTCCATCGCGAGGAGCTTCAGGCCGGCGAAGCGCCGGCCTTCCGGCATGAAAGCGTGGTCGATGCGCCGCGCCTCGCACCAGGCGGGGATCGCAGCGTCGAACGAGGCGTTGCGCAGCCTGAAGGCGTGCTCGGCGAGGGTCTCGATGGCGGGCGTGCGCGCGAGCAGCGCCGCCTCCTGCGCCTGCAGCGCGTTGAGCGACGGCCCCTGGATGACGAGGTTCATGGATCAGTTGATCCCGATTTTCATCGAAATCGGGCTCTGACCCCGATTCTCACGCGGCGAGCTGCTGCAGGATGTCCTTTACCGCCTGGGCGCGCTCGGGCCAGGCGGGGAGCTTGGCTTCGACGCGCAGGCGCTCGGGGCCGGCGAGGCGGGCGCCGCGGCGGCGCTGCACGAAGGCGATCACCTTGGCGCCGTCGAGCGGCGCGTTCCTCACGAACTGGAACTGCATCGCCTCGTGGGTGGCGTCGATGCGCGCCACGCCGAGCGCCCGGGCGGCGACCCGCACCTGGTGGCATTCGAGGAGCGCGCGCGCCGGCTCGGGCAGCTCGCCGAAGCGGTCCACCAGCTCCTCGCGCAGCGCGTCGAGCTCCTCGCGGCTCGCGGCGTCGGCGAGCCGCTTGTAGAGCGCGAGGCGCTCGTGTACGTCGCTGCAGTAGATCGCGGGCAGCAGCGCCGGGACGTGGAGATTCACTTCCGTTGAAATATCGATGGAAGGATCTTCCAGGGGATGTCCTGATTTCAAAGACCTGACTGCGCGCTCGAGCATCTTCGCGTACAGCGAGAACCCGACTTCCTGGATCTCGCCCGACTGCGACTCGCCGAGAATCTCGCCCGCGCCGCGGATCTCGAGGTCGTGCATCGCGAGGTAGAAGCCCGAGCCGAGTTCCTCCATCGACTGGATCGCCTCGAGCCTTTTCAGGGCATTCCTGCTCAATGCCTCTTCCGGCGGGGTCAGCAGATAGGCGTACGCCTGATGGTGCGAGCGCCCGACGCGGCCGCGCAGCTGATGGAGCTGCGCCAGGCCGAACTTGTCGGCGCGGTGGATCACGATGGTGTTGGCGGTCGAGATGTCGATGCCGGTCTCGATGATGGTCGAGCACAGCAGCAGGTTGAAGCGCTGCGCGGTGAAGTCGCGCATCACGCGCTCGAGCTCGCGCTCGCGCAGCTGGCCATGCGCCACCGCGATGCGCGCCTCCGGCAGCAGCCGCTCGAGCCGCTCGCGCATGCGCTCGATCGACTCGACCTCGTTGTGCAGGAAGAACGCCTGCCCGCCGCGCTTGAGCTCGCGCATCACCGCCTCGCGGATCAGCCCCTCGGACCAGGGCGAGACGAAGGTCTTGATCGCGAGCCGCTTCTCGGGCGCGGTGGCGATCACCGAGAAGTCGCGGATGCCCTCGAGCGACATCGCAAGCGTGCGCGGGATGGGCGTCGCGGTGAGCGTCAGCACGTCCACTTCGGCGCGCAGGCGCTTCAGCGCCTCCTTCTGGCGCACCCCGAAGCGGTGCTCCTCGTCGATGATGGCGAGCCCCAGGCGCTTGAGCTTCACGTCCCTCGACAGCAGCTTGTGCGTGCCGATGACGATGTCGATCTCGCCGCTTTCCAGCTGTTTGAGGGTTTCCGCGCTTTCTTTCCCGGTTTTGAACCTGGAAAGCTCGGCAATCTTCACCGGCCAGTCGGCGAAGCGGTCCGAGAAGCTCTGAAAGTGCTGCTCGGCAAGCAGGGTGGTCGGGCACAGCACCACCACCTGCCTGCCGTCGGCGACCGCGACGAAGGCGGCCCGCAGCGCCACCTCGGTCTTGCCGAAGCCGACGTCGCCGCACACCAGCCGGTCCATCGGCTTGCCCGAGGCCATGTCGGCGATCACCGCCTCGATCGCGGCCGCCTGGTCCGTGGTCTCCTCGAAGCCGAAGCCCTCCGCGAAAGCCTCCAGGTCATGCTGCTTGACGGAAAAACCATGTCCCAGGCGCGCGGCGCGTTTCGCGTAGAGCGCAAGCAGCTCCGCCGCGGTGTCTCGCACCTGCTTCGCGGCGCGCGCTCTTGCCTTGTCCCACTGGCCGCTGCCGAGCTTGTGCAGCGGCGCCTCCTCGGGCTGCGCGCCGCTGTAGCGGCCGATCATGCCGAGCTGCGACACCGGGACGTAGAGCTTGTCTTCGCCCTCGTACTCGAGAAGCAGGAATTCGCTCTGGCCTTCCTCCAGCTCCAGGGAAACCAGGCCCTGATAGCGTCCGATGCCGTGGCTCTCGTGAACCACCGGATCGCCGACCTTGAGCTCCGACAGGTCGCGCAGCATGCCCTCGACCGAGCTGCGCTTTTCCGCCGCGCGCGAGCGCCGGCGCACCACGCCGGCGTAGAGCTCCGCCTCCGTGAGCAGCGCCCAGCCTTCGGCGCCGAGCACGAAGCCGTTCGCGACCGGAGCCACGCCCAGCGCAAGCCTGCTCGCCGAGCCGGCGAACTCGGCGAAGGAGGCGCAGGGCGCGGGCTGGAGCCCGTACTCGGCGAAATAGGCGGTCATGGTCTCGCGCCGGCCGGGGGATTCGGCGCTCACCAGCACGCGCAGGCCCGAGGCGGCGAGGAAGCGCTTGAGCGCGGCGAGCGGATCCTGGGCGCGCCGGTCGACCGCGACCGGCGGCAGCGGCGCCGTCTCGAGCACCTGGTCCGCACCGGCTTCGCCGTCGCCCGCCGGGAGGTCGATGCGCGGGTGCTCGCGCAGCGCGAGATAGAACGCCTCGGCCTGCAGGAAAAGCTGCGCCGGCGGCAGCAGCGGCCGGTCGGGGTCGCCGCCGAGCAGCTTGAAGCGCGACACGGCGTCGCGCCAGAACGCCTGGATCTCGTCCGCCACGTCGTGGTGCAGCGCGACCGTGCAGCCGCGCGGCAGGTAGTCGAAGAGCCGCGCCGTGGACTCGAAGAACATCGGCAGGTAATACTCGATGCCCGCCGCGGGCACGCCGTTGGAGACGTCGCGGTAGAGCCGCTTCTTGGACGGGTCGCCCTCGAACAGCTCGCGCCAGCGGCTTCGGAAGCGCGCGCGCCCGGCCTCGTCGAGCGGGAACTCGCGCGCCGGCAGCAGCCGCACCTCGTTCACCGTGTACAGCGTGCGCTGGCTGTCGACGTCGAAGGTGCGGATGGTATCGATGAGCTCGTCGTCGAGGTCCAACCGATAGGGCAGCGCGCTGCCCATCGGAAACAGATCGATCAGCCCGCCGCGGAAGCACACCTCGCCGGGGGCGACGACCTGGGTGACGTGCTGGTAGCCCGCCGTGGCGAGCTGCACGCGCAGCTTCTGGGCATCGATTCGCGTCTTCGCCTGCAGGAAGAACGTGTGCGCGGCGATATAGGCCGGCGGACACAGCCGCACCAGCGCGGTGGAGGCGGGCACCAGGGCGACATCGAAGTCGCCTTGCTGGACGCGATACAGCGTCGCCAGGCGCTCGGACACCAGGTCCTGGTGCGGCGAGAACTGGTCGTAGGGCAGCGTTTCCCAGTCCGGAAGCAGGCACACGCGCAGCTGCGGCGCGAACCAGGCGATCTCCTCGAGGAGCCGCTGCGCGTCGAGCGCAGAGGCGGCGATGACCGCGAGCGGCTTTTCCTCGGCGGCGAGGCGGGCGAGCGCGAGCGCGTCGGACGAGCCGGCGAGCCGGGGATAGCGCCTGCGGGCGGGAAGCGAGTCGCGGTGCATCAAGCGAAAAAGCGTGTAATTATATCGCCCTGAATTACAAGAACTTAGCCTTTGTCCGTCTTTGCCCTGATACCCGCCGCCGGAAGCGGCACGCGCTTCGCCGGCGGCGAGCCCAAGCAGTACGCGACGCTCGCCGGGAAGCCGATGCTGTGGCATTCGGTGCGAGCAGTTTGCGTGCCGCCGGTCGAATCGGTGTTCGTCGTGCTTGCCGCCGACGACAGGGCCTTCGCCCGCTGCGACTGGAGCGCGTTCGGCGACAGGCTAGAGCCGCTCTACTGCGGCGGCGCGAGCCGGCGCGATTCGGTCTACAACGGCCTCATCGCCGCCATGGCGGCGGTGCAGGCCGACGACTGGATTTTGGTGCACGACGCCGCGCGCCCCTGCCTGCCGCGCAAGGATCTCGACAGCCTGTGGGATGCAGTGCGCAATGACGAAATCGGCGGGCTGCTCGCGCTGCCCGTCGCCGACACCGTGAAGCGCGCCGCCAACGACGAAGCCGGAACTCCGCGCGCCGCGGCAACCGAGGACCGCGCGCAGCTCTGGCTCGCGCAGACGCCGCAGATGTTTCGCGCCGGGCTGCTCGCGCAGGCGCTGCAGCGGGGCTCCGGCGCGGTGACCGACGAGGCCGCCGCGGTCGAGCAGATGGGCCTCAAGCCGCGACTGGTCGCCGGCAGCCGGGAAAACTTCAAAGTGACGTTTCCGGAAGACCTGGCGATCGCCGAGGCGATTCTCGCGCGGCGCGGCGCCGCATGAGAGTCGGCCAGGGATTCGACGTGCACGCGTTCGCGGCCGGACGCAGGCTCGTCATCGGCGGCGTCGAGATCGCCTACGAGCGGGGCTTGCTGGGGCATTCCGACGCCGACGTTCTGCTGCACGCGATCTGCGATGCGCTGCTCGGGGCAGCCGGCCTGGGAGACATCGGCCAGCACTACCCCGACAGCGATGCGAGCTTCGCCGGCGCCGACAGCCGCCGGCTGCTGCGTGATGTGGCGAAGAAAATCAAAGAGAGAAATTTCAGAATCGTGAATATCGACGCCACCATCCTGGCGCAGGAACCCCGCATGGCGCCGCACATCCCGCGCATGATCGGCAACATCGCTTCCGACCTCGGCCTCGCGCCGGCCGCGATCAACGTGAAGGCGACGAGCACCGAGGGCCTCGGCTTCCTCGGCCGGGTCGAAGGCATCGCCGCGCAGGCGATCGCGCTCGTGGAGTAGCCGTGTACTCGCCGCCCTACAACCAGCCCGAGGAGCGCGCCGAGCGCGTCGCGTTCATGCGCGCCAACAGCTTCGCCGTGCTCGTCACCGGTACCGGCGGCACCCTGCACGCCTCGCACCTGCCGGTGCAGATCGGCGAGCGGGAAGGGCAGCTCTTCCTCGACATGCACATGGCGCGCGCCAACCCGCAGTGGCGCGAGTTCTTCGACGAGGAGGTGCTGGTGGTGTTCTCGGGCCCGCATGCCTACGTCTCGCCGCGCTGGTACGCGGAAAAGGAGCGCGTGCCCACCTGGAACTACGCCGCGGTGCACGCCTACGGAATCCCGCGGGTCATCACCGACGCCGCGGAAAAGCATGCCTCACAGCGGCGCCTGGTGGCGACGCTCGACCCGCAGTGGCTGCCGCAGTTCGACGCCCTGCGGCCTGAATACGTCGAGAAGATGCTCGGCGGCATCGTCAACTTCGAGATCCCGGTGGCGCGGCTTGAAGCGCGCTGGAAGCTCTCCCAGAACCGCGGCCGCGACGAGCAGGAAAGGATCGCCGCAGCGCTGGAGAAATCCGCCGACTCCAACGAGCGCACGCTCGCCGCGCTGACGCGCAAGCACCTCGCCTCCGAGTGAGACTGTTTTTCGCGCTCTGGCCACCGCCCGCCACCGCGCGGGCCCTGGAAGCCTGGGCGCAAGAGGTACGGCGCGACACCGGCGGCCGCGTCATCCCCGCGGCGAGTATCCACCTGACACTCGCCTTCCTCGGCGACGCCGACCCCGCGCGCGCCAGCGCGGCCGCGCGCACCGTTTCGGGCCCGCGCCACGACCTGCCGCTCGAAGAAGCGCGCTACGTGAAGCGCAACCAGATCGTCTGGGCCAGCCCGCGCGTCATGCCCGATCCCCTCGCGCGCCTCGCCGCCGACCTCCACGCCGCCCTCGCCGCCGCCGGCCTCGCCCTGGAGCCTCGCCCCTTCGCCGCCCACGTCACCCTGCTTCGCAAGGCCCGCGCCCCGCGCGCTCTTCCGGACCTCCCATCGCTCTCGTGGCCGGTCGACGCCTTCACCCTCGTCGCCTCGACCCTCTCGAGCGACGGCTCGCGCTATGAGCAACTCCAGTCCTTCGCGCTCGCCTCGCCTCAGCGTGGATCATCTTGACGCTGCGCATTCGCAGGCTCATGCTGCGCGCGCGGCAAAAGGAGAAGGATCTTCAACGATTCTTTGGGAGGAGACGATGAGACGGTCCGCTTTTGTTTCTGCAGGGGTGCTTGCGATTGGGCTGGGCGCTGCGGGTTGCACGATGCTGCCCGAGAGCATGGGCGGCTACAGCACGCTGCTCGACGGTTCCAAAGGGATGGAGAACTGGAACCAGGTCGGCGGCGCCAACTGGTCGGTGGCCGACGGGCTGGTGCAGGCCGACGGCGGCAAGCCGGGGTTCCTGGTGTCGAAGGACGCGTACGGCGACTTCGTGCTGCGGGTGGAGTTCTGGGCGAGCGACGACGCGAACAGCGGGATCTACATGCGCTGCGCCGATGCCGGGAAGATCACCGACAAGACCTGCTACGAGGCGAACATCTTCGACCAGCGGCCGGACCCTTCGTATGGCACCGGGGCGATCGTGCACATCGCGAAGATCGCGCCGATGCCCAAGGCCGGCGGCAAGTGGAACACGTACGAGATCACCGCCAGGGGACCGAAGCTCACAGTGGTGCTGAACGGCCAGAAGACGGTCGAGGCGGAGGACAAGCAGTTCGCGCGCGGGCCGATCGCGCTGCAGTGGGCGAGGGGCGTCATAAAATTCCGCAAGGTCCAGATCAGGACGCTTTGAGAGGTTTGCAATGCCCAGGCCCGATAAGCCGAAGGAACCGGAGCACGTGAAGTGCGGCGTGTGCCGGAAGGAGGTGCCGAAGTCCGAGGCGGTGGTTCCGGAAGCGCAGGACTACATGCTCCACTTCTGCGGCCTCGAGTGCTACGAGAAGTGGAAGAAGGAGCGTCCCAAGGCTACTTGAGCGCGGCCTGCGCGGCGGCGTAGGCGCCCGCGACCTCGCCGGGCGAGGTGGCGCAGAAGCCGAGGTCGCGCAGCAGGCCGTCGGAGAGCGCGTACACCCAGCCGTGCACCGCGAGCGGCGCGCCGCGCGCCCAGGCGTCCTGCACCACGGTGGTCTGGCACACGTTGAGCGCCTGCTCGATGACGTT
>DATKAX010000105.1:0-2686 GCA_035514595.1 Burkholderiales bacterium
GAGTTCAACCAGGAGTTCACCGAGCTGCTCAACACCTACTGCTGGAACGACGTCTGGAACCGCCCCGGGCTGCCGCGCAAGATGCGCTCGGTGCTGAACCTCGGGATGCTCTCGGCGCTCGGCAAGGAGCACGAGCTGAAGGTGCACATCCGCGGCGCGCTCAACAACGGCCTGACCCGGGACGAGATCAAGGAAGTGTTCCTGCAGGTCGCGATCTACTGCGGCGTGCCGGCCGCCGTGGTCGCCTTCCGCTGCGCCAAGGAAGTGTTCAAGGACGGCGGTTGAGGACCATCGCCTTCATCGGCCTGGGCCGCATGGGGCAGCCCATGGCCGCGAACCTCGCGAAGGAAGGCTTCGCGGTGCGCTCGTTCGACCTGAACGGCAGCGGCACCTGCGGCTCGGCGCGCGAGGCGGCCGAAGGGGCCGAGGTGCTGATCACCATGCTCCCCGATGCCGATGCCGTGCGCGAAGCCGTGCTCGATGCGCTGCCCGCGCTCAAGCCCGGCGCCGTGGTGGTCGACATGAGCTCGTCCGATCCGGCGGGTACGCGGGCGCTCGGGCTCGCGCTCGCGAAGAACGACATCGAGCTGGTCGATGCGCCGGTCTCCGGCGCCCTCGCCAGGGCAATCGATGCCACGCTGACCATCATGGCCGGCGGCGATGCCGGGGTCATCGCAAGGATCTCTCCTGTCCTCGCGAAGATGGGGAACCGGATCTTCCATGTCGGTCCGCTCGGCGCCGGTCATGCGGTCAAGGCGCTCAACAACTACCTCGGCGCCGCAGGCACGCTGGCCGGTTTCGAAGCGCTGCTCGTCGCGCGCGCGTTCGGGCTGGAGCCGAAGGCGATGCTCGAGGCCATCAACGCCTCGACCGGCCGCAACAGCACCACCGAGCGCAAGATTCCCCAGCAGGTGCTGACCGGGGCGTTCTCCTCCGGCTTCAAGCTCGCGCTGATGGCAAAGGACGTCGGCATCGCGTCGAGCCTCGCGCGCGACCTCGGGATCAAGGCGCCCTATCTCAGGAAGACGCTGGAGCTGTGGCGCGCCGCGCAGAAGAGCCTGCCTGCCGCGGCGGACCATACGGAGATATTTCGCTACCTGGAGAAACTGAAGACTCCATCTCGCGGCGCAGGCGCACGGCGCTCGAACTTGCGTCGTAAGCGACGTCGCCCCACCTGACGGGCTGGCCTGCGCCCACCGCGTGGATGAGCTTCCAGCCGTGCGCGAGCCCGAGCGGCAGGCAGCCTTCGCGCAGCGAATCGGACGCCGGCATCAGGCGTCCGACCACCGTGTAGCCGCCTTCGCCGTCCAGCATCTCTCCTGCCTTCAACGCTCTCTTTGCGACGGCAACCGCGTCGGCCCGCCAGCCCGTGGCGCAGCCGGTGGCCTCGCCGCGCAGTCCCACGGACGCCACGGAAATGCCGACTTCCAGGCCGATGAGATGCCAGCGCTTGTACAGGCAGGCGTAGCGCCCCGAAGGATCGGTTTTCACGCCGTACTCGCTGAAGCAGCGGCGGATGTACTCGGTGTCGCCTTCGAACACGACGAACACGCCGAAGCGGATGTCGTACGCGATGGGTTCTGCATTGCTTCTCAATGAAGAAACCACCTCCACTTGTCCCTTGTGGTGGAGCACCCCGCCCTCCTCGCGGGGACGCATGAGGGCCGGGATCTCGTCGATCGACCCCGGCGGATAGGCGAGCCCCCCGGGGGCGGGCGTGAGGCCGGTCGCGTTGCAGACCGCGGTGGTCTCGATCGCCGGTTTCGAGCCGTCCAGGAAGGAGTTGAACATCTTCGGGTTGAGGCCGCCGAGGCGCGCCTGCTCGGGCGTCAGGCCGTAGTATCCCCACACGGTCTCGGGCGTCGATTGCGCGAAATGCGGCAGCCACTTGTGGCCGCGTCCGGCGGCGACCACCGGGAAGCCGGCGGCGCGCGCCCAGTCGACCAGATCACAGATGAGCGCCGGCTGATCGCCGTAGGCGAGGCTGTAGACCACCCCCGCCTCGGCCGCCCTGCGCGCGAGCAGCGGGCCGCAGAACGCGTCGGCCTCGACGGTGACCATGACGACGTGCTTGCCGTTCGCGAACGCGGCGAGCGCGTGCTCGACCGCGGCGGACGGGTTCCCGGTCGCCTCGATCACGATATCGATCGCCGGGTGCCTGACCAGCGCTTGCCAGTCATCCGACAGATGGGTTCGGTTCTCCTTGAATGCGACTTCCAGGGAGGAAGCTTGATACTGCGCCGCATCCCATCCCACGCGCTCGAGATTCTCGCTCGCACTGGCCGGAGAAAGGTCGGCAATGGCGGCGAGGTGGACGCCCGGCGTCTTCGGCACCTGCGCGAGGTACATCGCGGCGAACTTGCCGGCGCCGATCAGGCCGACGCGCAAGGGCTTGCCTTGGGCGGCGCGCTGCTGGAGCTTAGAGAAAAGATTCATCAGGGAAGAAAAATCGGATCTGACCCCATTTACCTGACTCCATCTACGCTGCTTGCAGCATTCCGGACATTTCCTCGGGCGGAGTGCCGTCCTTCCAGGGCAGCGGCACCTCGTAGTCGCGCAGCAGGCAGTCCTCGGGCAGGCACTGGATGGGGGTGAAGTCGCGGTGCGCGATGTAGCCCGGGCGCTTGAAGCGCCGGATGTGGTTGGACACCGCGCACAGCGAAAGGTAGACGCTGACGCGGTTCCA
>DATKAX010000106.1:0-13227 GCA_035514595.1 Burkholderiales bacterium
CACAAGGCGGCGCCCGAGCTCGACATCAGCGTCGCGGTGAAGGGCTTGCTCGGCAAGTGCGGCTGCACGCGGATGGTGCAGGGCGGCTACAACGTCGCGCTCGCACGCGAAGACTCGGTCGAGCGCCATTTCATGGACACCATCGAGGGCGGCGGGTGGCTGCCGGACCAGGACCTCGCCTGGCGGCTCGTGACCCTGGCGGTCGAAAGGATCCGGGAGCTCGAGAACGAGCTCGGCTGCTTCTTCGACCGCAACCCCGACGGCACCCTCCACCAGAAGGCGTTCGCCGGGCAGACCTTCGACCGCACGGTCCACAAGGGCGACCTCACCGGCATCGAGATCATCAACCGGCTCGCCGAGCAGGTTTGGGCGCGCGACATCGGCCGGCTGGAAGAGCACAGAGCGGTCGAGCTCATAAAAAGCGATGATGGAAACAGCATCTCCGGCGTGCTGTTCATCGACATGCGCAGCGGCGAGTACCTGCTGGTGCGCGCAAGAGCGGTGCTGCTCGCCACCGGCGGCGGCCCGACGATGTACAAGTACCACACGCCCTCCGGAGACAAGAGCTGCGACGGCCTCGCGATGGCGCTGCGCGCGGGAATGCCGCTGCGCGACATGGAGATGGTGCAGTTCCATCCCACCGGCCTGCTCGCCGGCACGCATACCCGCATGACCGGCACGGTGCTCGAAGAGGGACTGCGCGGCGCGGGCGGCTACCTTCTGAACGGGGCGAAGGAGCGGTTCATGCCGCGCTACGACGCGAAGGCCGAGCGCGCCACCCGCGACCGGGTCTCGCGCGCGATGTTCTCGGAGATGAGAAGCGGGAACGTCAGTCCGCACGGCGGGCTGTACCTCTCGATGGCGCACCTCGGCCCGGAGAGCGTGCGCAAGGACTTCAAGGGCATGGTCGAGCGCTGCGCCGATTGCGGCTTCGATCTCGCGGGCGGCCTGGTCGAAGTGGTGCCCACGGCCCACTACATGATGGGCGGCGTGGAGTTCCGATCCGACTGCAGCACCGCGCTTGCCGGCCTCTACGTGGCCGGAGAGGATGCCGGCGGGGTGCACGGCGCGAACCGTCTCGGCGGCAACGGGGTGGCGAACTCGACGGTCTACGGCGCTGTCGCGGGAGACGCCATGGCGGCGTGGGCGAGGCAGGCGGACTACGCCGAGCCCGACCGCGCTGCGATCGAGGCGGCGGTCGCCCGCTGCGAGATCCCCTTCGGCAACCGGTCCGCGCAAAATCTCGAGGCGTTGCGCGACAGGCTCTACGACGTGATGTGGGAAAAGGTCGGCATCGTGCGGGATGCGGCGGGGCTTTCGGCGGCGGCCGACGAGCTGCAGGACATGGAGCGCAGCCTCGACGCCTGCCCGGTCGCCGGCGCGAGCCGCGCCTTCAACCTGACCTGGCACGACTGGCTCAACCTGAAGAGCCTGGTCGCCGTAAGCCGCGTGATCGCCGCCGCCGCCATCGCCCGGCGCGACTCCCGCGGCGCCCACTTCCGCTCCGATTTTCCCGACAGCGGGCCGCTCGACGCCTCGACGTTCACCAGCGCCCAGTCGGGTGTGGTTTCGATGAAGCCGGTCGCGTTCACCCGCGTGCGACCGGGCGAGACGCTGCTCGAGAATGCAGCCTGAATTCTGGCCGGCGGAAGTGCACCGCGAGCTCGGCGCCGCCGGCGTGCGGATCGTCGGCTACGTGCCCGACGCCGGACACAAGCGCCTGATCGAGCTCTGCCAGGCCGACCCGGCGATGCGTGCCGTTGCGCTCACCACCGAGGAGGAAGGCATCGGCCTTGCCGCCGGGGCCTGGCTCGGCGGCGAAAAAAGCGTGCTGTTGATGCAATCCAGCGGGGTGGGCAACCTGATCAACGTCCTGGGCATGGTGAAGGTATGCCGCTTCCCGCTGGTGATGATCGTCACCATGCGCGGCGAGCAGGGCGAGTTCAACCCCTGGCAGGTGCCGATGGGCGAAGCGGTGGCTCGCGTGCTCGATACCATGGGCGTCGCCGTGCGGCAGGCGGGCGAGGCCCGGACCGTGGCGGCGCACGTGCGCGCCGCGCTGCGCCTCGCCTACGAAGCGCAGGGCGCCGAAGCCGTGCTCGTCGCGCAGCGCGTGATCGGGATCAAGAGTTTCCAGGAGCAGGCGAATCAGTGAAAGCAACCTTGCACCGTCGGGAAGTCGTAGGAAATTTGCTTTCCGACAGAGAAGATCTTCTGGTCGTCGCGGGCCTGGGCTCCACTGCCTGGGACATTACGGCGGCCGGAGACTCGCCGCTCAGCTTCCCGACCTGGGGCGCGATGGGCCAGGCGGCGATGATCGGCCTGGGCCTCGCGCTGGCGCAGCCCGCGCGCCGCGTGCTCGTGGTCACCGGCGACGGCGAGATGTTGATGGGCCTGGGCGCGCTCGCCACCATCGGCGTGCAGCAGCCGCGCAATCTCGCGGTGGTGGTGATCGACAACGAGCGCTACGGCGAGACCGGCATGCAGGCCACGCACACCGCGCACGGCGTCGACCTTGCCGCCGTGGCGCGCGCATGCGGTTTCAGGCAATCAACGGAAATCAGAAAACAGCGGGAAGTGGAATCGTTGAGAGAAACGATCCACGCCGGTGCCGGCCCGGTGTTCGCCGCGATCAAGGTGATCGACGAGAAGCTGCCGCTCGTGCTGCCGCCGCACGACGGGGTGCTGCTCAAGACGCGCTTGCGGCGCGCGCTGCTCGGCGACTCAGCCGACATGCCGGCGGAAAAATTCTAGCGTCCGCTCGCGCGCCTGCTTTGCCGCCGCGGCGTCGTAGGACCCGCGCTGGTCGCAGTTGAAGCCGTGGTCCGCCGCGTAGACGAAGATCTGGTGCTTGCGGTGCCGCCCGGCGAGCTTCTTCACGCCTTCGACCGGGATGTGCGCGTCGCGCTCGCCGAAATGGCCCATCAGCGGAACGCGCGGCTCGAGCTCGGCGTTGTCGAGGATGCCGCCGCCGTAATAGGGCACTGCGGCAGCGAGCCCCGGCAGCTTCGCCGCAGCGAGCCACACGATGAGGCCGCCCCAGCAGTAGCCGACGATGCCGACCTTCCCGGCGCCGGAAGCTTCCCGGATCGCCGCCTCGACGTCCTTCATCGCCATGTCGTTCGTCACCTTGCCGCGCACCTCGCGCCCCTTGGCAACGTCCTCGGGCGAGTAGCCGAGGTCGACGTTCCTCTGCACGCGGTCGAACAGCGCCGGGGCGATCGCGAGGTAGCCGTCGGCGGCGAAGCCGTCGGCCAGCGACTGGATGTGGCTGTTGACGCCGAAGATCTCCTGGATCACGACCAGGGCCCCGCGCGGCTTGCCGGCCGGCTCGGCGCGGTAGGCGGAGAGCTTGTGGCTATCGGAAGCGGTGAGCTCGATCATGCGTCCCATGGCGGTTTCCTCCTATCATTAGGGCCCTCATTATGCGGAAGAGCGCGCAACAGCTGTTTCGACTGGCGAGCACGGCGCTCGAGCGGGCCGGGGCGCATCCCGCCATGGCGCAAGCCGCCGCGCGTCACCTGGTGAGCGCCGAAGAGCAGGGGCTGCCGACCCACGGCATGTCGCGCGTGCCCTTCTACTGCGGCATGCTGCGCAACGGCCGGGCGGACGGCGCCGCGCAGCCGGCGATGGTGGCCGATCGCGCAGCGGTGTGCCTGATCGACAACCGCGACGGCCTGCCGTACGTCTCGGCGCAGTGGGCGGTCGAGGAAGCGATCCAGCGCGCGCGGCGCAACGGCATCGGCTTCGCCGGCATCCGCTCGAGCGCGCACGTCGGCGTGCTCGGCATCCATCTGCTGCCGGTCGCGCGCGCCGGCCTGGTCGGTCTTGCGTTCACCAATTCGCCGGCCGCGATTCCCGCCTGGGGCGGCGCGAAGGGGCTGTTCGGCACCAACCCGGTCGCCGCGGTGTTTCCGAGAAGGGACGCTGACCCGCTGGTCATCGACCTCGCGCTCACCACGGTGGTGCGCGGAAAGATCATGCTCGCGATGAAGCGCGGCGAGAAGATCCCGGAGGGCTGGGCGCTCGACCGCCACGCAAGGCCGACCACCGATCCGAAGGAAGCGATCGAGCACGGCAGCCTGTTCCCGATCGGAGGCGCGAAGGGCGCGATGCTCGCGCTCATGTTCGAGCTGATCTGCGCGGCGCTCACGGGAGCCGCGATCGGCCCGGAGGCGGACTCCTTCTTCGTCGAGCAGGGCAACCGGCCGCGCATCGGCCAGGCATTCCTGGCCATCGATCCGTCGGCGCTCGCGGGCACCGCGAAGTACCTGGAGCGGGTGGAGGCGGTGGTGCACGCGATGCTCGCCGAGCCGCAAGTGCGCCTTCCGGGCGCGCGGCGCTTCGCCGCGGAGAAGGCGGCGCGCGACTCGGGCATCGAGGTCCCCGACGAGCTGCTCGCACAGATCGAGGCGCTGTGTTCGACGCCGTCCTGAAATTCCCCGCGATGCACGTCGGCATCCGCACGCAGGGCGCCCGCGTGGCGGAGATCGCCTACCTGCCGTTCTCGGTGCCGCTCGCACAGCCGGCGAACGCGCTCGCCGAGCGCGCCGCGCGCCAGCTCGAGCGCTACCTCGACGATCCCGGTGTGCGCTTCGACTTGCCGCTGGCGGAGGTCGGCTCGGCATTCCAGCGCCGCGTCTGGAGCGCGATCTGCGCCATCCCGCGCGGCCGCACGCTGACCTACGGTCAGGTGGCGAGGCATCTGCGCTCCGCGCCGCGCGCGGTCGGGCAGGCCTGCGGCGCCAACTGGTTCCCGCTCGTGGTGCCCTGCCACCGGGTCGTGGCCGCGGGCGGCCTCGGCGGCTTCGGGCACCACGGCGAGGGCTTTCACCTGGAAATCAAGCGTTGGCTTCTCGCGCACGAGAAGGCGATCTGAGCGCGGCGCTGCTCGACGCGTTCTGCGACGCGCTGTGGCTCGAGGACGGCCTGTCGAAGAACACGATTTCCTCCTATCGGACGGACCTCGAGCAGCTCGCCCGGTTTCTGAAGGCAAGGGTTCTGGAGCAAGCCGGGGAAGCGGACCTGTTCGCGTTTCTCGCTTCGCGCAAGGGCCGCGCCTCCAGCGCCGCGCGCCGGGTATCGACCCTCAAGCGCTTCTACCGCTATTGCCTGCGCGAGCGGCGCATCGCCGCCGATCCGACGCTGAAGCTCGACGCGCCCCGGCGCGCGCCGCGCTTTCCGAAGACGCTCGCCGAGGCGGAGGTGGAGGCTTTGCTCGCGGCCCCCGAGGCGGCGACGCCGCTCGGGTTGCGCGACCGCGCCATGCTCGAGACCCTGTACGCGACCGGCCTGCGCGTCTCGGAGCTCGTCGCCCTCAAGGTCTTCGAGGTGAATCTGGAGGCGGGCGTGGTGCGCGTCATGGGCAAAGGCTCCAAGGAAAGGCTGGTACCGCTCGGCGAGGAAGCGGTGCACTGGATCTCGAAATACTTGAAGGAAAGAAAAGGCAGCGCCGACGCGCTTTTCGTCACCGCGCGCGGCGCGGGCATGACGCGGCAGGCGTTCTGGCACCTCGTCCGCCGCTACGGCGCGCGCGCGATTCCGGGCAAGGCGCTCTCCCCGCACGTGCTGCGGCACGCGTTCGCCACGCACCTCATCAACCACGGGGCGGACCTGCGCGTGGTCCAGATGCTGCTCGGCCACGCCGACATCTCGACCACCCAGATCTATACCCACGTCGCGCGCGAGCGGCTCAGGCAGCTGCACGCGAAGCACCATCCGCGCGGATGAAAACGCCGGCGACGCAGTTCCTCGACGCCCGCGGCGTGCGCTACAGCGAGCATTTCTACGAGTACGTGGAGCACGGCGGCGCCGGCCGCGGCGCGCAGGCGCTCGGCGTGCCGGCGGCCGAAGTCGTCAAGACGCTGGTGATGCAGGACGAGCAGGCGCGGCCGCTCCTGGTGCTGATGCACGGCGATCGCAAGGTGTCGACCCGCAGCCTGGCGCGGCAGGCCGGCCGCAAGCGCATCGAGCCGTGCGCGCCGCGCGAGGCCGAGCGCCACACCGGCTACCAGGTCGGCGGCACCTCGCCGTTCGGCACCCGCAAGCCGATGCCGGTTTACATGGAGCGCTCGATCTCGGCTCTGCCGGCGATCTTCATCAACGGCGGCCGCCGCGGCCTCCTGGTGCGGCTCGGCACGCAAGACCTGATCTCGGCGCTGCGGCCGGAGCTCGTCGACGTCGCCCTGGAGGATTAGCGCTTGCGGCGCTCGATCGAGACGCCCACGAACTTCGCCTCGGCAAGGACGCCGATCTTGGCGGCGCTGACCTTCACCCAGGGCGCCCCGAATTCCTCGAGCAGGAGCGCGGCGATGCGATCGGCGAAGGTCTCGACCAGCCGGAAATCGCTGCTCGCCGCAAGGCTGCGGATCCTGAGCGCCACCTGCTCGTAGTCGATGGTGTCGGCGACCCTGTCGGTCGAGAACACCGCCGGGCCCGGCAGGCCGATCTCGAGGTCGACGGACACCGTCTGGCGTACGTGGCGCTCGCGCTTGTGGATCCCGATCAGCACCTCGATGCGCAGGTCGCGGATCAGGATGGCATCCGTCATGCGGCCGATTTTATAGAATCGGCGCGATGCAGACCGCGCTGACGTTCGCCGCCGCCTACCTGCTCGGGTCGGTGTCGTTCGCCATCGTGGTGAGCCGGCTGATGCGCCTGCCCGACCCGCGCGGCTACGGCTCGGGCAATCCGGGCGCCACCAACGTGCTGCGCACCGGGAGGAGAGCCGCCGCGATCCTTACGCTCGCCGGCGACGCGGGCAAGGGCTGGCTGGCGGTCTGGGCGGCCTCGCTTTACTGGCCGCAGGCGGCGCCGCTGGCCGGCCTCGCCGTATTCCTGGGGCACCTCTTCCCGCTGTTCCACGGGTTTCGCGGCGGCAAGGGAGTGGCGACCGCAGCCGGCGTGCTGTTCGGCCTGAGCCCCTGGCTGGGCCTGGGTACGCTCGCCACCTGGATCGTGATCGCGACGTTCTTGCGCTATTCCTCGCTCGCCGCGATCGTGTCGGCCGCCTTCGCGGTGTTCTTCGCCTGGCTCATCGACCTCCCGGCGGCGGCGCTCGCCGTGGTGGCGATCATGGCGATGCTCCTCGTGTGGCGGCACCGGGACAACATCCGCAGGCTCGCAGCGGGCACCGAGGCGCGCCTCGGCGCGAAAAAAGCCTAGCTCGCCAGGTCCCACCGCGGCCTGACGTTGAAAGCGTGCTCCCGGGGCGAGTCTTCGCGCAGTCTGAGCGCCGCCGCGAACGCGATCATCGCGCCGTTGTCGGTGCAAAGCTCCGGCTCGGGATAGAACACCTCGAAGCCGCGGCGTGCGCCCTCGGCGTCGAGGGCCGAGCGCAGCTGCCGGTTCGCGCCGACACCGCCGGCGACCACGAGCCGCGTGATTCCCGTGACCTCAAGCGCGCGCACGCACTTGGCGAGCAGCACCTCCACTACCGCCTCCACGAAGCCGCGGGCGAGGTCGGCGCTCGGCAGCCGGGGGTCGTTGCGCAGCAGGGTGAGAACCGCGGTCTTGAGGCCGGAAAAGCTGAACTCCAGGTCGCCGCTCGCGATCATCGGCCGCGGCAGGCGCACAGCCGCTGCGCGGCCGTCCTCGGCGAGCCGCGAGAGCGCCGCCCCGCCCGGGTAGCCCAGCCCGAGCAGCTTGGCGGTCTTGTCGAAGGCTTCCCCGGCGGCGTCGTCCTGGGTCTCGCCGAGCAGGACGTAGCGGCCGAGCGCGTCGGCCCGCATGAGCTGGGTGTGGCCGCCCGAGACCAGCAGCGCGACGAAGGGAAACTGCGGCGCTCGCTTCGAGAGCAGCGGCGAAAGCAGGTGCCCCTCGAGGTGGTGGATGCCGAGCGCCGGAATGCCGAGCGACATCGCGAGGCCGTGGGCGAAAGCCGCGCCGACCAGCAGGGCGCCCGCCAGTCCCGGGCCCTCGGTGTAGCCGATGCCCCCGAGCTCGCCGAGCGTCCTGCCCGACGCGGCGAGGACCTGCCGGGTCAGGGGAACCAGCCTGCGGATATGGTCCCGCGAAGCGAGCTCGGGCACGACCCCGCCGTACGCCTCGTGCATCGCCACCTGCGAGTGCAAGGCGTGGGCGGCGAGCGCTGCCCTGTCGGCGTCGTACAACGCGACGCCGGTTTCGTCGCAGGAAGTCTCGATTCCCAGGATCAGCATGGCGCGATTTTGATACAATTCAGCCCCTTTGCCGGATCGAGGGCTGGATGCCGACCGTACGAGTCAAGGAAAACGAGCCGTTCGAAGTCGCGATGCGTCGCTTCAAGCGCACCGTGGAGAAGACCGGTCTTCTCACCGAGCTGCGCGCCCGCGAGTACTACGAAAAGCCGACCGCCGAGCGCAAGCGCAAGCTCGCCGCCGCGGTCAAGCGCCACCACAAGCGCCTGCGCAGCCAAATGCTGCCGCAGAAGATGTACTAGCCCGGCATTCCACTCAAGCAGCAGATCACCGAGGACATGAAGGCCGCGATGCGCGCCCGGGACGCGGCGCGCCTGTCGGCCATCCGGCTGCTGCTCGCGGCGATCAAGCAGCGCGAAGTCGACGAGCGCGTCGAGCTCTCCGACGCCGAGGTGCTCTCGGTAATCGAGAAGATGATCAAGCAGCGCCGCGAGTCGATCTCCCAGTTCGAGCAGGCCGCGCGCCCCGAGCTCGCCGAGGCGGAGAAGCGCGAGCTCGAGCTGCTCGCCGCCTACCTGCCGCAGCAGGCAAGCGACGCCGAGATCGAGCAGGCGATCGCCGCCGCCCTCGCCGAGTCCGGCGCCTCGGGAATCAAGGACATGGGAAAGGTGATGGCGGCGCTCAAGGCGCGCCTCGCCGGCCGCGCCGAGATGGCAAAGATCTCCGGCCTGGTCAAAGCTCGGCTTTCGGGCTGAGAAAAATCGGGGTCAGAGCCCGATTTCGCTAGAATCGGCTCGTGGCGACGCCTAGCAAAGAAATCGGGCTCTGACCCCGATTTTTCATGATCCCGGACTCGTTCAAGCAGGACCTGCTTAACCGGGTCGACATCGTGGACGTGGTCTCGCGCTACGTCCGGCTGAAGAAGGGCGGGGCCAACTTCCTCGGCCTGTGCCCGTTCCACAACGAGAAGACGCCTTCGTTCACGGTCAGCCCGGCCAAGCAGTTCTACCACTGCTTCGGCTGCGGCGCGCACGGCAACGCGATCGGGTTTCTGATGGCCTACGGCTCCCTCGGCTACGTCGATGCGGTCAAGGATCTCGCGGCTTCGGCCGGGATGCAGGTCCCCGAGCCGCAGCCGCGCACGCCCGAGGAGGCCGAGCGTCGCCAGCGCGAGCCCGACCTCGTCGCGACAATGGAGAAGGCGATGCACTTCTACCGCGCGCAGCTCAAGGGCTCGCCGCGCGCGATCGAGTACCTCAAGGGCCGCGGGCTGACCGGCGAGATCGCCGCGCGCTTTCGCCTCGGTTATGCGCCCGAGGGCTGGCAGGGGCTGAAGGAGGCATTCTCGAATTACGAGGAGAAAGCGCTGGTCGAGTGCGGGCTGGTGCTCGAGGGCGAGGGCAAGCGCTACGACCGCTTCCGCGACCGCGTGATGTTCCCGATCTTCAACGCGCGCGGCGCCGTGGTCGGCTTCGGCGGTCGCGTGCTGGGGGAGGGCGAGCCGAAATACCTCAACTCGCCCGA
Organism: Burkholderiales bacterium; assembly: GCA_035514595.1. GTDB lineage: Bacteria > Pseudomonadota > Gammaproteobacteria > Burkholderiales > SG8-39 > SCGC-AG-212-J23. Next base: position 9,642 of record DATKAX010000106.1, read on the forward strand.
GACCGCGCTGTTCGAGAAGGGGCGCGAAGTCTACGGCCTGGTCCAGGCCCGCGAGGCGATACGCGCCGCCGGGCGCGCGCTGGTGGTCGAAGGCTACATGGATGTGGTGGGGCTCGCGCAGTTCGGCGTCGGATACGCGGTGGCTACGCTGGGCACCGCCACCACGCCGGTCCATGTCGCGAAGCTGCTGCGGCTCTCCGACGAGCTGGTGTTCTGCTTCGACGGCGACGCAGCCGGGCGCAAGGCGGCCTGGCGCGCCCTCGAGGTGAGCCTGCCGCTCGCTCCCGACCACAAGCCGCTGCGCTTCCTGTTCCTGCCGGAAGGCGAGGATCCCGACAGCTTCGTGCGGCGCCACGGCGCCGCGGCTTTCGAGCAGCGCGTGCGCGAGGCCGAGACGCTGTCGCAGTTCCTCCTGAGCCAGCTGCGCGCCGATGCCGACTTCGCGACGGCGGAGGGACGGGCGCGGTTCCTGTCGGCGGCCAGGCCGCACCTGCAGAAGATCACGGCGCCGGCGCTGCGCATCCAGCTTGTCAACGAGGTCGCCGGGCTGGCGCGCGTAGCCGAGGGCGAGATCGAACGCCTGATGGAGCTGCCGCAGCGAGCGCGGTACGCGCGGCCGGCGCCGCCCCGTCCGCGCTACGACGCGCCCGGGTCCCCGGAATGGAGCTTGCTTACGGCGCTGCTTTCGGACCTGCGCCTGGTCGAGCACGTCGATCCCGGCCGCCTCGATCCGGGGCTGCGCGAGACCGAGGCGCTGCTCGCCATCCGCGCCCTGTGCGAGGCGGCGGACGATGAGCCGGCATTCCCGCTGCTGATCGAGGGCCTGCAGGGCCATCCATGCCTTGATCTGGTGCTAAAAGCCCAAATCTATGCTGAAGATCTCGGCTTCGAGGCCGAGGCTGCCAGCCTGGAGTTCCAGCAGGCCCTGAGCCAGCTCGAGCTCCGGCACCGTAGCAAGGAGCTCGACGAGATTCGCAGCCGCGGGCTCGCCTCCAAGGAGGAAAGGCTGCTTTTCCAGGAGAAGGTGTTGACCTTCAAGCGGCTGCAAGGGGCACTTCCAAGTCCTTGACCGGTCAACTATAATGCGCGGTTCTTTTTTTGGCGGTCAAACAGGTCTAGGCGGGGGCAGATGGTTCAGCACAAGCGCAAGTCGAAGGTGAAGAAGGCTCGCCATGCGGCGAAGAAAAGGGCGGTCCGTAGCCACAAGCTGAAGGCCCGCAGGCCGCGTCCGGCGAAGAGGCCGCTGCGCGCCAAGCTGCCGGCACGCTCGCGCAAGGCAGCGGCACCCAAGGCGGCGCCCGCGAAGGCGCTCGCTCCGAAGGCCGAGGACAAGGCGCCCAAAACCCCGATCAAGAGCGCCAAGCAGGCGCTCGAGATGCTCGAAGCCAAGGTCAACGAGGTCAAGGCCAAGGGCAGGCGCGGTCGCGGCGGGCGGCGCGGCCGCAAGGACGAGTGGCTGATCCCCGCGGAGCTTCCCAAGGAAGACGCCGAGACCCGGCGCACGCGCCTGAAGAACCTGATCAAGCTCGGCAAGGAGCGCGGCTTTCTCACGTACTCGGAGATCAACGACCACCTGCCCGACGATCTGGTCGATGCCGAGCAGATCGAGGCCATCATCTCGACTTTCGGCGACATGGGCATCCAGGTCTATGACCAGGCGCCCGACCAGGAAACTCTGCTCATCGCCACCGATGCGGCGCCGGTCGCGCAGACCGACGAGGACGTCGAGGAGCAGGCCGAGGCGGCGCTTTCGACCGTCGATTCCGAGTTCGGCCGCACCACCGACCCGGTGCGCATGTACATGCGCGAGATGGGCTCGGTTGAGCTGCTCACGCGCGAGGGCGAGATCGAGATCGCGAAGCGCATCGAAGAGGGCCTGCGCCACATGATCCAGGCGATCAGCGCCTGCCCGACGACGGTGCGCGAGATCCTCGAGCTCGCCGACAAGGTGGAGAAGGAGGAGCTGCGCATCGACGAGGTGGTCGACGGCCTGATCAACCCCGACGCCAAGGACGACTTCGACCCGAAGCGCGCGGAGTCTCCCGAGGAAGAGGAATCCCAGATCGAGGAAGACGAAGGCGAGGACGAGGAAGCCGCGGACGCCGCGCAGTCGGCGAGCCTGATGAAGCTGCGCACCGAGGCGCTCGAGAAGTTCACGCGCATCCGCCGCCTGTACGACAGGATGGTGAAGGCGCTGGAGAACAAGGGCTCGAAGGACCGGGATTACCTGCGCGCGCGCGACCAGATCTCCAACGAGCTGATGACCATCCGCTTCACCGCGCGCACCGTCGAGCGGCTCTCCGACAGCGTGAGGAGCCTGGTCGACGAGATCCGGCGCCACGAGCGCGAGATTCACGACATCAGCGTCGAAAAGGCGCAGATGCCGCGCCAGCACTTCATCAAGGTGTTCCCCGGCACCGAGGGCTCCAAGCGCTGGCTGACGGGCGAGGTCAACGGCGAGCAGCCCTGGAGCGAGGCGCTGCGCCGGGTCGAGCCCTCGATCCTGGAGCTGCTCTCCAAGATCGGCTCGGTGCAGCAGAAGATCGGCATCCCGATCCGCGATCTCAAGGAGATCAACAAGCAGATGTCCACCGGCGAGGCGAAGGCGCGGCGCGCCAAGCGCGAGATGACCGAGGCCAACCTGCGCCTGGTGATCTCGATCGCCAAGAAGTACACCAACCGCGGCCTGCAGTTCCTCGATCTGATCCAGGAAGGCAACATCGGCCTGATGAAGGCGGTGGACAAGTTCGAATACCGCCGCGGCTACAAGTTCTCGACCTACGCCACCTGGTGGATCCGGCAGGCCATCACCCGCTCGATCGCCGACCAGGCGCGCACCATCCGCATTCCGGTGCACATGATCGAGACCATCAACAAGCTGAACCGCATCAGCCGCACCATGATCCAGGAGATGGGCCGCGAGCCCACGCCCGAGGAGCTGGCGGTGAAGATGGAGATGCCCGAAGACAAGGTTCGCAAGGTGCTGAAAATCGCCAAGGAGCCGATCTCCATGGAAACCCCGATCGGCGACGACGAGGATTCGCACCTGGGCGACTTCATCGAGGACACCAACGCGGTGTCACCGCTGGAAACCGCGACCAACTCGTCGCTGGGCGAGGCCACCCACCAGATCCTGGCGTCGCTGACCCCGCGCGAGGCCAAGGTGCTGCGCATGCGCTTTGGCATCGACATGAACACCGACCACACGCTGGAGGAGGTCGGCAAGCAGTTCGACGTGACCCGCGAGCGCATCCGCCAGATCGAGGCCAAGGCGCTGCGCAAGCTCCGCCACCCGACGCGCCGCCGGCGGCTGAAGGGGTACCTGGAAGTCTAGGTCAGGTCAGTCCAGATCCGAAAACTCGTAGATAGGCCCCAGCGTCCGCGCGATGTAGACGTGGTCGTTCCTCGGATCGACGGCAATGGCCGTGGGACCGCGGCCCGGCTCGAGCGGGGACCAGTTGCGGATGAAGGCGCCGTCTTCGGCGAATATGTGGACCAGGTTGTCGAGGTTGTCGGCCACGTAGAGGCGGAAGCGGGAGTCGACGGCGATGTCGATGTTGTCGAAGGCGTCGCGGCGTCCGACGAA
>DATKAX010000107.1:0-5568 GCA_035514595.1 Burkholderiales bacterium
ACGCAGGCATCCTCGTAGCGGCCGGCGCCCATGGCGCCGGGCTCGAAGATGTTGCGCTCGCGGATCCACTTGAAGGAGTCCTCGAACACTTCCCGGGTGTAGGGCTCGAATACGATGCGCTCGCCCGGGCCCCACCGGCGCGTGTCCATCTGGTCGAGGAAGCGCTTCGGGAACTCGTTGCGGTAGTGGCGTGTGTAGAGCTCGGGGCGCAGGTCGATGTCGCGCTGCGCGAGCCGCAGGGCGGCGAAGTACTTCTTCAGGTCGGCGGGGTCGGGGTCGCCGGTGATCATGGTGGCCATCATGAACGTGGTGTCGATCACCTTGCGGAAGCCGAGCTGCTCGAGGAAGTAGTACGGGCCGCTGAACACCGCGGCGGCCGGCACCTGCCGGTCGACGAGCTTCTCCAGCCGCGAGAACAGGATCCCGTCGGCGAAGGAGAGCTTGATATCGGAAAGCGGCATGTACTGCTCGAGCGCCTGGATGGTCGAATAGTGGCTGCCCGACTGGTAGCCGACCGAGATCGGAATACCGCGCAGGTCCTCGGGGTTGCGGATCTCCGACTCCGGCGGCACGAACACCGCGGACGGCGCGACCGAGTAGCAATCGGCGTAGAGCTTGCCGTGCCCGGCGGAAGCGGCGACGTTCACCGTCCAGTGGCAGGCGCAGCTCACGTTGGTGTCGCGGCCCTTCTCGAAGCTCTGGTACGCGCCGACCCTGTCCGGGGTGGCGTGCGCCTTGGCGACGTCGTCGCCTTCCCAAATGCCATGAAACTCGTAGTCGAGCCCTTGAGACTTGAAGTAGCCCTTCTCCTCGGCAACCCATTCGTGCAGGCGGAAGTGCGGGGTGATGGCGAACTTAGACATGGATCGGCTCCTGTTTCACGATGTTCTCTTCAAGCTGGATTCTTTTTGCGAGAACCCGCCTGAAGTGCGCCAGCGGCGCGTCGGCGACGATGCCGTGGAACTTGAACTCCGGGTCGGCATCCAGCATCTCCTGCTGGCCCTCGATGATGAACTTGTCCTCCATGAACCCTTCGACCATGCTGTCGTAGAGCGATTCCGCGATGCTCGGGTCGTCGAGGCCGTAGTCGTGGAGGTAGTTCCAGAAAAAATGCGTCGAGCGCGCCGTTTCCGGCGTGAAGAACTGGCAGTTGCGGTACTCCTTGGCGCCTTCGCGGTTGCCCTTCTCGGCGCCGCCTGCGGCGGGGGCGAACAGCGACTCGAGAAAGAAGATGCCGGGCACGTGCATGCGGCCGATGTTGCGGCGATCGACCTTTTCCAGGTTTCTCACCACCTTGCGATGAAACGGCGGGCAGTCGGCATTCATGTGCCAGCGCTCGACGCGGAAGCCGTCCTCCAGCCGCTCGACCGCCACCGGCCTGGTCTTGAACGCGTATTCCTCGGAGCCGCCGAGCGTTTTCGCGTGCACGAAGGCGAGGTGCGCGAAGTCCGAGAGGTTGTCGACGATCAGCAGGTAGTTCGCGTCGTAGTGCAGGTAGCCGGGCTTGCCGCGCCACGCCGGGCTGGCGAGGTAGGGGATGTCGACGATCTTCGCCGGGTCGGCCGCCGCGGGATCGCCCAGCCAGATCCAGACCAGGTGCTGGCGCGCGAGCACCGGGTAGCTGCGCACACCCAGGCCTTTCGGGATGTCGTCCTGGCCGGGGATCTGGATGCACTTGCCGGCGGCGTTGAACTTCAGGCCGTGGTACATGCAGCGGATGTCGTCGCCCTCGAGGCGGCCGTTCGAGAGCTTCGCGCCGCGGTGGCAGCAGCGGTTGTCGAGCGCGACCATCTGGCCGCTTTCGCCCTTGTAGAGCAGCACCGGCTTCTCGAGGAGGGTGCGCGCCAGCAGCTTGCCCCCGTCCAGCTCGTGGTCCCAGGCCGCGACGTACCAGCAGTTCATCAGGAAGTGGCTCATGGCAAAGCGCAGTGTACGAGCCTCCCGGCAGGGGATAAATTGCGTGGCCTGGATACATTGTCCAGAATACCGAACAATGGACTGGAACGACGTCGACGCGTTCTGCTGCGTGATCGAGTACGGGGGGTTTACCGCGGCGGCGAAGGCGCTCGGCCGGCCGAAGTCGAGCGTCAGCGCCTCGGTGGCCCGCCTCGAGGGCGAGCTCGGCGCGCGCCTGCTGCAGCGCACGACGCGCCGCGTGCGTCCGACCGAAGCCGGGGAATCGCTGTTCCAGGACGCCGCGCCGATGTTCCAGCGGCTGCGCGAGGTGCGCGCCAATGCGGCGGCGCGGGGCAATGCGGTCGCGGGCACGCTGCGCATCGCCGCGCCCTACGAGTTCGGCGCGCATCACCTCGGCGCGGTGGCCTGCGCGATGCTCGCGCGCTATCGCGACCTGCGCATCGACATCGACGTCGAGTACGGGCGCGTCGATCCGCTCGACCGCAGCTACGACATCGTCTTCTCGTACTACGACCAGGACCTTCCGGACAGCGGGCGCGTGGCGCGCAGGGTGTTTTCGCTCAAGCGCGGGCTGTTCGCCGCGCCGCGCCTGCTGGAGCGCCATCGCCAGGTAAGGGCGCCCGAGGATCTCGCCGACCTGCCGGCGATCGCCGCTCCGGCCGATGCCGAGTGGTCTTTCACGGATGCCAAGGGGAGCTCGCATTCGGTGCCGATCCGGCCGCGCATGCGCAGTCCCAACGCGGACGTGCGCCGCCGCGCCACCCTCGAGGGCCTGGGCGTATCGCGCATCGTCTATACGTTCTGCCAGGAAGCGGTGAAAGAGGGGCGCCTGCAGGAGCTCCTTCCGGACTACGAGTGCGCGCCGCTTCGCATCTATGCGCTGCTGCCGGGCCGCCGCCTGGTGCCGCCGAAGGCCCGCATCTTCCTGGAGACCCTCGGCGCCGGCGGTTGAAATTTATCTTCCCTGTGGTAACGTGGCCCGGCAGGCTGCAGGGTTTCAGTCCCGTAATTCCCACGATCGACGCAGTGCATGGAGGGGCCAATGGCAATGCGGCAGGAACTGGTGATTTCGACGAGCGATGCGGAAGTGCTCGCGTCGATGCTCGAGGATTTCCGGCACGTGCCCGCCGCCGGGACCGCCGCCGAGGCGCTCGCCGGGATCATCGGCGAGGCGCGCATGGTGCCGCACGAGAGCCTGCCTGCGGACCGCGTCGCCATGAACTCGCTGGTCTCCTACGAGGAGGAGCCGGGCGCGGTGCGCCGCCGGGTGACGCTCGCCTATCCGACCGAGGCGGACGCCGGCGCGGGCCGCGTGTCGGTGCTCTCGCCGGTCGGGCTCGCGCTCCTCGGACGCGCCGAGGGCGAAGTGGTCGCGCCGGAGACGCCGGGCAAGCCGCTCAGGATCCGCATCCTCAGCACCGAGAAGCCGCTCCAGCTGGGCGATGCTCAGCCGCCGCCGCGGCCGCTGCGGTAGCCCTGCCCGAGCGCCCGGCGGCCGAGGCGCTGCGGCACCGCCGCTTCGCGCAGCACCCACGCGACGAAGGTGTTGCTGTTCGGGCCCGGCCAGTAGCGGTAATGCCCGCAATGCGGATAGTCCGCGGCCCGATCCAGCACCGACTTGATCCTCAGCGCCGCTTCGCCGCGCCATTGCGCAGCGAGGCGCGCCGGGCCGCCGCCGACGTTTGCCTGCGGCGGCTTCAGGTCGCAGTGGACGTGCCCGATGCTCGCGCCGCCGGCGTTCTTCGTCTGCCACACCTCCCAACGATGGCATTCGCCGGTTGCCTTGTCGAGCACCACGAACCAGTAATGCACGGCGAGCGCGCCGAGGAAGGGCACCGTGGCATAGCGCAGCTCGACCGCGAGAGCTTCAGGCCGAGGCAATAAAGGCGATCCCGATCACGCAAACCGACGCGCCGAGCGCCGAGGAGACCGGCTTCGTCCACGCCGCCTTCGACGCCATCAGGTAGCGGTGCAGGGCGAACGCCGCCGCGGCGACGGCGAGCTGCACCAGCGAGAAGCCGGCGAGATAGGCGCCGAGCGGCAAAGGCTCGGCGCCGAAGATCGACTCGGCGTAGGCGTGGCCGTGCAGCAGGCCTGCGAGCGCGAGCCCGCCCGCGAGCCATGCGAGCCCCAGGGTTCGCCTCGCGAGGACGAGGGCGCCGATCAGCACCACCGAAGCGGCGACGAGCGTCTCGTTCCACGGCAGTCCGATTCCCGCAAGATGCAGCGCCGCGCCGGCGAGGCTGCCGAGGATCAGCGCGGCGACGCCCCACAGCCCGCGCTCGGCGAGCGCGAGGAAGAACCCGGCAGCGACGATGAAGGCTGCGTGGTCTGCGCCGATCACCGGATGGCCCAGTCCCGACAGAAAGCCCTGCGCGAAAGTCTGCGGCAGCGCGTTCTCCATGAAGTGGTGGCTCCAGGCGACGCCCGGAAGCGCCGCAGCCGCAATCAGGAAAGCGGACAGGACGACTTTCATCGGCGCGAGCCTATCACTGCTTGACGAATTTGAGCGTAAAGCGATCGCTCTCGCCGATCGCCTGGTACTTCGCGCGGTCCTTGTCCTTGAGGCGATAGGTCGGCGGCAGCGTCCACACGCCTTCCGGATGATCCTTCGTGTCCTTCGGATTGGCGTTGACTTCGGATGCGCCCGCCAGGCGGAAGCCGGCCTTCTCAATCAGGGCGATGGCATAGTCCTCGCGCACGTAGCCCGACTTCATCTGCGCTTCCTGCGGCAGGTCGTCGCGGCCGCGGTGATCGACCACGCCGAGCACGCCGCCCGGCTTGAGCGCCTTGTGGAAAGCGCGCAGCGCCGCTTCGATCTCGCCGCGCTCGACCCAGTTGTGCAGGTTGCGGAAGGTGAGCACGAAATCGGCGCTGCCCGGCGGCGCGATCTCGTGCCGGTCGGCGTAGAACTTCGTGACCGCGACCTTTCCGTAGAGGGCGGGCTCGGCCTGGAGGCGCGCCAGCAGCCGCTTGTGGTCGGCGAGGTACTGCGGCGGCGCCGCCTCGTCGCGGTCGGCGGCGACGTAGCGGCCGCGCGCTTTGAGGTAGGGCGCGAGGATTTCCAGGTAATAGCCGGCGCTTCCCGGCAGGATCTCCACCATCGTGGCGTCCTCGCGCACGCCGAAGAACCCGAGCACCTCGACCGGGTGCCGGTACGCGTCGCGCGCCACGTTCCCGGCGCTTCGATGCGGCGCCGCCGCCCAGCGCTCGAGCTGTTCGCGCTCCTGCATCCCCATCTGCGCGCACGACGAGGCCGTAATCGCCACGAGAACCGCAACCGCAAGACAGTACAGCCGGTACTCGCCCGATTTCAGCTTGCGGATCATGGGGGCTCCTCAAATGGAGTGGGGCACCGCGTACTCTCGCACGAAGGCGAGCGCCTCGGTGCGCAGCCGCTCGTCGAGCCGGCGCAGGACCTCGCGCCGGATCGGCTCCGGCGTGCCGCCGTAATGCGCTTCGGCGACGGCGCCCGCGATGCACGCGAGCGTATCGGCGTCCCCGCCCAGGGAGACGGCGTTGCGCACCGCATCTTCGTAATCGTCCGACTCGAGAAAGGCGACGGCGGCGGCCGGCACGGTCCCCTGGCAGGTGACATCGAACCGCGCCTGCCGGCGCAGCTCGTCCAGGCGGGCGGAGCAGTCGTAGCCG
>DATKAX010000108.1:0-10052 GCA_035514595.1 Burkholderiales bacterium
ACCAGCGGATAGGTGGTGAGCGTCAGGATCTCGTAGAAGAAGACGAAGGTGATCAGGTTGCCGGCGAGCGCGATGCCCACCGTCGAGGCCACGCACAGGCTGAAGAAGCCGAAGAAGCGGCTGCGGTGCGGCGAGCCTTCCAGGTAGCCCACCGCGTAGAGCGTGGTGAGGAGCCACAGCAGCGCCGAGAGCGTGACGAAGAGCATCGCGAGCGAGTCGCTGCGCAGCACGAACTCCACGCCCGCGAGCAGCTCGAAGCGCAGCTCGTATTCCTCGCCGTGCCACACGCCCCACAGCATCGCCACCACGATGAGGAGCTTCAGCACCGCGCCGCCCAGGTTGAGCGCGGTGCGCAGGCCGTGGCGCTCTTCGGCGAGGAAGAAGATGACCAGGCCCGTGAGCAGCGAGCTCGCGAGCACCGCCAGGGGCGCGATGGCGTTCCAGGTCATGGCGTCCTGCCGATCTCGAGCAGCGCGGCGGGGCCGGCGGCGGCGAGGCCGAGGAGCACGCTGGCGAGGGCGAGCGCGAGGGCGGAGAGCTGCATGCCGAGCGGAATCGGGTGCAGCTTGCGACCGGCGAGCGAAGGCACGAACGCCGAGCGCAGCACGCGGAACACGTAGACCGCGGTGAGCAGGCCGCCGGCGAGGATCGCGACCGCCCACCACCACTGCCCGGCGTCGAACGCGCTCCTCAGGAGCAGCCACTTGGCGATGAAGCCGCCGCTCGGCGGCAGCCCCATCAGCGTCACGCCGGCAAGCGCGAAGGCGAACAGGCTCCAGGGCAGGCGCGCGCTCGTGCCCTCGAGGTGCTCGATGTCGTCCTCGCCCCAGGCGTGCACGATCGACCCGGCGGCGAGGAACATCGCCGCCTTGGCGGCGGCGTGCGACACCGCGTACAGGAGGCCGCCGGTCCAGGCCGCGAGCGCCGCGCCCTGCGCTGTCCCGGTGGCGAGCGGGAACAGCAGGAAGAGATACCCGATCTGCGCCACCGTCGAGTAGGCGACGAGTAGTTTGAGCTTGCGCTGGCGCAGCGCCGCCACCCCGCCCCAGACGATGGCGGCTGCGCCGAGCACGCCGAGCGCCTGCCCCGCCGCGGGCCCGGCTGCCGGGCCGAAGACGTCGAACCACAGGCGAGCGAGCAGATAGAACGAGGCCTTCACGACCAGCCCGGAGAGAAGCGCGCTCACCGGCGTAAGCGCGCTTGCATGCGCCGGCGGCAGCCAGAAGTGCAGCGGGAAGAGCGCGGTCTTCAGCGCGAGGCCGGTCGCCATCAGGCCGAGCGCGAGCGCGGAAAATGCGCCGGGCGAGACCACCCGCGCGAGCTCCTGCAGCGCGAGCGTGCCGTGCGCGCCATAGAGCAGCGCGACCCCGAGCAGATAGGCGAGCGAGCCGAGCAGCGCGGCGAGCAGGTAGCGCAGCGCCGCGGCGAGCGCCACCGCGCCGCCGGCGAGCGCGAGCAGGCCGACCGCGGCGAGCCCCAGCAGCTCGAGGGTGACGTAGAGGTTGAACACATCCGCGGCGAGGTAGAGCGCGTTCATCGCCGCCCAGGCGAGCCACCACAGCGGCCAGAAGCGCTCGCCGCCGGCGGCGAGCGCGAAATACTGTCGCGCGTAGAGGCTGACGAGCGCGCCGACCGCCGCGGTCATCGCCAGCATCAGCGCGCTCAGCCCGTCGGCGTAGAGCTCGATGCCGAGCGGCGCGCCGAAGCCGCCGAGCGCCAGGCGCTGCGGGCCCGAGTCGAGCACCTCCAGCACGAGCGCTGCGGCGGCCGCGGCGATCGCGGCGATGCCGGGGAGCGCGAGCCAGGCGGCGCGGCGCGGCCCGAGCAGCGCCCCCGCGATGCCGAGCGCGAGCGGGACCGCGATGAGCGCCATCATGGCGCCGGGTCCCGGTCCAGTGTCGTCCTGCCGCTTTCCGCAGCGAGCCGCCGCAGCAGCGCAAGCGCGAAGGCGGTGGAGCTCACCGCCACCACGATCCCGGTGAGCACCAGCGCGTGCGGCACCGGGTCGGGCACGCCGCCGCGCTGCGCGAGGCCGACCAGCGCGAGGAAGCAGCCGCTCGCCATGATGTTGACCGCCAGGATCTTGCGCAGCACGTGCGCCTGCGCGAGCAGCGCCTGCAGCCCGAGGCAGAACAGCAGCACACCCGCGAGCGCGTACGCGAGGCCCGCGCTCATCGCCGCTCGGCCGCGAAAAGGCACAGCAAGGCGAGCGCGATCGACGCGGTGAGCAGCGTCTCGACGAGCAGAAGCAGTTCCGCCAGAGCGCCGGAAACGAATACCGCGAGGAACACCGCGGGACCGGCGGCGAGGCCGATGCGCACGGCGGCGCGCTCGGCATCGAGCGGCGGCAGCACGCCGGCGAGGCCGAGCAGCACGCCGGCCGCGGCGAGCACCGCGCCCGCCTGGAAGGCGCCGCCGGGCTGCGTCGTGCCGGCCCACAGGAAATAGCCGGCGACGAGCAGCATCACCGGCACCAGCGCGTTGGCGAGCGCGCGCAGCACCGGGCCCGCCGGCGCCGGCGGCGCGATGCCGGAGGGCGCGGCGGCGGCCGCGGCGCTCGCGGCGAGCACCGCGAGCAGCACCACGGCGACTTCGAGCAAGGTGTCGTAGGCGCGAAAGCCGAGCAGTACCGCGGTGACCGGGTGCGACGCGCCGGTTTCCTGCAGCGCGCCGGTCACCCTGGGCGCGAGCTCGATCCTGGCCGAAGGCGGCTCGAGCACCGCCCAGACGAGAGCCGCGGCGAGCGCAAGGACGGCGAGGCGCGCGATCACGATTTCTTCTTCGGGCGCAGACGGCCGAGCGTATCGAGCAGCAGCGCGCCGGTGAGGCCGGCGCCGATCGCCGCCTCGGCGAGCGCCACGTCGGGCGCCTCGAGCCGCACCCAGGCGAGCGTCATCACCAGGCCGAAGGCGATGAACAGCACCACGGCGCGAAACAGGTCCTCGACCGACAGCGCGCGCCAGGCGATCGCGAGCAGCAGCGCCGCGACCGCCGCGTCGAACAGCCCGCCCACTACGCGCCTTCGCGCCTGGCGCGGTTCGCGACCAGGTAGGCCGCGCTCGCGCTCGCCACCACGGCGAGCGCCCAGATCAGGGCCAGCTTGACGACGAGCGCGGCGGAATCGGCGCGCAGCGCGAGCCCGAGCGCGAGCAGGCCCAGGCCGAGGTTGTCGACCTTGGTGAGCGCATGCAGCCGGGTATAGACGTCGGGAAAGCGCAGCAGCCCCGCCGTGCCGGCGAGGAAGAAGAAGGCGCCGGCGACGAGCAGCGCGGCCGCGGCCCAGTCGAGCGCGCTCACGGCGCTTCGTCCTCGCCGCCGCCCGGGCCGCGGCGCACGAAAGCGACCGCCGCGAGCGCGGCGAGCAGTGCCAGAGCGAGCGCCACGTCGCGCAGCGCGGGCGCCGACATCGCCTCGGCGAGCAGCAGCAGGATGCCCACGCCGGTGGTGCCGATGAGCTGCGCGGCGAGCATGCTGTCGGCGCGCGTCGGGCCGAGCACGACACGCACCATGCCGGCGGCGAGCGTGGCGAGCAGGAACGCCGCGAGCGCGAGCTGCAGGGCGGCCATCAGGCCTCCTCCAGCCGCAGGCCGAGCGCCGCGGCGATGTGCGCTTCGAGCTCGCGCACCTCGCGCTCGGTCGGCGCGGCGCGGTCGAGCACATGCAGCTCGAGCCCGTCCTCGCGCAGCTCGACGCTCAGCGTGCCGGGAACCAGGCTCAGGGCGTCGGCGAGCAGCACGCGCGCCGCCGGATCGGCGAGCCGCGGGCGCACCGTGACGAAGCCCGGCGCGAGACCCGGATGCGGGCGCAGGGCGCGCAGCGCGACGTCGACCCCCGCGACGAGCGAGCGCCGCGCGAACCACGCCAGCGAGCGCAGCGCGGCAAGCGGCCGCAGCCGCCAGGGCGCCTTTCCCTGCAGGACGAGGCTCGCGCCGACGGCCGCCGCGATGACCGGCGCGCCGACGAGCCACGCCTCGGCGCGGCCTTCGGCGAGCGCCCACCACAGCGCGGCGAAGACGGCGATGCGCTGCACAAGCGCGTGCAGCAGGCGGGCACGGCCGGGAGCGTTCATGCACGACGAGTGTAGCGCGACGGGCCCGCGCGAGCTCTACGTCGCGCCCGGCCTTCTGTACGTGACCGACTGAGCGCCGGCTGCGAGCAGCCAGGCGGCGGCGAAAGCGAGCCCGATGGCGAGGTAGGCGACGCCGCCCGGGATCCACATGATCAGCCCGGCGAGCTGCTGGTCCTCCAGCGTCGCGCCGGCGTAGAGCGGCCGCGGCGCGAAGGTGAGCAGCGCGCCCAGCATGCCGGTGTGGATCATGGTGGCGAGCGTATAGAGCGCCGCGGCGCCGGCGCCGGCCGCGCGCAGGCGCGCGAGCGCGGACCACAGGACGAGCGCCGTTCCGAGCAGCGCGGCGTGCTCGAGGATGTGCACCCAGCGGTACTCCAGGGTCCAGGCGATGACGAGCGGCGCATGGCCGATCCAGATCGCCGCCGCGTGCAGCGCGAACGCGGCGCCGGCCGAGGGCAGCAGCAGCAGCTTGCGGAAGGCGCGCCGCGCCGGCAGGGCGCGGAACAGCACTCGTGCGGCGTCCGAGAACGCAAGCAGCGGCGCCGCGACCGCGATCAGCAGCATGTGCTGCGCCATGTGCGCGGCGAGGCTCCTTTCGGCGAGCACGTCGAGCGGCCAGACGAGCGCGAGGAACAGGGCCGCCATCCCGGCCGCGAACCCCGCCCGCCTGAGCGGCGCAGGCTTGCGCGCCAGGCGTTGAAGTCCTTTGAAGTACAGCGCTGCGGCCGCGAGCATCGGCGCCCAGGTCCACGGGTCGAAGCTCCACCAGGTTTCCCCGACGCCGTCGTGCGCGAGCGCCCCGGCGGGCAGCACAAAGGCGGCGGCGATCAGGACGCGCATGGCGCGAGCATGAACGCCGGCGCCGCCACCCAGAGCGTGCCGACGGCGGAAAGCGCGCACACCAGCGCGTTGGTGTACGCGATGAAGGCGCGCGTCTCGCCCGGGGCGCCGGCGCCGCGCCACGCGGCGAAGCCGAAAGCGGCGAAGAAGGCGAGCGCGGCGAGGGTGGCGATCGCGACGCCGGGCCGCACCAGGCCCTCGAGGCCGGCGGGGCAGGCGAGCGACACCAGGACGTACACGGCGAGGAAGTGCGCCATCCATACCGCGGGCGGCAGGGCGAGGCTCATCGCGGCACGAGGAACGGGAAGACGTGCACCACCAGGAAGCCGGCCGCCCACGCCGCCACCGCGTAGTGCCAGAAAAGCTCCGCCACGCGGGCCTCGCCGACTCGCTCGTGGTATCCCGAGCGCCGGCGCGCGATCACGAACCCCGCCATGAGGATCGCCACCGCGACGTGCAGCACCGCGTAGCCCCAGATCGAGAACACCAGCGCGTCGTAGGCGTGCGAGCGCGCCTCGAGCGCCGGGAGTAGCGCCGCGCCCTCGAGCGCGACGAAGGCGGCCGCGAGCGCCATGGCGAAGAGCGTGGCGGGCGTCGAGCCGCGCCCCAGGCGCACCACCACGCTGCTCGCCACCAGCACGGCCAGGCCGAGCGCGGGCAGCGCGAGCCCGGCGTCGCGATAGCCCTGCGGCGGCCAGGCCGGCGACACGGTCCACAGGAAGAAGTAAGCAAAGAGGAGCGACGCGTACAGTGTCGCGTCGGCGATCAGCGTGACGAGCCCGCCCCAGTAGCCGGGCGGGGCCGCGGTGGCGTAGTGGAACGGCAGCCGCGCGCCCAGGCCGGCGTCGATCTCGAGCGGCCCGCCGCGGCTCGAGCCCTGCCATGCCCAGGCCGCGAGCGCCGCGACGGCGAGCGCCGCGCCGAGCGCGGCGAGCCAGTACGCCTTCACCAGGAAGCCGAGGAAGAAAAGCCCGGTGAGCAGCGCCGCGACGAGCGGCGTCCAGGTGTTGCCGGGCAGGATCGCCACCTGCTGCGGCTCGGCGTGCAGCGCGGAGGTCACCATCATCTCGCGGCGCTGCGGCTCGGGGTGCCCAAGGTAGAAGGCGCCGGCCTGGGCCTTCGCCGCGAGCTCCGGCTCGCGCCACAGCGGGTCGCGGTCATCGACCGCGGGCTGCGAGGCGAAATTGTAGGAAGGCACCGGCGAGCGCATGCTCCATTCGAGCGTTCCGGCGTTCCAGGCGTTGCCGGCGCTGCGCGGGCCGTAGCGGCGCTGCAGCGCGATGTCGATGAGGAACGCGGCCACGCCGGCAGCGGTCAGGAATCCGCCCACCGTGGAGACGAGATTCAGGAGCTCCCAGCCCAGGCCCTCGGGGTAGGTATAGACGCGCCGCGGCATCCCCAGCAGCCCGGTCCAGTGCATCGGCAGGAAGGTGAGGTTGAAGCCGATGAAGATGAGCCAGAACGCCACCCGGCCGCCGGTCTCCGAGGGCTGGCGGCCGGTGACCAGCGGCATCCAGTAGTACAGCCCGGCGAACAGCGGGAACACCATGCCGCCGAACAGCACGTAGTGCAGGTGCGCGACGACGAAATGCGAGTCGTGCGCCTGCCAGTCGAAGGGCACCAGCGCCACCATCACGCCGGTGAGCCCGCCGAGGACGAAGATGAAGAGGAAGCCGAGCACGAAAAGCAGCGGCACCTTCATTAGCGGCCGTCCGGCCCACAGCGTCGCGATCCAGGCGAACACCTGGATGCCGCTCGGGATCGCCACCGCCATGCTCGCCGCCGAGAAGAAGCTGAGCGAAAGCAGCGGGATGCCGGTGGCGAACATGTGGTGCACCCACAGCGCGTAGCTCAGGAACCCGGTGGCGATCACGGCGAGCACCACCCAGGCGTAGCCGGCGATCGGCCGCTGCGCGAACGCGGGCAGCAGCGTGCTCACCAGCCCGGCCGCGGGCAGGAAGATGATGTAGACCTCGGGATGGCCGAACAGCCAGAAGAGGTGCTGCCACAGCAGCGGGTCGCCGCCGGCGTGCGGCGCGAAGAACGGCAGGCCGAAGGCGCGCTCGACCTCGAGCAGGATGCTGGCGAGGATCAGCGGCGGGAAGCCGAACACGATGAGCAGCGAGGTCACCAGGATGTACCAGGCGAAGAGCGGCATGCGCGCGAGCGTCATGCCCGGGGCGCGCGTCTTCAGGATCGATACCGTGAGCTCGATCGCGGCGGCCACCGCCGAGATCTCGGCGAAGGTCACCCCGAGCAGCCAGAAGTCCGAGCCGAGGCCCGGCGACCACGGCTTGCTGCTGAGCGGCGTGTACATGAACCAGCCCGAATCGGGCGGATCGCCCACCAGCACGCTCGAGAACAGCAGCAGCCCGCCGAACAGATAGCACCAGTAGCCGAACGCCGAGAGGCGCGGGAAGACGAGGTCGCGCGCGCCGATCAGCTTCGGGATCAGGTACACCGCGAAGCCTTCCATGATCGGCACCGCGAAGAAGAACATCATCGCCGTGCCGTGCAGCGTGAAGGCGGCGTTGTAGGCGCGGTGCCCGAGCAGGTCGTTGCCGGGGAAGGCGAGCTGGCTGCGGATCAGCATCGCGAGCACGCCGCCCACCAGGAAGAACACGAACCCGGTGACGATGAAGCGCAGGCCCACGGTGGTGTGGTTGACGCCGGTGAGGGCGCGCAGCCCTTTGGGCGTGCACCAGATCTCCTCCAGCCGCCGGTGCAGCGCCTCGCTCATTCGAGGCTCGAGAGCCAGGCGGCGAGCGCTTCCAGGCTGCGCGGGTCGAGCTCGCGGAACGCCGGCATGGCGTTGCCCGGCTTGAGCGCGTCGTTGCGCTCGATCCACGCCGCCATGTTCTGCGGCGTGTTCTCGAGCGTGCCGCCGAGCCGGGGCCGGCTGGCGACGTGGGTGAGGTCGGGCGCCGCGAGGCGCCCGGCGGACTGCGCCACGCCGCGCACGGTGTGGCATTGGGCGCAGTGCGTCTTGAACAGGCCCGCGCCCGGCGCTGCGGCCGCGCGCGCCGGCCGGCGCAGGCCCTCCAGCCAGCGCTCGAAGTCTTCCGGCGTCTCGGCGCGCACCTCGAGCGCCATGCGCGCGTGCTGCGCGCCGCAGAACTCGGCGCACTGGCCGCGGAAGCTGCCCGGCTGCGCGGCGCGCAGCACGATGCGGTTGACGCGGCCAGGAATGGCGTCTATCTTGCCCGCGAGGCTCGGCACCCAGAAGCTGTGGATCACGTCCGCGCTGGAGAGCGCGATCGCCACCGGCCGGCCGGCGGGGATGCGGATCTCGTTGGCGCTCGCCACCGTTTCGCCGGCGGCGGCGCCGGGATAGCGCACTTCCCACCACCAGCGGTGCCCGATCACTTCGAGCTCGAGCGCCGCTTCGCCGCCGCGTTCGCGCAGCTCGCGCGTGAGCGTCACGCCGTAGGCGAGCAGCGCGCTCAGCGCGACCACCGGCAGCGCGACGCCGCCGGCGACGATCACCGCGGTGGACGAGGGCGCGCGGCGCCCGGGCGCGCGATAGACCGCGTAGAGCGCGAGCGCCATTACCAGGGCGAGGATCGCGGCGGCGCCGAAGCCCATGATCCAGGCGGACTGGGCGATCGCCGCCGCCGCCGGCCCCTGCGGGTCGAGCGCCGACTGCACGCCTTCGCAGCCGGCCGCGAGCGGCGCCGCGGCAATGGAAAGGATCTTGCTTGGGAGCCTCATCGAGTCGCCACGGAGCGGGTCCTTGGACAGCTTAGTCACCGCGTTGTCGCTTCACATCGTGTTCCTGCTGGTCTGGTCGGCGTCGCTCGTCACCATGCCGGCGCTTTTCATGCGCCACGCGCGCGCCGCCGACGAGGAAAGCCGCGAGCAGGTGAGGCTGATGGAGCGCTGGCTGTACGCCAACCTGATGACGCCGGCGGCGGTGCTGGCGGTGCTCGCCGGCACCTGGCTGGTGTTCGAGCGCGGCTTCTCCGGCGGCTGGCTGCACGCGAAGCTCGCGCTGGTGCTCGCGATGACCGGCTTCCACATCTACTGCGGCCACACCATGGTGAAGCTCAAGCACGAAGGCGCGGCGCATCGGCCCTGGCGCTACGGCGCGCTCGCGGCGGCGCCGGTCACGCTGGTCGTCGCGATCGTGTGGCTGGTCACCGGCAAGCCGTTCTAGAAGCGCTACTCGTCGGCGGTGCCGATGTTGTGGTCGAACACCAGCTTGCCGCCGAGCCAGCCGGCGCCGCCGACCGCGGCGGCGGTCACCGCGGAGAGCGCGAGCCCCCAGGGCAGCACGGCGCCGGCCGGGTCCTCGACGCGCCCCCACCAGTTCGCCGCCGCCAGGCCGAGGAGCGTGATGCCGGCGAGGAAGTGGCTCCAGGCGGCGACGAAGCGCCGGATCTCCTTCACCAGCAGGAATTCGAGCGTGCCGGAGAGCGCGGCGAGCGCGCCGAGGAAGAACCCGGCGCCGATCAGCCACAGCGAGGCGCGCGCCCAGAACTCCTCGCCGGTCCACCAGAACGCAAGGTCGGTCCCCAGGCCGCCGAACAGGTAGGCGATCGGGAAGCTCACCGTCATGGCGTGCAGCGGGTGGCTCGCGAGCGCGATGACGCTGCGCGTCGCCTCCGGCTGCGGCGCGGCGAGCGGGTTGTGCGGGAGGGGCTGCGGCACGATGAGTGGGCGATGTCCCGTAGCGTGTTGAACGAAGCGCGGTAGCGGCTCCGGATTTGCATGTTACGCGACCTTGCGCTCGGTGGTCGCGGTGCGAGCTCTGCGATGGGACATCCCCCGATGAGGGCGACCCGGGCCCCGCTTGACGGTTCCGGAACGCAAATTGCAGCATGCGCCGGATGGCGAGGATCGAGGACTATGCTTTGATCGGCGACTGCCGCACCGCGGCGCTGGTCGGCCGCGACGGCTCGATCGACTGGCTGTGCTGGCCGCGCTTCGACTCGGCGGCGTGCTTCGCCGCGCTGCTCGGCACGCCGCAGCATGGACGCTGGAAGATTCACCCAAGAGAAAAAATCATTCAAATCCGAAGGTCGTATCGGCGCGACACGCTGATCCTGGAAACCGAGTTCGAGACCGAAGGCGGCGCGGCGACGCTCGTCGACTTCATGACGCTGGAGGACGGCGAGGTCTCGGACCTGATTCGCATCGTCGC
>DATKAX010000109.1:0-2961 GCA_035514595.1 Burkholderiales bacterium
GCGGATCAGCCCGGCGCTGAACAGCGCCCACCAGACGGCGAGCGGCTGGAAGGGCAGGCGCGCCCAGTAGTACCAGCCGGCCTGCGGCAGCCCCTCTACCGAGAGCCCGTTGAGCGCGTTGTGCAGGTTCGCCGGGAACACCGCGACGAAGTAGATGGCGAGCATGGCGCCGGCGAGCCGCCGGGTGCGCGGCAGCAGCAGTCCGATCGCGCCGGCGATCTCGGCTGCGCCGGTGAATCGCACGAGCTCCAGGTGAAGCGGAATCCAGGGCGGCATCATGGCGAGGTAGCGGCCGGGCGTAAGCCAGTGGTCGCTACCTATAAGAAGCAGGGCAACCGCCATGGCAAGTCGCATCCGCGAGGGCCAGTCGCGAAGGAACGGGACCGCCGCCAGGGTGAGCAGGATGAGCAGGGCGAAGAACAGCACGGCTTGACCTTTCGGGCGTTGAAGTTGACAATGACAACATCAATCTAGCGGACTATGTAGACAATGTCAACATACCACCACGGCGACCTGCGGTCCGCCCTGCTGCATTCCGCGGGGGAATTACTTGAAGAACAAGGGCTTGAGAGCCTAAGGCTGCGGGAGGCGGCGCGGCGCGCCGGGGTGTCCCATAACGCGCCTTATCGCCATTTCTCGGACCGCGATGCGCTGCTCGCGGCGCTCGCCGCCGAGGGCTTCGGCATGCTCGCCGGGGCGCTGGAAAACCGCGCCGGGCGCGAGATGGGCGAAGCCTACGTACGCTTCGCGCTCGAGCATCCGAACCGGTTTCGCCTGATGTTCTCAGGTCGGCTGCAACTCGATCGCCATCCCGCGCTCGCCAGCGCCGCGGGTGCGACTTACGAAGCCCTCATAGCCGCATTTCGCGCGCAACGCGACATCGCCGACCCCGAGACAGCCGCGGCGGCGGCCTGGTCGCTGGTGCACGGCCTGGCGCAGCTGCTGCTCGACGGGCATCTCGCTTCCGCCAAAGACAGGAATGCGTTCGTGCGCGAGGTCATCGGCACGGTGCGCTTTGCCGCGGCTCAGCGCTCGGCGTAGGCGCGGAAGTCTTCGGCGCAGCCTTCGCGCGCCGCGTGGCAGCGCAGCAGCCGGAACGCGGGCGAGTCGGTGCCCGGGACTTGCTCCCCGTGCGCGTGCCAGAGCTCCAGCGCGCGGGCGTTGCCGCCGCTCGCGATGTGGCCGGCCATCGCCGCCATCAGCAGGTACTCGCGTGCCTCGCCCGAGACCAGGGGCTGCGTGGCGAGGAGCCGATCGCCGAGCTCGGCCATGCCGGCGGCGTCGCGCGCTGCCACCGCGGCGAAGAGCGCGATCCAGCGCTGCTGGAACTCGTGCAGCGAGCGATAGCAGGGGCCCGCCGCGAGCCGGGTCCACAGCGCTTCGAGCTCGGGAGGCGCGAGGTAGGGGTTGACCGCCTGCGCCACATGCAGGGCGCTGTGCAGCCAGATGTCGCGCTCGCGCGGCTCTCGGCACTCGAACACGCGCAGCTTGAGGAGCTCGAGGTCTTTCTGCAGCCGCGTGGGCACGGCCTGGGGCTCCGGCGCCCCGGCGTGCGCGAGGAAGTTGCGCGCATACCAGGCGAGCCGCGTGTTCTCCACCCGCTCGAAGCTCGCCGCGCCCGCGAACAGCGGATTGACCGCGCGGCGGCTGCGCGAAGGCTCCAGCATCTCGAGCAGCGGCACGCCGAGGTTGAGCAGACCGACGATATCGACGGCGCTCTTCTCCATGAAGCGGTGACGCGCGGCGTTGAGATCCAGCACCGGCGCATAGTCCGAGTTCGGCGCCATGCCGTAGCTCGCGACGAGCGGCTCCAGCGTGGCGCGGCTGCCGAGGTAGCGCGCATCGAGATCGCCCACCGAGAGCACGTCGACCGTCCAGAGCTCCTTGGCGAGGCCGGGGTGCTCGAACACCTGCGAGCGCGCCGGGAGCGGAACCGCGCGCTCGGCGGCGACGATCAGGATATCGTGGTCGCTGGGGGCGAATACCGCGTAATGGGGAAACACCTCGCCCAGGGCGGCGAGGACCGAGGCGACGAGCGACGCATCGATCTCGTAGAGCTGGAACCATTGCACCAGCAGACCGTCCGCGGTCAGGTGGGCGCGGATGCGCTGATAGAACTCGCGGGTGAACAGGCTCGATACGCCGCTGACCCACGGGTTGGAGGGCTCGGAGAGGATGAGGTCGTAGCGCCGGTTGTGCGTCGAGAAGAAGGTCTTGGCGTCGTCGATCAGGATCGCGCCGCGCGGATCGGCGAACGCGCCGCTGTTGCGCGGCATGAAGCCGCGCGAGGCCTCGGCCATCGCGGACTCGATCTCGACCGTCTCGACGCGCTCGATGGCGAGGCTCTGCAGCAGCGTGTGCGTAGTGAGCCCGGTGCCGATGCCGATCACCGCCGCGCTCCTCGCCTCGGGCTTGAGCGCGAGCGGCAGCGCCGCGGTGAGCACCATCGTGATCTCGTCGCTGCCGCGCGCCCCGTCGGGATCGAGGTTGATCGAGCCGTCGGACTTGCCGTTGGTGCGCAGGCTGGTGGCCTCTGGATACTTCACCAGGTGCACGGTCGCGGTCTTGCCATCCTTCTGGTAGAGGATCGCGGCGTCGCGCGAGGCCGCGAGCTCGCCGTGGCGGAACACGCCCGCCGTCATCTTGTTCGGGTCGAGCTCGACGCCGACGGCGACGCCGACGAACAATGCGGCGCACCCGGCGCCGGTGATCGCGAGCTGCCGCCGGGAGGAGAAAGTGCTCAGCAGCAGCAGGCCCAGCGCGAGATCGACCAGGCTGGCGCCGATCAGCGCGCCCTTGAGGCCGAGTATCGGCAGGCCCAGGTGCACGGCGAGCATCACGCCCGCGATCGCGCCGAGCGTGTTGGCGGCATAGACCTCGCCGATCGCCGCCTCGCCCGCGCCCTTGCGCAGCAGCGCGCCGGTCAGCAGCGGCAGCGTCATGCCGGCGAAGAAGGTCGCC
>DATKAX010000110.1:0-29295 GCA_035514595.1 Burkholderiales bacterium
GACCATGACGGCCGGCCGCATCGCGGCGGCAGCGACTTCGATCGCCGCTCCGCTGGCCGCAGAGGCCGCCGTGATGGGCTCTCTCAGGGCCGCCGCCAGCGTATCGAGCACGTCGTCGCGCTGCGCGGCCAGAAGCACGCCTGCGGCGACCGCGGCGAACCCGATCAGAGCGAACAGCTCCTTCAACGCGCCGTACGCGCGGGTAAGCTGCATGGTGGTAGTCATCTGTGAACTCCTTCACGGAACCGCCAATGCCAAAAACTACCTGAAAATCGACCGCTCGGGCGGGGTTCCGGTTTATGTTGCTGCACTGCAGCGAACCGCATGGTAGCGAGGATTCCCTTGCTGCGTCAATCACTTCCGCGACGCGCGGAAGAGTTGCGAAACAACGGATTTGACACACTTTTTTATTCCGGGAGCCGCGAGGGGGCCCGGTAAAATAGCGATTGCAGGTGAAGCCTCGCGGACCGGCCTAGGTCTCCAGTCTTGGGCCGAATGACCAAGCCGGTCCGCTGAGCTTCGAAGGCCGGGCGGGGAGCTTTCACTCCCCGCCCCGTTCCTCCGGTTTCCCGGTTACGGCCGGGATCCGGTGGGAAACGGCCAGGCGGCCGCTGGATTCAGCGCGGTTCTCGCGCCGGGAGTCGCAGCGGTGGATGGCGGTGCTGCCGAAGTGCTCGCCATCGGTGCCGCAGGGCTGGCCTTACGTGTGGCGGCTTTTTTCGCCTTCTTCTTCTTCCCCGCTTTCTTCTTTTTCTTAGCGGGCTTCTTTTTGCCTGCCGCCTTCTTCTTACCAGCTAGCTTCAGTGACTTCTTCTTCTTTTTTGATGCTTTCTTCTTCTTCTTTTTCTTTCCGCCTTTTTTCGCTTTTTTCTTCGCCATTCTCAATCTCCTTCAAGGTTGTTGAACAAAAGAGCCCGGCCGTGCCGGCCCGGACTATCCAACCGCCGACGGCGACTGACCGTCGACATGCTGAATTGGGTCGTTCCTTGAAGCAACGTCATGATAGAGGATATCCGGATCCAAGCGAATACCGCCAGCCCAGGTGACCGTGGCGGTTTCGGGATCGATGCTCACTTTTTCGAACTCGCGCACGTCGCGCCACAGCTGGAAGGCGCCGATCTCGAGCAGGTTGCCGAGGAATACGCGCCCCTCCAGCCCGTCTTCAAAGCGCAGCCACAGCTGATAGTCCTCCTCGGCCCTGCATTCGGTGATCCGGTGCATCTCGCCCCACTCCTCCTCCATGATCAATCCCAGCTCAGCGCGCCGCCGGTCTGGTACTCGATGACCCGGGTCTCGAAGAAATTGCGCTCCTTCTTCAGGTCGATCATCTCGCTCATCCAGGGAAACGGGTTCAAAGCGCCGGGATACAGGGTTTCCAGCCCGATCTGCTGGCAGCGCCGGTTGGCGATGAAGCGCAGGTATTCCTTGAACATCGGCGCATTCAGCCCGAGCACCCCCCGCGGCATGGTGTCCTCGGCATAGCGGTATTCGAGCTCGACGGCGCGGCGGAACAGGGCGTGCAGCTCCTCGCGGAACGCCCCCGTCCACAGGTGGGGGTTCTCGAGCTTGATCTGGTTGACCAGGTCGATGCCGAAGTTGCAGTGCATCGACTCGTCGCGCAGGATGTACATGTACTGCTCGGCGGCGCCGGTCATCTTGTTCTGCCGGCCGAGCGCCAGAATCTGGACGAAGCCGACGTAGAAGAACAGCCCCTCCATCAGGCAGGAGAACACGATCAGGCTCTTGAGCAGGTCCCGGTCGCTTTCCGGGCTGCCCGTGGTGAACCCCGGATCGGTCAGGGTGTCGATGAACGGCACCAGGAACTCGTCCTTGTCGCGGATCGATCCGACCTCGTGGTAGGCGTTGAAGATCTCGGCCTCGTCGAGATCGAGGCTCTCCACGATGTACTGATAGGCGTGCGTGTGGATCGCCTCCTCGAAGGCCTGGCGCAGCAGGTACTGGCGGCACTCGGGGGCGGTGATGTGGCGGTAGGTCCCGAGCACGATGTTGTTCGCCGCGAGCGAATCGGCGGTGACGAAGAAGCCGAGGTTGCGCTTCACCACCCGGCGCTCGTCCTCGGTCAGGCCGTTGGGATCCTTCCACAGGGCGATGTCACGGCTCATGTTGATTTCCTGCGGCATCCAGTGGTTGGCGCAGGCCGCGAGATACTTTTCCCAGGCCCAGTTGTACTTGAGCGGCACCAGCTGGTTGACGTCCGCCTTGGAATTGATGACCCGCTTGTCCTCCACGGTGACGCGCCGGAAGGCGTTGCCCGCGGCAAAACGCTCCTCGGCGCCGCCCGCCGCGGGCACGAAGCCGCTGGTCGCCTGGATCGCAAGGTCCTCGAACTTGAGCATGGGCTTTCTTATCCTTTGTTCGAGCGCAGGGCCTGGGCGAGCAGCAGCGTTTTCAGGCTGGGCGTCTCGTCGGCCCGCGAAGGGTTGAACTGAGGACGGTATTCCCGCGCCAGCTCGCGTTCCGCCGCCTGGCGCTGCGACTCCGTCGAGAACGACATTTCGTGGATCGCGACGTAAAGATTCCATTCGGTGCCGGCGATCGACAGCCACTCGGGGAATCTGGGGTGCTGGCGCAGCAGCCCGGCGGCCGCGAAGTCGTCCGCGTGCCCGAAATGCAGCGCGCGGAAGGTGAGCAGCCGCCAGCCGGGAACCATCGCCGCATACAGCCCCGCGCTGCGGGGCGGCGTCCAGAGCGGGGCGAGGAACGGTCCGCTGAACTGGCGGGCCCCGAGGGTGATCACTGGCAGGCCTCGCAGTCCGGACTGTCCACGGCGCAGAACTTGGGCTCCTCCAGCACCGCTTCGCCGATGCCGCCCCCGCAAGCGGGTACGGCATTGAGCTGCCCGGCCTTGGAAGTCGATTTCTCCGCGTGCGTAGCCCCCATGGCGCGCAGGTAGTACGTGGTCTTGAGCCCGCGGATCCAGGCGAGCTTGTAGGTCTCGTCGAGCTTGCGCCCGGAGGCTCCCGCCATGTAGATATTGAGCGACTGCGACTGGTCGATCCATTTCTGCCGGCGCGCGGCGGCCTCGACCAGCCACTTCGGCTCCACCTCGAAGGCGGTGGCGTAGAGACGCCGCAGCGCGGCGGGCACACGGTCGATGCGCGCCAGGTTGCCGTCGAAGTACTTGAGGTCGGCGATCATCACCTCGTCCCAGAGGCCGGCCTGCTTGAGGTCGGCCACCAGAGACTCGTTCGCCACCGTGAACTCCCCGGACAGATTCGACTTGACGAACAGGTTCTGGTAGGTCGGCTCGATCGAGGCCGACACCCCGACGATGTTGGCGATGGTGGCGGTCGGCGCAATCGCCACGCAGTTGGCGTTGCGCATGCCGTGGCGCCGGATGCGCGCGCGCAGCGCCTCCCAGTCGAGGCTCGCCGAGCGGTCGAGCTCGACGTAGCCGCCGCGCTCGGCGGCGAGCAGATCGAGCGTGTCCTGGGGCAGGACGCCGCGCTGCCACAAGGAGCCCTGGAACGAGGCGTAGCGGCCGCGCTCCTCGGCGAGCTCGGTGGACGCCCAGTAGGCGGCGTAGGCGACCATCTCCATGGAGCGGTCGGCGAATTCCACCGCTTCGGCCGACGCGTAGGGAATGCGCAGGCGGTGCAGGCAGTCCTGGAAGCCCATGATGCCCAGGCCCACCGGGCGGTGGCGCAGGTTGGAGCTCTTCGCCTTGTCGACAGCGTAGTAATTGATGTCGATGACATTGTCCAGCATCCGCATCGCCGTGGAAATTGTTTTTCTTATTCTTGAAAAATCCAGGCCGCTTTCCGTCATGTGCGCGACCAGGTTGACCGACCCCAGGTTGCATACCGCGATCTCGTCGGCCGAGGTATTGAGGGTGATCTCGGTGCACAGGTTGGAGCTGTGGACCACGCCCGCATGCTGCTGCGGGCTCCTCAGGTTGCAGGGGTCCTTGAAGGTGATCCAGGGATGCCCGGTCTCGAACAGCATCGAAAGCATCTTGCGCCACAGCTGCACCGCGGGAACCTTCTTGAAGAGCTTGAGCTCGCCGCGCGCCGCCCTGTCCTCGTAGCGCAGGTAGGCCTCCTCGAAGGCTCTTCCGAACCTGTCGTGCAGGTCGCGCACGTCGGATGGACTGAACAGCGTCCATTCCGCGTTCTCCATCACCCGCTTCATGAACAGGTCCGGGATCCAGTTCGCCGTGTTCATGTCGTGCGTGCGGCGCCTGTCATCGCCGGTGTTCTTGCGCAGCTCGAGAAACTCCTCGACGTCGAGATGCCAGGTCTCGAGGTACGAGCATACCGCGCCCTTTCGCTTGCCGCCCTGGTTCACCGCGACCGCGGTGTCGTTGACCACCTTCAGAAACGGCACCACGCCCTGCGACTTGCCGTTGGTCCCCTTGATATGCGAGCCCAGCGCCCGCACCGGGGTCCAGTCGTTTCCCAGGCCGCCGGCGAACTTCGCGAGCAGCGCGTTTTCCTTGATCGCCTCGTAGATGCCCTCGAGGTCGTCGGAGACCGTGGTCAGGTAGCAGCTGGAGAGCTGCGAGCGCTGCGTCCCGGAATTGAACAGCGTGGGCGTCGAGCTCATGAAGTCGAAGCTCGACAGGACATCGTAGAACTCGATCGCGCGCTGTTCCCGATTTTTTTCCTTTAAAGCCAAACCCATCGCCACGCGCATGAAGAACGCCTGCGGCAGCTCGATGCGGCGGCCCTGCACGTGCAGGAAGTAGCGGTCGTAGAGCGTCTGCAGCCCGAGGTAGCCGAACTGCAGGTCGCGCTTCGCCTTCAGCGCTTTGCCCAATGCAATCAAATTGAACTTCTTCAGTTCGGGATCCAGCAGCTCCGCCTCGATTCCCCGCTCGATGAACTGCGGGAAGTAGGCCGCGTAGCGGGTTTCCATCTCCACCTGGCTGGCCTCTGCGCCCAGCACCTCCAGCCGGATGGTGTCCAGGAGCAGCCGCGCGGTCACGTAGCTGTACGCCGGATCCTTCTCGATCAGCGCCCGCGCGGCGAGCACCGCCGACTTGCGCACCTCCTCCATCGGCACGCCGTCGTACAGGTCGCGCAGCGTGGTGTCGAGGATCGGCTCGGGCGAGGCGCCTGCCAGGCCTTCGCAGGCCGCCGCCACCTGCCGGCGCAGCCGCTCGCGGTCGAGCGGCTTGCGGCTTCCGTTCTCGACGACATGGATTCCGCCTTCGCTTTTCGAGGATTTTTCCTGGGCGCGAACCCTGGAGCGCTCTTCCCGATAGAGCACGTAGGCGCGCGCGACATCGTGCTCGCCGGAACGCATCAGCGCGAGCTCCACCTGATCTTGGATGTCTTCGATGTGGAAGGTGCCGCCTCGCGGCTGCCGGCGCATCAGGGCGCCGACCACCGCCTCGGTCAGCCCGCCGACCATCTCGCGCACCCGCGCCGAGGCGGCGCTCTGGCTGCCGTTGACGGCGAGGAAAGCCTTGGTCATCGCCACCGAGATCTTGCTCGGCTCGAAGCCCACCACCGCGCCGTTGCGGCGAATCACTTTGTACTCGGAATAGGCGCCGCGCCCGCCCGCGCCCGGCTCAGGGGGATTGACGCCCAACGCGGGGCTTGCCGTGGCGTTGTCCTGAGCGATGTGCATGTCTTTTGTCTCCCGTTCGCGTGGCGGCTCGCTCGGGCATCACTACATATAGTGATGGTTCCGTCGCTTCTCACTACGTCTTGTGGCCAATGTACACAGGCCGACTTTAATTTGCAAGCGCGACTACTAGATATCGCGTACGAGGACGGTGGCAGCGCTAGATGTTGAGGTTCATGCCGCAGCGCAGCACGGCTGCGGTCGCGCAGGAGAACGGCTAGGGATTGCGCTCGGCGAGCGCGCAGAGCAGGCGCGCCCAGTCGAATTGCGCGCCCGGATCGGATTTGCGCCCCGGCGCGACGTCGCTGTGCGCGGCGATATCCTGCAGCGGAAGCGCGGCGCGCAACGCGCACACCAGCTCGCGCAGGCTCCCGTACTGGAGCGGCTCGAAAGCGCCGTCGTCAGTGCCTTCGAGCTCGACACCGACCGAGAAATCGTTGCAGCGCTCGCGCCCGCGCCAGCAGGAGACGCCGGCGTGCCACGCCCGGCGCTGCACCGGGACGAACTGCACCACGCGGCCGTCGCGCCGGATCAGGAAATGCGCGGAAACCCTGAGCGCGCCGATCTCCCTGAAGTACGGATGCGCCCCGGGATCGAGCCGGTTGGTGAAGAACCGTTCGATGTGATCGCCGCCGTAGCGGCCCGGCGGCAGGCTGATCGCGTGCAGCAGCAGCAGCGTCACCGGGGTGTGCGCCGGACGCTCGTCGCAGTTGGACGAGGCGATGTAGCGCGCCTCCCGCAGCAGCCCGTCAGGACCGAGTGTCATCCTTGATGCCGAGCCGCTGCATGCGGTAGCGCAGCTGGCGGAAGGTGATGCCGAGGAACTTGGCGGCAGCGGTGCGGTTGAAACCGGTCTTGGCGAGCGCCTCCAGGATCGCCTTGCGCTCCAGGCTGTCCAGGTAGTCGGGGAGCGTTTCCGCGGCACCGCCCGGACCCGCTTCGCGCTCGGCGGCGGGCGGCGACAGGCGCAGGTCCTCCACCCCGATCTCGGTGTCGCCGGAGAGCGCCAGGGCGCGCTCCAGAATATTCTCCAGCTCGCGGATGTTGCCCGGGAAGTCGTAGCGCGCAAGCACCTCGAGCGCCTCCGGCGTCAGGCGCGCGGGCGGCGCCCCCGACGGTGCCGCCAGGCGCTTGACGATCTCCCCGGCGATGAGCGCAACGTCCTCGCGACACTCGCGCAGCGGCGGCATCTTCAGCTCGATCACGTTGATGCGATAAAAGAGGTCCTGCCGGAAGCGCCCCGCGCTCACCAGCGTGGCGAGATTCTGATGCGTGGCGCAGATGATGCGCACATCGACCGGGTCCTCCTGGGTCGAACCCACCTTGCGCACGCGCTTCTCCTGGATGGCGCGCAGCAGCTTGACCTGCATCGCGAGCGGCAGGTCGGCAACTTCGTCCAGGAACAGCGTGCCGCCGTTTGCGGCCTGGAAGAAACCCTCGCGGTCGTCGCCGGCGCCGGTAAAGGCGCCCTTCTTGTAGCCGAAGAATTCGCTTTCCATCAGGGTATCCGGGATGGCGCCGCAGTTTACCGGCACGAAGGGCTTGTCGCGACGCGCGCCATTCTCGTGGATCAGGCGGGCCGCCAGCTCCTTGCCGCTTCCCGACTCGCCGGAGATGTAGACCGGCGCCTGGGTGCGGGCGAGCTTGCCGATAAGCTCGCGCACCTGCGCGAGGGGCTGGCTTTCCCCGAGCAGCCGCTGGCCGCTCGGCGGCGCCTGCGCACGGTCGGGCAGCGACAGCGCCGAGCGGATCAGTGCGCGCAGCTGCTCCAGCCCGACGGGCTTCGAAACGTAGTCGAACGCGCCGGCCTTGAGCGCCGCCACGGCATTCTCGGCGCTGCCATAGGCGGTGATCACCGCGACCGGCAGGTCGGCGGCCAGGCCCGCGATGTGGCGCACCAGCTCGAGCCCTTCGCCGTCGGAAAGGCGCATGTCGGTGAGACACAGATCGTAGCGCTCGGCCTTGATGCGCTCCTTCGCCTCGGCGATCGATCCCACGCTGTGCACCCCCAGACCCATCTTGACCAGCGTGAGCTCGAGCAGCTCCCGGATATCGGGCTCGTCGTCGACCACCAGCACTTGGGCGCCGCGCGGCCCCTGGCCTCGCTCCGCGCGCCTCATGCGAGCCGCGCCTCGCGGCAGACGACCCTGAAATGGGCACCCGGCACGTCGTTGACGTATTCGAGGCTGGCCCGGTTTGCGGCGCACAGCTCGCGCGCGAGGTACAAGCCGAGCCCGGTTCCCTTGGCTTCCGTGGTGAAGAACGGCTCGAACAGCTGGCCGCGGCTCGCTGCCGGCACGCCCGGCCCGTCGTCGATGACGCTGAGCTCGACACGCTCGGCGAACCCGCGGACCGAAATGCGCACGCTGTGCGGTGCGGCGCTGGCGTAGCGCACCGCGTTGCGCAGCAGGTTCCACATGACCTGCCGCAGGTGCTCGCGATCGAACGTGATCCAGGCGTCGTACGCCGTGTCGAGCGCGAAGCGCTCCGGTCCAAGCGCCTCGTTGGCGACGAACTCCTCGATGAACTGCAGCAGCCAAGGGCGGACGTGCAGCGGCTCGCTCGAGATGCGATCGCGCCGGTTGAGCTGCATGACGTCGGCCACCAGGCGCTCGAGCCGCCGGGTATTGTCGTGGATGATGCGCGTGAGCCGCTTGCGGTCCTCGGCGCGCTTTTCCTCCTGCAACAGCTCGGCGGCATGGCTAATGGCGGCAAGCGGGTTGCGGATCTCGTGCGCGATGCTGGCGGTGAGGCGGCCGAGCGCGGCGAGCTTGAGCTGCTGCGCCTGCTCGCGGGACCGGGTGATGTCCTCGATGAACAGAACGCTGAAGCCTTCGGCGGTGCCCGTGTCGAGCAGGCGCAGGCGAATGTCGCCGCCGCGCACCTCGACGTCCGAGCTCGCCGCGCCCGGGTCGCCCGCGCGCCAGCCATGCCAGCGCTCGGCGAACGCCGGCAGCAGGCTGGAAATCTCTCCGCCCAGAAGGCGCTCGGCCCGCAGCAGGCGCTGGGCCTGCGGGTTGTGCTGCAGCACCCGGCCGTCGCGATCGAGCACCGCGACCCCGTCGTGCATGTCCTGGATCACCAGCTGGCTGACCCGGGTGCGCGTTTCGAGCTCCCTCCCCCGCTGCAGCGCCAGTCGCTCGTTCGCGGCCACGCGCTGCGCCAGCCAGCCGGTGACGCCCACGGTGGCGAAGAAGCCGAGCGAGAGCAAGCCGGGCTGGACGAAGTTCGACTCGGGCGCATCGTGCACCAGCACCCAGTAGCCCTGCTCGAGCAGCAGCGCGATGGTGCCGAGGGCGGCATAGAGAAAGGTCAGGCGGCGCGGCGCGAGGATCGCAGCGCCGATCAGGGAAATGAGCAGCATCACCCCGAGGCCGCTGCGGATCCCGCCGCTCGCGTACATGAGCAGCGTGATGGCGACGATGTCGGTGAAGACGTGCAGCGACAGCTGCAGGTTGAAGTGCTCGTGTTGCCTGCGCAGCACTACCTGGAACACGACGCCCAGCAGAAGGTAGGTCCCGCACACGTAGCGGAACAGCTCGAGCGAATGGGCGCCCAGCTTCAGGTTGTCGCCGTAGAGCAGCGTGACGGCCAGAAACAGCGTCGTCACGGCAATACGGTACAGATTGAAGTAGCGCAGGGAGATCCAGAAAGACCTCGGCGTGCGCTCCTGCGGCGCAAGGAACAGCTCGGGGTAGCGCAGCGGCGCTTCCATCATCGAGGCCCGGGGCCGAGCCGGGCATGCTCCTCGCTGCAATAGGCACGCTCGGCCGCCGTGCGCGCCTCGGCGCGCGGGAAGTACAGGCCGCAGTGCGCGCAGCGCACCAGGTCGCCCGGTACCGGCGGCTTGCTCTTCGCCGCATCGCCGTGTCCGGAGCGCAGCGCGCGCCGCACCAGCCACACGATGATGACGGCGAGCAAAACCAGCACGAGCAGGCGGCCCATCGCGCGATTATCTACCGAGTCAGGAATGATGGTCGGGGTGACTGGATTCGAACCAGCGACACCTGCGTCCCGAACGCAGTACTCTACCAGGCTGAGCTACACCCCGAACCGGAGGAAAATCTAGCTGCTGCGCGTGACCGAGAAGGACGCCAATTCTAGCAAAGAATCCCTGAACTCAGAGGGCGGCAGGCGCTCGATGCAGCGCGCCGCGGCGTCGGCCTCGCGCCTTGCCGCCGCGCGTGCGTAATCGAGAGAACCGCAGGCGCGCATGGCTTCCAGGACGACGCCGAAATCGCCGCGGCCGCCCTCGACGATGGCACGCCGCACCGCCTCGGCCTCGCCTGCGCCTCCGGTACGCAGCACGTGGATCAGCGGCAGGGTCGGCTTGCCTTCCGCGAGGTCATCGCCGAGGCTCTTGCCGATCGACGCGCTGTCGCCGGAGTAGTCGAGCACGTCGTCGATAAGCTGGAACGCCGTGCCGACATGCATGCCGTAGGCGGCGAGCCCCTCCTCGAGCGCCGCCTCGCCGTGCGCGAGTACGCTGCCCAGGCGCGCCGCCGCCTCGAACAGCTTCGCCGTCTTGCGACGGATCACCTCCAGGTAGCGCTCCTCGTCGACCGCCGGGTCGTGGCTGCCCATGAGCTGAAGGACCTCGCCGCTGGCGATGGTGTTGGTCGCGTCGGCGAGCACCCGCATAACCCCCATGTCGCCAGCTTCCACCATCATCTGGAAAGCGCGCGAGTACAGGAAGTCGCCCACCAGCACGGCGGCGGCGTTGCCGAACGCCGCATTCGCCGTCTTGCGTCCGCGGCGCAGCGCAGACTCGTCGACGACGTCATCGTGCAGCAGGGTGGCGGTGTGGATGAACTCGACCACCGCCGCCAGCGTGACGCGCGCCTCGCCGCGGTAGCCGGCCGCGCCGCAGGCGAGAAGCAGCAGCGCCGGGCGCAGACGCTTCCCGCCCGAAACGACGATGTACTGGCCCACCTGGCGCACCAGCGGTACGTCCGAGTCGAGCCGCTGCCCGATCAGGACGTCGACGCGCCGCAGGTCCTCGGCGACCGGCGCCAGCATGGACAGAAAAGTCATGATCCGCTTATAATTCCAAGTCTTTGCGGATGCAAGGCGACTGCCTCATGAGCGCTAACCCGACGTATGCAGTGATCAAGTCCGGCGGCAAGCAGTACCGCGTCGAGCCGGGCGCACAGTTGCGCGTCGAGGCGCTGTCTTCGGAGGTCGGCGCTGCGGTGTCGTTCGAGCAGGTGCTGCTGGTCGGCGCGGGCGAAGCGGTCGAGGTCGGCGCGCCATTCGTCGCCGGCGCGCAGGTCAAGGCGACGGTGCTTGCGCACGGGCGCGCGGACAAGGTGCGCATCTTCAAGCTTCGCCGGCGCAAGCATTACCAGAAATCGCAGGGCCACCGGCAGGCGTACACCGAGGTCCGCATCGACGACATCATCAAGGGCTAGGAGCGGGGTAGGCAATGGCACACAAGAAGGCAGGCGGCAGCTCGCGCAACGGCCGCGATTCGCAGGCCAAGCGGCTCGGCGTCAAGGTGTTCGGCGGCGAGTCGGTGAACGCCGGCCAGATCCTCGTGCGCCAGCGCGGCACGCGCGTGCATCCCGGCACCAATGTGGGTCTGGGACGCGACCACACGCTGTTCGCGCGACTCGCCGGACGGGTGCAGTACGCAGTCAAGGGGGAGAAAGCGCGCAATACCGTGAGCGTCATTCCGGCGTAGCCGGTCGCGATCCCATGAAAGCCCTATCGAGCGCCGATAGGGCTTTTTTGTTTGCGGACCATGAAGTTCATCGACGAAGCGAAGATCGAGGTGCACGCCGGCAAGGGCGGCGACGGGGCCGCGACGTTCCGGCGCGAGAAGTACGTGCCGCGCGGCGGGCCCGACGGGGGTGACGGCGGCCGCGGCGGCAGCGTCTGGGCGCGCGCAGACCGCAACGTCAATACCTTGATCGACTACCGCTACGCGCGCATTCATCGCGCCGAGAACGGCGCCAAGGGCGCAGGCTCGGACTGCAACGGCCGCTCGGGCCGCGACATCGAGCTGCGGATGCCGGCAGGCACGCTGATCCGCGACGAGGCGAACGGCGAGCCGGTTGCCGACCTCGCGCGCGACGGCGAGCGTGCGCTGCTCGCTCGCGGCGGCCAGGGCGGCCTGGGCAACCTGCACTTCAAGTCGAGCGTGAACCGCGCCCCGCGCCAGTTCACGCGCGGCGAGCCGGGCGAGAGCCGGCGCTTTCTGCTCGAGCTGCGGCTGCTGGCCGACGTCGGGCTGCTCGGCCTGCCGAACGCAGGAAAGTCGACGTTCATCCGCGCCGTGTCGAGCGCCCGGCCCAAGGTCGCCGACTACCCCTTCACGACCTTGAACCCGTCGCTCGGCGTGGCGCGCGTCGGAGAGGCGAGCTTTGTCGTCGCCGATATCCCCGGCCTGATCGAGGGAGCCGCCGATGGCGCAGGACTGGGGCACCAGTTCCTGCGCCACCTCGCGCGCACCCGGCTCCTGCTGCACCTCGTCGACGTCACCCAGCCGGACGCGGCGCGCGACGCGAGGGTGATTGCCGCCGAGCTGAAGAAATACGGGCACAGCCTGCACCGCAAGCCGCGCTGGCTCGTGTTCAACAAGATCGACGCCGTGGACGATGCCGGCGCACGCATCCGGCGCATCGTCGGCTCGCTGCGCTGGAAGCGTCCCTGGTTCAAGATCTCCGCGCTGACCGGCGCCGGCTGCCGGGAGCTGTGCCAGGCCGTGGCGCGCGAGCTTTCCCGATGAGCCCCCTGAAGAATGCCCGGACGCTGGTGGTGAAGGTCGGCTCCTCGCTGCTGACCCGCGGCGGGCGCGGGCTCGATGTCGAGGCGATCGCGCGCTGGGCGGGGCAGATCGCGGGACTGCGCTCGCTCGGCCGCCAGGTGATCCTGGTATCGAGCGGCGCGATCGCCGAAGGCATGCAGCGCCTGGGATGGACCCGCCGGCCGCACGCGATGCACGAGCTGCAGGCGGCCGCCGCCGTCGGCCAGATGGGACTGGTGCAGTGCTACGAGACCTGCTTCCGCGAGCATGGACTGCACACCGCCCAGGTCCTGCTTACGCACGCCGACCTCGCGGATCGCCAGCGTTACCTGAACGCCCGCTCGACCCTGCGCACGCTGCTCAGGCTCGGGGTGATCCCGGTCATCAACGAGAACGATACGGTGGTGACCGACGAGATCAAGTTCGGGGACAACGACACGCTGGGCGCCCTGGTCACCAATCTGATCGAGGCAGACGCGCTGGTGATCCTCACCGACCAGCCCGGCCTGCACGACGCCGACCCGCGCCGCGACGCCACGGCGAAACTGATCGAGCAGGCCGACGCGGACGATCCGCGGCTGGAGGCCATGGCCGGGGGCACCGGCAGCGCGCTCGCGAGAGGCGGAATGCTGACCAAGGTGCTGGCCGCGCGCCGCGCGGCGCGCAGCGGCGCCCATACGGTCATCGCCTCGGGACGCGAGCCCGACGTGCTGCTGCGCCTGGCGCAGGGCGAGCGCGTCGGCAGCCTGCTGATCGCCGGAAAAGTGCCACTCGCCGCGCGCAAGCAATGGCTGGCCGATCACCTTGCCGTCACCGGCCGGCTGCGCCTCGACGCCGGCGCGGTCAAGGCGCTGGCGCGCGACGGCAAGAGCCTGCTGCCGATCGGCGTGGTGGAGGTCACGGGGGAGTTCCAGCGCGGCGCCGTGGTCGGCTGCCTCGATCCCGACGGGCGCGAGGTGGCGCGCGGCCTGATCAACTACTCTTCCGACGAGACGCGCCGCATCATGCGCCGGCCGTCGGCCGAAATCGAATCGATACTCGGCTATACCGATGAGCCCGAGCTGATCCACCGCGACAACCTGGTGCTGCTCTAGCTGCCGAAGCCTTTCGCGAAAGGATGGCCGCCGTCGCGCAGGGCGCGCACGCCTTCCGCGGCGCTGCGGATCGGTTCGTTCTGGGGGCAGAAGTACTCGCGCTGCAGCGTGCTGCGCCAAGGCTGCGCCCCGGCCCCCGGAATCGGACGCCAGTCTCCCTCGCGTCCCGCCCAGCGTCCATCGCGGCCCACGGCATGGATCCGGTAATCGCCGCTCGAGCAACGGATGGCTTCGTGCATCACGTTCTCGACAGCGCTCGGGCTGCGCGCGACCAGGGTGTAGCGAACCACCCCGCCGCTGACGCTCAGCGATGCC
Source organism: Burkholderiales bacterium (assembly GCA_035514595.1). Taxonomy (GTDB): domain Bacteria; phylum Pseudomonadota; class Gammaproteobacteria; order Burkholderiales; family SG8-39; genus SCGC-AG-212-J23. The sequence continues at coordinate 13,750 of DATKAX010000110.1, forward strand.
GCGTCGACGAAATAGCGGAAATCGCCGGCAGCGCCGACCTCGAACGCGATCAGGTGCCGCGCCTCCGGGAATGGCGGAAGGGCAAACGCCTCGTTCCGCGGCGGCGGCGCCGCGCAGGCAGCGAGCACGGCGGCGCCCCCGGCCGCCAGCAGGCTGCGCCTCAAGCGAGGTCGGCGATCAGGGCGGCCCGCACCTCGGGAGCCACCTCCACGCTCGCGCGATAGCCGGGATGCTCCACGCCGATCGCGAGCGAGGCGCCGCGCCGCAGCGCGTCGCGCATCGGCGCAGCGAGCTCGAAGCGCAGGAAGTGCACCGACGAGGTCTTCTCCTCGTTCTCGCGCTCGAGGTCCTCGTCGGCGATCGCGTGCACCGGATCGAATCCCTGCACCCGGATCCACACCTGCGTTTCGATGCCCTTCAGGCGGGCCAGCATGCGCTTGCGCTCGTCCGCGTCCGGATACTCGATCAGCAGGGTCGCCTTCCAGTTGCCGCCATCGGGCACCAGGGGATTGTAGGCGTCGAGCTCCCCCTGGATCCCCTGGTCCTCGAAAATCCGCTCGATGCGCAGCATTTCCTGCACCTGATAGCGGATCGTGAGCTCGTCCTCGAACTGCAGCGTGACGTGCTCTCCGAGGTGCACGGTGCGCAGCTTCTTGTGCTCCATCACCCTCGCCCGGAACTCGTCGCGTTGCCGGGCGTAGGCCTCGAGCGACAGCAGGCTTTCCTTGCTAATCACTTGGATTGGTCTCCAATGCCGCCCATGTACGCGCGCTATTTGGTCAGCGCCGCCTCGATGCTGCGCTCCATCCGGCTCCCTAGGGCTGCACCGGCTCCGCGCCGCGCGACCGCATGCGGCGGTCGGCGTGCAGATAGCGGTACAGCTCGATGAGCGCCTGCCGGTAGACCTCGCGCTTGAAATCGATCACCGCCTCGAGCGGCACCCAGTAGTCATGCCAGCGCCAGGCGTCGAACTCGGGATGGCCGCTCGCGCGCAGCTTCACGTCGCAGTCGCGGCCGACCATGCGCAGCAGGAACCAGATCTGCTTCTGGCCGCGATAGGCGCTGCGGCTCTCCTGGCGTGCCCACTTTCCCGGGACCTCGTAGCGCAGCCATTCGCGCGTGCGGCCGAGGATGCGTACGTGAGCGCGCTGCAGGCCGATCTCCTCTCCGAGCTCGCGGTACATCGCCTGAAGAGGGGTTTCTCCGTGCTGGATCCCGCCTTGCGGAAACTGCCAGGCGTGCTGATTCACCCGCTTGCCCCAGAACACCTCGTTCCTCTGGTTGGCAAGGATGATGCCGACGTTCGGACGGTAGCCTTCCTTGTCCAGCATGGCCACACCGCCATAAGTTAGAATTCCCGACGATTTTTCCACAGCCCACCGGCAAATACAACGGCGGTGCGGGCGCCATGAAAACCTCCAGATTCTTCATCGCGACGCTGAAGGAAGTGCCCGCCGAGGCCGAGATCGTGAGCCACCGCCTGATGCTGCGCGCGAGCCTCATCCGGCGGGTGTCGGCGGGCATCTACACCTGGCTGCCGCTCGGATTGCGGGTGCTGCGCAAGGTGGAGGCGGTGGTGCGCCAGGAAATGAACCGCGCCGGCGCGATCGAGCTCGCGATGCCGGTCGTGCAGCCCGCGGAGCTGTGGCAGGAATCGGGGCGCTGGCAGGCGTACGGCCCCGAGCTCGCGCGCTTCAAGGACCGGCATGAGCGCGACTTCGTGCTGCAGCCGACCTCTGAGGAAGTCATCACCGACCTCGCGCGCAGCGAGCTGAAGAGCTACCGCCAGCTGCCGGTCCACTTCTACCAGATCCAGACCAAGTTCCGCGACGAGCGCCGCCCGCGCTTCGGCATCATGCGAGCCCGGGAATTCGTCATGAAGGACGGCTATTCTTTCCACGCCGACCACCCCGGCCTGGAGCGCGAGTACCGCAACATGCACGACACCTATAGCCGCATCTTTGCCCGGCTCGGCCTGCGGTTCCGGGCGGTGGCCGCCGATACGGGGGCGATCGGCGGCACCGGATCGCACGAGTTCCACGTGCTCGCCGAATCGGGCGAGGACGCCATCGCCTGGTGCGCGCAGTCGGACTACGCCGCCAATGTCGAGCTCGCCGAGGCCGTGGCGCCCGCGCGCCCGCGCGCCGCCGCGACGCAGCCCATGCGCAAGGTCCCCACCCCGGAAAAGAAGACCTGCGAGGAGGTCGCGGAACTCCTCGGCATCCCCCTCGCTCAAACGGTCAAATCCATCGTCCTCGCGGCCGACCCGGAAGGACGCAACCAACAACCGAGGCTGTTCTTGCTGCTGCTGCGGGGCGATCATCAGCTGAACGAGATCAAGGCGTCCAAGCTGCCGGGGCTGGCGCGCTTTCGCTTTGCCGGCGAGGCGGACATCGAGGCCGCTTTCGGATCCAGGGCAGGCTACATAGGCCCGGTTTTCGGCGCCGCGACGCGCTCCGCGCTCACCGTGATCGCCGACCGCACGGTGGCGGCCATGGCCGACTTCGTGTGCGGAGCCAACCAAGCCGATTACCACCTGACGGGCGTGAACTGGGGGCGCGATCTGCCCGAGCCCGCCGCGATCGCCGATATCCGCAACGTGGTTGCCGGCGACGCGAGCCCCGATGGCAAGGGCCGGCTCGAGATCGTGCGCGGCATCGAGGTGGGGCACATCTTCCAGTTGCGCACCAAGTATTCCGAGGCGATGCAGGCTTCCTACCTGAACGAGAAGGGCGAAGCCAGGCCGATGGAGATGGGCTGCTACGGCATCGGCATCACCCGCGTGGTCGCCGCCGCGATCGAGCAGAACCACGACGCGCGCGGCATCGCTTTCCCCTCGCCGATGGCGCCCTTCGAAGCCTGCCTGGTGCCGATCGGCTATCACAAGAGCGCGGCGGTGCGCGAGGCGGCGGTGCGCCTCTACGGCGAGCTCGCCGCAGCGGGTATCGACGCGCTGCTCGAGGACCGCGAGGAGCGTCCCGGCGTGCTGTTCGCCGACATGGACCTGATCGGGATTCCGCACCGCGTGGTGCTGTCCGAGCGCGGCCTTGCCGCCGGAACCGCCGAATACAAGGCCCGGCGGGACGAGAAGCCGGTCGACGTGCCGCTGCACGCGCTCGTGAGCTACCTGAAGGAGCGGCTCGCGCCGGCATGAGAGGACTGGCTTTTCTGCTGCTGTGCCTGCCGCTCGCGGCCCTCGCCGGCGAGCAGCAGTACGAGCCTCTTGCCGCCTCGGTGCGCGCGCGGCTGTCGGCGGCGATTGCGGACCGGGCGGTTCCGGCGCTCAATTTCCGCTCCGCCGAGGATGCCCACCGCTGGCTGAACGCCATGCAGCAGCGCCTCGCCAAGCGCATCCCCGACCGCAGGCAGCGCATCGAGCTGCTGCGTACGGTTCATTACGAAGCGACGCGCGCCGGGCTCGATCCCCAGCTGGTGCTCGGCGTGGTCGAAGTGGAAAGCGCCTTCCGCAAGTACGCCGTTTCGAGAGCCGGCGCGCGCGGCTACATGCAGGTAATGCCGTTCTGGTTGAAGCTGATCGGGCGGCGCACGGACAACCTGTTTCACCTCAGGACCAATCTGCGCTACGGTTGCGTCATCTTGCGGCACTACCTCGACATCGAGAAGGGCGATTATTTCCGGGCGCTCGGGCGTTACAACGGCACCCTGGGCCGTCCGGAATATCCGGACCTGGTGTTCTCGGCCTGGCGCGGCCGCTGGAAATACGACGGGCCTACGGCGTGATCGGCTCGCTGCTAGGGCGCTACCCGCGCTTTGCCAACTGGCTTTACGGCTTCACGCCGCCCGAGCGCGGCACGGTGCTGCTGGTGCACCGCCGCGTCTACATCCTGCCGACGCGCCTGGGATGGCTCTACGGGGCGACGGTCGCGATCCTGCTCGTGGGCGCCATCAACTACGCGCTCGCGCTCGGGTTTGCGCTCACCTTCCTGCTTGCCGGCATGGGGCTGGCCGGAATGGTCCACACGGCGCGCAATCTTGCCCACCTGGCGGTGAGCACCGGGCGCTCGGAGCCGGTGTTTGCCGGCGAGTCGGCGCAGTTCCGCCTCTACCTCGAGGCGCGCACGGCGTTCGATCGCCCGTCGATTCTCGCTCGCCACGTGGGCTCGGGCGCACAGCTGGTCGTCGACGTTCCCGCCGGGGCCCTGGCGGAGGTGGTGCTCGCCGTGCCCGCGCCGCGGCGCGGCTGGCTGCCGCTGGGCCGCGTGATGCTCGAGACCCGCTTCCCGCTCGGCCTGTTCCGCGCCTGGAGCTACGTCGAGCCCCAGGCGCGCTGCCTCGTCTATCCGCGTCCCGAGCGGGCGCCGCTGCCGCCTCACAGCGCCGCGCCCGCAGCAGGGGGGTTGCACTCGCCCAGCTCCGGCAACGACGACTTCGCCGGCCTGCGCAGCTACCAGCTGTCCGACTCGCCGCGGCACGTGGCCTGGAAGGCCGTGGCGCGCCTCGACGGCATGCTGACCAAGCAGTTCGCGGGCGAGGCCGCCGCCGAGCTGTGGCTGGACTGGCAGGCGCTGCCCGCGGCGCTCGACCCGGAGACGCGCCTGTCGCGCATGGCGGGCTGGGTTCTCGCCGCCGACCGCAGCGGCGCGCACTATGGGCTGCGGCTTCCCGGCCGCGAGATCTCCCCGGCGCGCGGCGACGCGCAGCGCGCCATGTGCCTCGAAGCGCTCGCCCTCTACCCGCCATCGTGAATCGCGCCGCGCATCCGCTCGCCCCCGAGATCCGCACGGTCAGCACGCGCGACCTCGCGTGGCTGATCGGCTCGCTCGCCATCGTGATCGCGCCGCACGCGCTGCGCGCGCCCTGGTGGCTGACCCTGCTGACGCTGTGCCTGTACGGGTGGCGCTTCCATTTCAGCCTCAACCGGGCGCCGCTGCCTTCGCGCTGGCTGGTGCTCGCGGTCACCGCGGTGGTGCTGCTGGGCGTGTGGACCGAATACCGCACCCTGTTCGGCCGGCAGCCGGGCATCATCCTGCTGATGCTGTTCTCCGGGCTGAAGCTGCTCGAGACGCGCAGCCACCGCGACGCGGCGGCCGCCGCGTTCCTCGGATACTTCCTGATCATCACCAACTTCCTCTATACCCAGTCGATCCCGACCGCGGCCGCGATGTGCGTCGCTTTGTTCGCGCTCACCGCGACGCTGGTCGGCTTCAGCGCCCCCCAGCGAGCGCCGCGGGCGAACCTGCGGACCGCCGGCGTGCTCCTCGCGCACGCCGTGCCCGCGGCGCTCGTGCTGTTCCTGCTGTTCCCGCGGGTTCACGGCCCGCTGTGGGGCTTGCCGCAGGACGCGTACGCCGGGATGACCGGGCTCTCGGAGACGATGAGCCCGGGCACGCTGTCGCAGCTGGCGCAGTCCGACACCCTCGCCTTCCGCGCGGAATTCGAGGGCGACCCGCCGCCACAGGCGCAGCGTTACTGGCGCGGTCCTGTGCTGTGGGACTTCGACGGCCGCACATGGCGCATCGGGGGGCGCCACCTGGTGGCGTTCTCGCCGCCGCCCGGCGGCCTCGCCCGCTATCGCTACGGGGTGGTCCTCGAGCCGCACAACCGCCATTGGCTGTTCGCCCTCGAGACCGCGGCGAGCCTGCCCGAGCGCACGCGCATGAGCTTCGACGGCCAGTTGCTCGCCACCGCGCCGGTGCGCAGCCGCGTGCGCTACCACCTCACCTCCGTCATCACACCCGAATCCGGAGCGGGCGAAGAGCGGGGAACCCTGCAGCGCGCGCTCCGGCTGCCGGCGGGCTTCAATCCCCGCGCGGTCGCGCTGGCTCGGCAGTGGCGCGAGGAATCGGCCTCCGACGCGCAAGTCCTGGCGCGTGCCGTGGCGTTCCTGCGCCAGGGGCGATACGCTTATACGCTTGAGCCGCCGCTGCTCGGGGCCGACGCGGTCGACGAGTTCCTGTTCGCCACCAAAGCGGGATTCTGCGAGCATTTTGCTTCGGCCTTCACGTTCCTGATGCGCGCCGCGGGCGTCCCGGCGCGCGTGGTCACCGGCTACCAGGGGGGCGAGCTGAATCCCGTCGACAGCATCATCACCGTGCGCCAGTCCGATGCGCACGCCTGGACAGAGATATTCCTCGGGTCGCGCGGCTGGGTGCGCGTCGATCCGACCGCCGCGTCGATCCCGGGTCGCATCGAGTCCGGGCTCGCGCGCTCGGTACCGGAGCGCGAGCTGCTCCCGCTCATGCACCCGCGCCTGGAGTGGCTGCGCGGCATCCGTCACCAGTGGGACGCGCTGGCGCACAAGTGGAACGTCTGGGTTCTGGATTACAACCCCGAGCGCCAGCGCGACCTGATGAGCCTGATCGGCATCCGCAACACGGACTGGCGCATGCTCACGGCAACCCTGTTTTCCGTGCTCGGCCTGATGACGCTCGCGCTGCTCGCCTGGTCGCTGCGACGGCTGGCGCGCCCCGACCCGGTGCAGCGCGCCTGGCGCCAGTTCTGCGGCAAGCTCGCCGCGCGCGGCGTCGAGCGCGCGGCGCACGAGGGGCCGCGCGACTTCGCTTCGCGCGCGGCGCGCGCGCTTCCGGCAGCGCGGCAGGCGATCCTGAGAATCGGAGCGCTGTACATCGGCCTGCGCTACGGCGCAAGAGCGCGCGCGGCGGGAATCAAGCAGCTCAAGCGCCTGGTGCGCGGGCTGCGGATCGCATGAGGCTCGCCCTCGCCTGCGCGCTGTGCGTCGCGCTCTCCGCGCCCGGCTTCGCGCGCGCCGATTACTCGCAGCGCCCGGAGGTTCGCAACTTCATCTCGCGGCTGGTCGAGCAACACGGCTTCGCCGAAAGCGAGCTGACTTCGCTCTTTTCGCGCGTGCGGCGCACCGAACCCGTGCTGCGCGCGATCAAGCCGCCGCCGGCGCGGCCCACATGGCAGGAGTACCGGGCGCTGTTCCTCGGCGAATCCCGCATCGAGGGCGGCGTGGCGTTCTGGAACACTCATCACGGCGTGCTCGAGCGAGCCGCCCGGGAGTACGGCGTGCCCGCAGAGTACATCGTCGCGATCATCGGCATCGAGACCTTCTACGGGCGCCACACCGGGCGCTGGCGCGTGCTCGATGCGCTGACCACGCTCGCCTTCGACTATCCTCCGCGCGCCGATTTCTTCCGCCGTGAGCTCGAGCATTACCTGCTGCTCGCCCGCGACACGGGCCTGGATGCCTCCTCGGTGCGCGGCTCTTTCGCCGGCGCCATCGGGATCCCGCAGTTCATGCCGGGCAGCACGCGCGCCTATGCCGTGGACTTCGACGGTGACGGCGTGATCGACCTGCGCGACAATCCGGTCGACGCCATCGGCAGCGTGGCGAACTTCCTTAAGCGCCACGGCTGGCAGCCCGGGGCCGATGTCCAGATCGAGGCGCGCGTGCGCGGCGACGCGTGGCGCGGGTTTGCGGACGGGGGTGTCGAGCCCAAGCATGCGCTCGCCGAGCTGCTCCAGGCGGGCGTCGAGCTGCCCGCCGAGGCGGATCAAGCCGGCGCCACGCGCGTTGTGCTCATCGACCTCGGCAGCGAGCAGCGGCTCGGACTGCGCAACTTCTACGTCCTGACCCGGTACAACCGCAGCGCGCTCTATGCGGCCGCCGTCGCCGACCTGGCGCAGGCGGTGCGCGAGCGCACTCAGAGGCTGGGCAAGTAGCGCAGCGGGTCGACCGGCGCCGAGCCGCGCCGGATCTGGAAGTGAAGCTTGGGCCGATCGGAGTCGGTGCTGCCGAGCTCCGCGATCTTCTGTCCGCGCGCGACGTTCTGCTGCTCCTTCACCAGCACGTCCTTGTTGTGGGCATAGACGGTGATGAAGCCCTTGTCATGCTTGATCACGACCAGCTTGCCCAAACCCGGGATCCCGGCCCCGCTGTAGGTGACCCGGCCCGCCGCGGCCGCCACCACCGGGTCGCCGATCTTGCCGTCGATGTCGATGCCCTTGCTGCGCGGCTCCGAGAAGCCCATCAGCACCTTGCCCTTCGCCGGCCAGATGAACTCCACGCCCTCGTTCGCCGGCCCGGCCGCCTCGCGCGAAAGCAGGGCCGCGTTTTCCTTCGAGTAGGGCAGGCGCAGCGCCTTCGGCTCGGTCTTCGTGCTGCCGTCGCCCAGCCCCTGCTGCGGCCCGGACTCGATCGGCCGCGACTCGATGCGCCCGGCGATTCGGGCGCGCCCGACCTCGACCGCGCGGTCCTCCGGCGGCTTCACGCGCAGCAGCTGCCCGACCTGGATCTTGGTGGGGTCCTCGAGGTAGTTCCATTGCGCCACGTCGTGATAGTCGGCGCCGTGGTCCAGCGCGATGCTGTAGAGCGTATCGCCGCGCTTCACCGCATAGAAGCCCTCCGGCGCCGCCGGCGCCGCCGGGACGCTCGCCGCCGGCGCGGGCTTGGGCGCGGGGGCCGAGGCGCGCGGCGCGGCTCGCTCGGTCACCGGCGCGCGCCTCGGCTGCACCGAGCATGCTGCGAGCGCAAGCGCCGCAATTCCCACCACCGCCAATCTCATCGCTGTCATTGCCTGCCCGCCTCCATCGGAACGAAGCGCACCGCATCGAGCTCGCTTTCGACGAACCCGCGGCCGCTGCGCTCGATCAACACCAGCCGCTGCCCGGCCCCGTTGACGCCCTGCAGCGGCAATATCATTCTGCCACCGGGCGCGAGCTGGCGTAACAGGGCATCGGGCACGCGCGGCGCTGCGGCAGCGACGATAATCGACGCGAAGGGCGCCGCTTTTTCCAGCCCGGCGTAGCCGTCGCCGTGGGCCAGGCGCAGGTTGGCGATGCGCATGCCCAGCAGATTGGCACGTGCGCGCTCGAGCAGCGCCTTGATTCGCTCTATCGAGTACACCTCGGTGAAGATGCGCGCCATCACCGCGGCCTGGTAGCCGCAGCCGGTGCCGACCTCGAGCACGCTGCCGGGCGCGCGGCTCTCGATCAGGAGCTCGATCATGCGCGCGACGACAAAGGGCTGCGAGATCGTCTGACCGAAGCCGATGGGCAGCGCGGTGTCTTCATAGGCGCGGCTCGCCAGCGCCTCCTCGACGAACAGGTGGCGCGGTACGGCGCCCATCGCGGCGAGCACCCGCTCATCGCGGATGCCGCGGCCCCGCAGCCGCTCCACCATGCGCAGCCGGGTGCGCTGCGAGGTCATGCCGATGCCGCCGGCATCCCTCATCGGTCGAGCCATTCCCGGGCCCTCGCGAGCTGGCTCGAATGCGTAAGGTCCATCCGCAGCGGCGTCACCGAGACGCGAGCATTCTCCACCGCGTGGAAATCGGTGCCCGGCCCGGCGTCGGCGGCCGCCCCGGCCGGCCCGATCCAGTACGCGGTCTCGCCCCGCGGCGTGGTCATCCGGACCACCGGCTCCGCCTTGTGCCGCCTGCCCAGGCGCGTAACCTCGACGCCGCGCAGATGCGCGGGCGCCACGTCCGGAACGTTCACGTTGAGCAGCAGCGCCTCGCCGAACGGCACGCGTCGCAGGCGCTCGACCATCTGCAGCGCGACGCCGATCGCGCTTTCGAAGTTTTCGCCGGCCTTGCTGGTAAGCGACACCGCGAGCGACGGAATGCCGAGCAGGTAGCCCTCGACCGCGGCCGCCACGGTCCCGGAGTAGATGGTATCGTCTCCCATATTGGCGCCGAGATTGATGCCGGAAACGACCACGTCAGGAGTGAAGTCGAGCAGTCCGGTGACCGCGATGTGCACGCAGTCCGTCGGCGTGCCGTTGACCGAGAAGTAGCCGTTGGCCGCCCGGCGCACGGTCAACGGCCGGTCGAGCGTCAGCGAGTTGGAAGCGCCCGAGCGGTCGCGCTCCGGCGCGACGACGGTCACCTCTCCCAGCTGGCGCAGCGCCTCGGCGAGCACCGTGATCCCGGGCGAGAAGTAGCCGTCATCGTTGGACACCAGGATTCTCATCGCGATCGATTCTACAGTCCGGCAGGACTGGAACAGACCGCCTGCGGGCTGTCTAACCTCGGTGATCGCCGCGGCCTCACTGCGCGCCGCCTGCCTCGGCCTGCTCCTCGCCATGACCTGCGCCCCGGCCCTCGGCGCCGGGCTGGAGTATCGCGTGCGCATCGAGGCGCCCGAGGCGCTCGAGAAAATCCTGCAGGAGGGACTCAACCTGGTGCGCTGGCAGAACGATCCGGAGATGAGCGCCGAGCAGCTCGAGCGCCTGATCGGCGAAGCGGTGCGCGAAGCGCGCGAGGCCGCCGCCACCGAAGGCTACTTTTCGGCGCAGGTCGAGGCGAGCATCGACGAGGCGACCGAGCCCAGAACCGTGCTGCTCAGGGTCGAGCCGGGGGAGCGCACCCAGGTCGCCGAGGTCGAGATCCGATTCAGCGGCCCCGCGGCGCAGGACGCAGACGCACGCGCGCGGCTCGCGCAGGTTCGCAGCGAATGGCCCTTGCGCGTGGGGATGGCGTTTCGCCAGGCGGACTGGGACGCCGCCAAGCAACAGGCGGTGCGCAAGCTGGCGGGCTGGCGCTACGCCGCGGCCCAGGTCGCCGAGAGCCGCGCGTTGATCGACCCTGACGCGCGCCGCGCGGTGCTCAGCCTGGAGATCGCGAGCGGCCCGCCGTTTCGCTTCGGAGCGCTGCGCGTGAGCGGCACGCGGCGCTACCCGGAGGCGCTGGTCGCGAACCTGAGCCCGGTGCGTCCCGGGGACGTGTACGACCGCGACAAGCTGCTGCTCTATCAGCGCCTGCTCCTCGAGACCGGCTATTTCGCGAGTGTGCAGGCCGAGATCGACGCGCAGCCGCAGCTCGCGGATGCCGCGCCGCTGCGGGTGGCGGTGATCGAGGCGGCCTCGCAGCAGGTCGAAGCCGGCGTCGGCTACAGCACCGACGCCGGGCCGCGCGTCGAGCTGCGCTACGGCAACCAGGATGTCCTCGACTCGGCATGGCGCTTTCGCAGCGGCCTGCGGCTGGACGAGAAGATCCAGACCCTGCAGCTCGACCTCGATCTGCCGCCGCGCGAAGAGGGGCGATGGAACAGCTTCTTCGGCAGGGCGCGGCGAACCGACATCCAGAACGAGACCACGCAAGAGCTGGCGCTGGGGTTCTCGCACAACTTCGGGCTGCAACTCACGCCTTCGGCGCTGATCGTCTCGGCGCACGCGGAGGAGCAGCGCGTGGGCGGCGACATCACCGACAGCCGCCACGCGCTGTACTTCGGGTTTCGCCGCACCTTCCGCAGAACCGACGACTTCGTGTCGCCGCGCTCCGGCTATTTCGGCAGCGTGGAACTCGGCGGCGCCCCGCCGGCGCTCGCGTCGCAGGAGTTCATGCGGGCCGTAGGGTCGATCGCGTTTTTCATCCCGCTGGGACGCAGCGGGGACCTGGCGCTGCGCGGCGAGGGAGGGACCGTGATCGCCGAGACGCGGCTGGGCATCCCGACCACGTTTCTGTTCCGTACCGGCGGTGACCAGACCGTGCGCGGCTACGCCTTCGAGAGCATCGGCGTGCGCCAGGGCGACGCGATCGTCGGCGGGCGCCGGCTGGTGGTGGGAAGCGCCGAGTACACGCACTGGCTCGGCGAGAGCTGGGGCGCGGCGCTGTTCGTAGATGCCGGCGATGTGTGGGACAAGGGGGTGCAGGTCAATCCCTCGGTCGGCTACGGCGCGGGCGTGCGCTTCCGCACGCCGATCGGGCCGATCCGCGCCGATCTCGCCTACGGCGAGGAAACCGGCCAGTACCGGCTGCATTTCTCCATCGGCTACCGCTTCTGACGATGAGACGGCTGGCATGGATCGCCTCGTTCTTCGCGCTGCTCGTCCTCGCAGCGGTGGCAGCGCTCGCCTGGCTCGTCGGCACCGAGTCCGGCCTGCGGTGGGCGCTCGCGCGCGCGCAGGACGCAGCCGGTGGCACGCTCGCGGTCGAGGGCGTGCGCGGTACGCTCGCCGGCACGGTCCGCATCGAGCGACTCGGGCTCGCGACGGAAGGCTTCGGCCTCGAGGTGCACGAGGTGAGCGCCGCGGCCGATCTGCTCGCTGCGCTTGGCGGCCGCATCGTCATCGAGCCGCTGCGCGCCGCCTCGCTCAAGATCACGCTCGCCGCGCCGCAGGCAGGCGCGAGCGGCAGCGCCCCGCCTTCGACCCCGGTCCTGCCCTTCGGCGTGCGGCTCGCCGATGTCGGGATCGACCGCCTGGAGCTGCAGCGGGGCGAAACGCGCCACGTGCTGCACGAGGTGCGCCTCGAGCACGCAGAGATCGGCGCCGGAGGGCCGGCCGGCGTTTCGGCCTCGGCGAGCTTTCGCTACCCGCACGAGCGCTTCCCCGCCGCCGTCGGCTTGGTGCTCGACGGCTCGCTCGAACGGCTCCAGGCTTCCGTGAAGCTCCAGGTCGCGGGGGTCGACGGCGAGGCGCGCGCCGTGCTGCAGCCGACCCACCCAAAGCCGCTGCGCTCGCTCGAGGCGCGCGCCGGCCCGATCGACCTGGCGCGCTTCGGCGCCGAGTTGCCGCAAACCGCGCTCTCCGTGCGGCTCCAGGGCGTTGCCACGGATGCACATCTCCTCTCGGGCGAGGTCTCGCTCGCGAACGCCGCGCCCGGACCGCTCGACGCCGGGCGCCTCCCGGTCCAAGGCATTCAGTCCCGGTTCGCCGCGGAGGACTTTTCCGCCGTGGTCCTGGAGAACCTGCGCATCGCGCTCGCCGGCGGCGGCACCCTGCTAGGCCAGGCCCGGCTTGCTCCCGAGCAGATCCGCGCCACGCTCGAAGCTCGGTCGCTCGATCTGCGCGCGCTGCAGAGCACGCTGCGCCGCACCGAGCTTCGGGGGCGGCTCGACATTGCGGCGTCGCGCGAGTCGCAGTCGATCGAGGGCACGCTTTCCCAGGAAGGCATCAGCCTGAGCGCGAGCCTCGTGCGCAAGGGGGCGAGCGTCGAGGTGCGCAGCCTGCGCGCGGTGGCCGACGGCGGCGAGCTCGCCGGATCGGGAACGCTCGAGCTCGCCGAGCCCTTCGCCTTCGCGGCGCGGCTGCGCATCGCCGACTTCAACCCGGCGCGCTTCGGCGACTATCCGGAAGGATCGCTCAGCGGCTCGGTGGATGCGCAAGGGCGCTGGGCCGCCGAGCGGCGCATCGATGCGCGCTGGACGCTTGCGGACAGCACGCTCCTCGGGCGGCCGGTCGCAAGCGACGGCAGCGCGCGCTTCGCGACAGCGCGGGTGAGCCGTATCGACGCCCGCGCGTCGTTCGGAACGAGCCGCGCCTCGGCGCGCGGGGCGTTCGGCGGCGCAGGCGACGAGCTCGAGTGGTCATTGGAGGTTCCGCAGCTCGCCGACCTCCTCCCCGAGGTGTCCGCGCGCGTGCGGGCGAGCGGAACCCTGACAGGCTCCTGGGAAACGCCGCGGGTCGCGGCTTCGGCGCGAGCCACGAAGCTCATCCTGCCAGGCGAGCTGCAATTCGAAGCGATGGACGCCGAGCTCGCGGGCATCCTCTCCAGCCACGAGCTCGGGATCACCGCGACCAGGCCGGAGACGACGCTCCGCGCCCGCCTGCGCGGCGGCTGGAGCGGCGATGCCTGGTCGGGGCGCCTGCAGGAGCTCGAGATCGCGGGTCCCTATCCGCTGCAGCTGCTCGCGCCCGCGCCGCTCGAGATCGCACGTGGCCGCGTCGAGCTCGGGCGCCTCGAGGCCGCGCTCGGCGAGGGGCGCCTGCTCGTGAGGGAGGTGAATTGGACGCAGGAGCGGCTTGCCTCGAGCGGGCGCTTCGACGGCCTTCCCGGGCGCTGGCTCGCGTTCGCCGCGGGGCTGGGCGAGCGCGTGCGCTCGACGCTGCTCCTCGACGGGCAGTGGTCGATCTCCTCCTCGCCCGAGCTCAACGGCACCGTGTCGCTGCGGCGCGCGAGCGGCGATCTGACGCTCGTCGAGGGCGCCGCGATCGACCTCGGGCTGCGCAGCGCTTCGCTCGACGCGCGCTTCGACGACGGCCGCCTGAGCGCCAAGGCGAACGTCGAGACGCGCTTCGGCACGGCTGCGCTGCAGGGCGAGCTGGCGCCCGCGCCGCAGGCCGGCCGGCTCGGCTTCGCCGCGGCTTCGCCGCTGTCCTTCGAAGCGCGCGTGGACTTTGCCGGGCTGCGCTCGATCACCCAGCCTTTGCTTGCGCAGGCGCGGCTCGACGGCCGCCTGAGGGCCGAGCTGCGCGGCAGCGGAACCCTCGGTGCTGCCCGCATCCACGGCACGCTGCAGGGAGACGCGCTGAGCCTCGATTTTCCGCCCTACGGCGTGTACCTGAGAAACGGCGTGCTGCGCGCCGAGCTCGAGGGCGACCGGCTGCGCCTCGAGGAGTTCTCCATCCAGGGCGGTGAGGGGCGCCTCGTCGCGAGCGGCTCGCTTCCGCTGCGGCCCGCCGGCGGCGACGCGCAGCTAGACTGGAGCGCCGAGCGCCTGCGCCTGCTCGAGCGTCCCGACATGCGGCTCACGGTCTCGGGCGCGGGCGAGGCGCGCTTCGACGGCAAGCGCCTCGCCCTCGTGGGCAATCTGCGCGCCGACCGCGGCTACTTCGAGTTCCAGCAGGAGCGCCTGCCGCAGCTCGGTGAAGACGTGGTGATCGCCGGCGCGCCGCCCCCCGCCGAAGCCGGCGCGCGCCTGCCGATCGCGCTCGACCTGCAGCTCGACCTAGGCGACGAGCTCTCGGTGCGCGGCCGCGGGCTCGAAGGCAAGCTCACCGGCCGCGTGCAGATCGTGACCACCGAGGCCGGCGAGCTGCGCGCGTACGGCGAGCTGCGCACCGTGAATGCGACCTTCCTCGCCTACGGACAGCGCCTGCAGGTCGACCCGGGAACGCTCATCTTCGACGGACCGATCGACAACCCGTCGCTGCAGATCACCGCCTGGCGGCGCAACCAGGCGGTCGAAGCCGGTGTGCAGCTCACCGGAACCGCGCGCGCGCCTCGCGTGCATCTCGTGTCGAAGCCGCCGGTGCCCGAAGGGGAGCGACTTTCCTGGCTGGTGCTCGGGCGCGCCTCCGGGGATGCCTCACAGGCCGACCTCGGCCTGCTGCAGGCGGCGGCCGGCGCGCTGCTCGCCGGCGGCAGAGGCACCCCGGTGGATCGCCGCATCGCGCGCGCGGTCGGCCTGGACGAGCTGAGCCTGCGCGGCAGCGGCGAGCTGCAAAACCAGGCGGTCGCCTTCGGCAAGCGGCTTTCGGACCGCCTCTACGTCAGCTACGAGCGCGGGCTCGGCGCGCTCGCCACCAACCTCGTCAAGCTCGACTACGCCCTCGGCCAGCGCTGGTCCCTGCGCGCCGAGACCGGCAGCACGACGAGCGCCTGGGGCCTCTTCTACCGCTTCTCCTGGGACTGAGGCTATGATGCGCGATGAAGAACTCGGAAGTGCCGATGATGGCGCTGCGCCGCGCGGTGCAGCTGTGCAATGGATTGAACGCGCTGGGCGACGCGCTCAATGTGTCGACCGCCAGGCTCGAGCGAATGCTCGCGGGGGAGGAGGAGGTGCCGCACGCCGTGTTCACCCAGGCGGTGGGGCTGCTCCTGGAAGCCACCGTCACGCGCTCGCCCAAGCGCTCTACCCCCGACTCGAACGACGGCGGCAGGAAAGACCCGCGGCACT
>DATKAX010000111.1:0-2434 GCA_035514595.1 Burkholderiales bacterium
CAGCACCAAGAAGCTCACATGGCCGCCACCATCCTCGTCGTGGACGACGACGAAAACATCCGCAGCCTGCTGAAGATGCATTTGAGCGCGGCCGGGTACGAAGTCCACGTCGCGAATGACGCGATCAGCGCCGGCTACCTCGTGCTGCGCAGCCCGCCCGACCTCATCATCTCCGACGTCAACATGCCGCACATGGACGGCTTCGAGTTCGTCGCGGCGCTGAAGGCCGACAAGTCGATTCCCGAGATCCCGGTGATTTTCCTCACCTCGATGGAGGAGGGCGACGACCGCGGCAAGGCGCTCGGTGCCGTCGGCTACCTCACCAAGCCGATCCGCTCGGATTACCTGCTGCAGATGGTCGCGAAGCACGTGCCGGGCGGCGCGTTGCCCATAGGCTGACCCCGTAGGGGCAGGCTGAAGCTAGGGGCAGGCCCTGATCTCGCTGTCCTCGGTGCGCGAGGCGAGCTCTCTCAGCCTCGCCTCGAGCTCGGCATCAACCTCGGAAACCTGGAGCCAGAACTTCGGCACCACCGTTTCGCGCGCGCCCACGCGCGCGCTGCGTACGCCCTGCTCGCGCAGGCGGGCGAGGCGCGCCTGCGCCGCTTCTTCGCTGCGGAACACGCCGAGCGAGAGCCCCCAGCGGTACGCGCCGTCTTCCTGGATGACGAAGTAGTCCTCGACCCCGAGCCCCTTGAGCTCGCCCGCCTTGGTCTGCGCCGCCTGGCGGGTGCCCTGCGACGGGATGAACACCCACCAGCCCGCCTGCTCCTCGGTGCGCCGCTGCGTCAGGCGCGGGCCGAGCGCGAAAGGCTCGAGCGCGCGCTCGGCGCGCAGCGCATCGGGGAGCGTGAAGCTGCCCCACTCGATGCAGTTCAGCGCGGCGCGCGGCTGCTGCGCAGCGGGCGCGGGCTTTCTCGGCGCGGCGGCGGCGAGCTCCCCCGGCGGGACGATCCTGAGCCTCTCCGGCTCGATCTGGCGCCCGAGCGGGGCGCGGTCGGCCGCGGCGTCGCCCGGCGAGAGGTAGCGCGACCAGGCGAAGAACACGACGTTGGCGAGCACCAGCAGCAGGAACAGAATTCTCATCGGGCCGCGGCGCGCTCGCTCAGGGCGATACGCACCAGCCCGTCGAGCACCAGGTTCTCCACGTAGCGGCGAGGCATCGCGAGCTGGTCGACGAGATGCCGCCCCGCGCCCCCGGCCACGATGCACAGCGGCGCGCCCGCCCGCTCGCGGAACACGCGGTACATGCGCTCGACCGCGCCGGCCTGCGCGTGCCGACATCCGGTCTCGATCGCGTCCACGGTGTTGCGCGGCGCGTCCCGGTACGCGCCTTCCTGGATCGGCAGTCTGCCGGTGTGCTCGTGCAGCACGAAGCGCATCAGCTCGACGCCGGGAAGGATGGCGCCGCCGAGGAAGCTGCCGTCGGCCGAGAGCATGTCGACCGTCGTGGCGGTGCCGGCGTTGACCACCAGGCTGGGGCCGTTGTGCAGGGCGCGCGCGGCAACCAGCGCCGCCCAGCGGTCGGGCCCCAGCGCCTCGGGGCGCTCGTAGCCGTTCCTGACGCCGCAGCGCTCGGCTTCGGCGTGCAGCCACAGCGGCTCGGTGTCGAAGATGCTGGTCCAGTTCACGAGCAGCTGGTGCGCGCCTTCGCCCGCGACGTTCGAGATGACGATGCGCTCGGGCGCCTCGTGCGTGACCGAGAACGGGTTGATGTGATCGCTCGAGGCGGCGAACTCGATCAGCGACACGGTCGCGATGCTGCTCCAGCGCGTGCCGCCGGCCGCGTCGGCCTCCGCCCAGCCCCATTTCACGCGCGAGTTGCCGGCGTCGATCGCGAGGATCATGCCGGCCTCGACGAGACCACGCGGCCGCTGCGCACGGCGCGCAGGCCTTTGCGCGTGGCGAGACGCAGGCCGCCGTCCTCGGCGAGGCCGCTCGCCACCCCGGTCAGCACCCGCCCGTCGCCGAGGCGCACGCGCAGCCGCCGTCCGGCGTGCGCATCCATCGCCTCCCAGTCGAGCCGCACCGCCTCCAGGCCGCTCGCATCGAACGCCTCCAGCGCCTCGAGCAGGGCCTTCGCGATCGCTGCGATCAGGTCGTTTCTCGGGGGCAGCGGAGACAGGAACTCGTCCAGCGAGGCCACCGGGCGCCTCAGGCGACGCGAGAGGCCCGCGTCGCGCCGGCAGTTGATGCCGATGCCGATCACGGCGCGCGTCGCGCCTGCATCGGCGCGCGTCTCGACCAGGATGCCGCCCAGCTTCGCGCCGCAGGCCTCGAGATCGTTGGGCCACTTGAGCGAAGCCGGCGCGACGCCGAGCGAGCGCAGCGCGCGCGCTGCGGCGACGCCGGCGACGAGCGCGAGTCCCGGAAGCTCGCGCGCCGGTCGCGATACCCGCCGCGCCAAAGAGAAGGTGATGCCCGCGCCGCGCACGCT
>DATKAX010000112.1:0-2362 GCA_035514595.1 Burkholderiales bacterium
TTCAACCTGCTCGCCGGCGAGCCGGAGTATCTCGATCCGCTGAAGGAGGAGACGCCGGAGGGCTGGTGGGTCACCGGCTATCCGTGGAGCGAGATCGACACGCCGGAGCACAAGAGGTTCCGCGACGCCTACCAGAAGCGCTGGAACGACTACCCGCGGCTGGGCTCGGTGGTGGGCTACAGCGCGGTGCATGCCGTGGCCGAGGCGATAAAGAAAGCCGGGAATGTAGAAACGGAGAAAATCGTCGAGGCGATGAAAGGGCTCGAGACGTCCACGCCGTTCGGGCCGATCGTGTGGCGGGCCATCGATCACCAGTCGACCATGGGTGCGTACGTCGGACAGCTCGCGAAGAAGGATGGCAAAGGCGTGATGGTGAACTGGCGCTATGCCGACGGCGCGAAGTTCCAGCCGCCGGACGAGGTGGTGCGCAAGCTGCGCGCGAACTAGCAGCAGCGCAGTAAAAGCCAATCCGTGAGCGGCTCCGCGGTCCTGCTGCAGTTCCTGAACGGGCTCGCGGGCGCGAGCTCGCTCTTTCTCCTCGCCGCCGGGCTGTCGCTCATCTTCGGCGTCACCCGCATCGTCAACTTCGCCCACGGCTCGCTCTTCATGCTGGGCATGTACCTCGCCGTGTGGCTGTCGGCGCAGGTGGGGTTCTGGGCCGCGGTGCCGCTCGCGGCGCTGGCGGTGGCTCTCCTCGGGGCGCTGGTCGAGCTCCTTGTCCTGCGAAGGATCTATCGCGCGCCGGAGCTCCTGCAGCTCCTCGCCACCTTCGCGCTGGTGCTGCTCATCAAGGACTTCGCGCTGTGGGCCTGGGGCCCGGTCGACATGCTCGGGCCGCGCGCGCCGGGCCTCGCCGGTGCGGTGGACATCGCCGGGAGCCGGTTTCCGCAGTACTACCTGTTCCTGATCGCGATCGGCCCTGCCGTTTTCGCGCTCCTTTATGTAATTCTCAATAAGACCCGATGGGGCATCCTGGTGCGCGCCGCGACGCAGGACCGCGACATGGCGGGGGCGCTCGGCGTCGATCAGCGGCTTCTCTTCACCGCGGTGTTCGCGCTGGGCGCGCTCCTCGCCGGGCTGGGCGGCGCGCTCGCCATCCCGCGCGAGCCGGCGAACCTGGATATCGATCTCGCGCTCATCGCCGACGCTTTCGTCGTCGTGGTGGTGGGCGGCCTGGGCTCGATCCCCGGCGCCTTTCTCGCCGCGCTGCTGATCGGCGAGATCAAGGCGTTCTGCATCGGCCTGGGCTACTCGAAGATCACCCTGGCGGTCGAGTTCATGGTCATGGCGGTGGTGCTGGTGCTGCGTCCCTGGGGGCTGCTCGGCCGGCCCGCCGCGGCGGCGCGCGGCGCGGCGGCGGTGGAGCCGCTGCTCGAGCAGGCCACGCTCAAGGACAAGATCGCCCTTGCGCTCGGCGTCGCGCTGCTCGCTGCGGCTCCGCTCCTTGCGGGCACCTACACGCTCATCCTGCTCACCGACATCCTGGTGTTCGCCCTCTTCGCGGCGAGCCTGCACTTCATCATGGGCCCGGGCGGCATGCTGTCCTTCGGCCATGCCGCCTATTTCGGCCTCGGCGCCTACGGCGCGGCGCTTCTTTCCCTGCAGCTCGGCCTGCCGATGGAGGCGGCGCTCGTGCTCGGTCCGCTCGCCGCGGTGCTCGCCGCCCTCCTCTTCGGCTGGTTCTGCGTGCGCCTCTCGGGCGTCTACCTCGCCATGCTGACCCTCGCGTTCGCGCAGATCGTCTGGTCGGTGGTGTTCCAGTGGGACGGCGTCACCGGCGGCTCCAACGGCTTGATCGGCGTGTGGCCGCCGGAGCGGTTTGCTTCGAAGATCTCCTTCTACTACCTGGCGCTGGTCGTCTGCGGCCTGGGCATCCTTTTCCTGTGGAAGGCGATTTACGCGCCCTTCGGCTACGCGCTTCGCGCTGGGCGCGATTCGCCGCTGCGCGCCGAGGCGATCGGCATCGATGTGCGCCGCATGCAATGGGCCGCGTTCGTCATCGCAGGCGCCCTCGCCGGCATCGGCGGCGCGCTGTATGCGTTCTCCAAGGGCTCGATTTCCCCGGAAACGCTGTCGGTGCCGCGCTCGGTGGACGGTCTGGTCATGGTGCTGCTCGGCGGGCTGCAGACCTTGACCGGGCCGGTGTGGGGCGCGGCGCTCTTCACCTGGCTGGAGGACGCGGTGTCGCGCGAGATCGACTACTGGCGCGCGGCGATCGGTGCGGTGATCCTGCTGCTCGTGCTCGCCTTTCCGCGAGGGCTTGCCGGCACGGTAAGACGATGGCGATTCTTTCAGTAAAAAACCTCTCAAAAGCGTACGGCGGCGTGCAGGCGCTGCGCGAGGTGAGCTTCGAGGTGCACGC
>DATKAX010000113.1:0-5747 GCA_035514595.1 Burkholderiales bacterium
ATGCAGCAGCTGCTCGACAACCCGTTCCTGCTGCTGTTCCTCGGCATCGCGATGCCGACCGTGCTGTACATCGTCTGGGGCGTGATGGAGATCGTGTCCCTGCCGATCGCCAAATAGACAGACAAAGACGACGAGGACCCAATGGCGATATCTTCCCCGACCGGGGTGTGGTGGAGGCAGCCGCTCGAGCGCACCGAGCTCGTCTGGATCGTGATCGCGCTCATCTGGTGCCTGATCATGTTCTTCATGATGCCGTACTGGCACCTCTACGGCGAGCAGAACCTCGCCAACGAGGCCTACCGCTCGAAGCCCGAGGACTTCGCGCGCAAGACCGAGGAGATGATCGCGAAGTTCAAGGTGCGCGAGGAAGGCGGCGATCTCGCGATCCCGGTGGTGCGCCCGCCCGCCGGGTCCGACGTCTACCTGATCGCGCAGCTCTGGCGCTGGTACCCGATCCTCGAGCTCGAGGCGGGCAAGTCCTACCGCATCCACCTCATGTCGATGGACTGGCTGCACGGCTTCTCGCTGCAGCCGGAGAACATCAACATCCAGGTGCACCCGGGCTACGACCACGTGCTCACGGTCACGCCCACCAATCCGGGGACCTATTCGATCTTGTGCAACGAATACTGCGGCGTCAACCATCACACGATGGTGAGCCGCCTGTACGTGGTCAAGTAAGGGAGAGAGAGCGATGGCCGTCAACCGGATGTTCCGAACCTGCCCGTCGAGCGGGCTGGTGTTCCACGAGCCCGCCGAGAAGCTGATGCGCTGGAACGCGGTCGCGGCGGTGGTCTCGCTGCTCCTCGGCGGCGTGCTCGCCATCGGCGTGGTGCTCACGCGCTGGCAGGCGGTGCACCTGCTGCCCCCGGACATGTTCTACCAGGTGCTCACCGCCCACGGGCTCAACATGCTCGTGTTCTGGATCATCTTCTTCGAGATCGCGGTGCTGTACTTCGCCGGCTCGACGCTGCTCAAGGCGCGCCTCGCGACCCCGCGCCTCGCCTGGGCCGGCTTCTGGCTGATGGTGATCGGCGCGCTGGTCAACAACTACTCGGTGCTGCGCGGCGACTCGAGCGTGATGTTCACCTCATACGCGCCGATGGGAGCGCACCCCACGTTCTACCTCGGGCTGATCCTGTTCGCGGTCGGGGCGCTCATCGCCTGCTTCGTGTTCTTCGGCACGCTGGTGGTGGCGAAGGCCGAGCGCACCTACCAGGGCTCGGTGCCGCTGGTCACCTTCGGCGCGATCACCGCGGGCATCATCGCGGTGTTCACCATCGCCGCCGGCGCCATCATCCTGATCCCGACCTTCCTGTGGTCGGTCGGGCTGGTCGAGCACATCGACTCGCTCATGTACCGCACCATCTGGTGGGCGTTCGGCCACTCCTCGCAGCAGATCAACGTCGCCGCGCACGTCTCGGTGTGGTATGCGATCGCCGCGATCGTGTTCGGCGCCAAGCCGATGTCGGAGAAGGTGAGCCGCACCGCGTTCCTGCTCTACATCCTGTTTTTGCAGCTGGCGAGCGCGCACCACCTGCTCACCGACCCCGGCCTCACCTCGAACTGGAAGATCTTCAACACCAGCTACGCCATGTACCTGGCGGTGCTCGCCTCGATGGTGCACGGGCTGACGGTGCCGGGAGCGATCGAGGTGGCGCAGCGCGAGAAGGGCTACGACCACGGCCTGTTCGAGTGGCTGAGGAAGGCGCCCTGGGGCAACCCGTCTTTCTCGGCGATGTTCATCTCGCTCATCGGCTTCGGCTTCCTGGGCGGCATCTCGGGCGTGATGATGGGCACCGAGCAGCTCAACCTCATCATCCACAACACGATCTACGTGCCGGGGCACTTCCACGCCACGGTGGTGGTCGGCACCACGCTCGCCTTCATGGGGCTCACCTACTTCCTGATCCCGGTGCTGTTCCGCCGCGAGCTCGCGTTCCCGACCCTGGCGAAGTGGCAGCCGTACGTCTTCGGCCTGGGCATGAGCGCGGTGGCGCTGTTCCTGATGGGCGCCGGCACGCTCGGCGTGCCGCGCCGGCACTGGGACATCAGCTTCGCCGGCAACGTCTTCGCGCACGAGTTCCCGGGCGCGGCCTGGCTGATGATGGCGCTCGCCGGCATCACCGGCCTGATCGCGATCGTCGGCGGCGGCATGTACCTCCTGATCACGGTGTGGTCGGTGTTCCTCGGCAAGAAGATCGCCACCCCCGGGTTCGCGCACGTGCGCGCGAAGGACGGGGTCGCGCCCGCGCCGCGGCCGGTGTCGGCGGCGATCGCCGCGCACCATCCCAACGTCGGCGTCGCCGGCATGATCGCGCCGGGGACCTTCGCCCTCGCGATGGTGTTCCTGGTGGCGTTCGTGCTGTACTACTTCGTCAACTGGAAGTACCTGTCCACGGTCTGGCCGCTGCAGTAGGAAGGCCGAGCGAGTGAAGGACGTTCTCAACCTCTTCAAGCTGCGCATCGGCGTCGCCATCGCGCTCGCGGCGGCCGCCGGCCTCGCCGTCGAGCAGGGCGGAGAACTCGGTTTTCTTTATCAAGTCGTACTTATCTTGTCGGTGCTTGTCGCTTCCGCAGCGGCGGGGGCCTTCAACCAGTACGTCGAGCGCGACCTCGACGCGCGCATGGGGCGCACGCGCAACCGGCCGTTCGTCACCGGGCGCCTGCGCCACGGCCCGGCCTGGCTGTGGCTGATCGGCGCGATGCTTGCCGCGTCGGTCGCCGCGGCCGCTCTGGCGGCCAACCCGCTGGCGGGGCTCTACGTGTTCCTCGGCGCCTTCACCTACGGCGTGGTCTACACCGTGTGGCTCAAGCGCCGCACGTGGTGGAACATCGTGGTGGGCGGGCTGGCGGGGGGCTTCGCGGTGCTCGCCGGCGCCGCGGCGATCTCGCCGGCGCCGGGGCCCGAGGCGGCGGCGCTCGCGGTGGTGCTCTTCCTGTGGACGCCGCCGCATTTCTGGAGCCTCGCGATCGCCTGCCGCGACGACTACGCCGCCGCCGGCGTGCCGATGCTTCCCGTGGTGGTCGGCGACGCGCGCGCGGCGCGCGCCATCTTCGCCAGCGCCTGCCTGCTGGTCGGCGCCTCGCTCGTGCCCGGCCTCTTCTCCCTGGGAACGATCTATCTCGTGTCCGCCGCTGCAGGAGGGATCCTCTTCCTCCTCCGATGCTGGGCCCTCGTGCAGCGGCCGGGCCGGGACACGGCGCGCGCGGCCTTCCTCGCTTCGCTGATGCAGCTCGGCGCGGTGCTGGCGGGAGCGATGGCGGATGTGGCGCTTCGTTAGTCTCTTACTAATATTTGTCTCACCCAGCGTCGCAGCGTTCGACGAGAAACTCGCGCTGCGGGAGAGCCAGGCCGCGATCGGCCGCACGCTCGGCGAGTACACGCTGCGCGACACCGAGGGCCGCGCGGTGCGGCTCTCCGAGCTGCGCGGCAAGCCGCTGGTGGTGCACTTCATCTACACCGGCTGCTTCCAGGTCTGCCCGGCGAGCACCCAGTTCCTCGCGAAAGCGGTGGCCGAGGCCGAGCGCACGCTCGGGCCGGGCGCGTTCCGCGTCGCCACCATCGGCTTCAACCTGCCGTTCGACACGCCGCAGTCGATGAAGGACTTCCGCCGCCGCTTCGGCCTCGCCTCGCCGCACTGGCTGTTCCTCACCCCAGAGGCCGAGAGCCTGCCGCGGCTCGTTGCCGAGCTCGGCTTCCGCTACGAGCCGACCGCCGCCGGCTTCGACCATGTCCTGCAGGCCACCATCGTCGACGCGAGCGGCACCATCTACCGCCAGGTCTACGGCGAGTCCTTCGACCCGCCGCTGTTCGTCGGGCCGCTGCTGCAGCTTGCCCAGAACGCCCCCGTGCCCGCCGGCAGCCTGCAGGACTTCCTCGAGCAGGTGCGGCTCCTTTGCACCGTCTACGACCCCGCCGCCGGCCGCTACCGCCTCAACTACGTGGTGATCATCGAGCTGTTCGTCGGCACCACCATCATGCTCGGCGGCATCGTCGTGGTCTTCGTCGAGTGGCGCCGCCGTCGCCGGGCACAGCGTGGCTCGCAAGCAACAGCCAAAGGCGAACTGGACGCCCGGATTAAGGCCGATCCGCAAGCCGAACGCAGGAGCCAGCCTGCTGTGTAAGCTGCCCTCGAACCGACTCAGGGAGGGTCTCCAATGAAAGCGGGTAATCGCATCGCCAGGCTAGGTGCAGTCCTCGTGGCCGGCAGCATCGCGTTGGGGTCATCGAGCGCCACGTTCGCCCAGGACGGACGACTTTATTTCGGGGCGAGCTTCGGGCAGGCGGAAGCCAACGACTTCTGTCGCGACGTCAACGATATATTCACGGGTTTTGGCATTACTCCCACCGGCTGCGACGAGAAGGACGGCGCGTTCAAGCTCTTCGGCGGCTTCCAGGTCAATCGCAATTTCGCGATCGAAGCGAGCTACTTCGATTACGGCAGCGTCAGGGCGAACGGTGATCTCGGCGGCTTTCCGGTTACCCTTAGCGCCTCCGCCACCGCCTTCGGCGTCGCCGCGCTGGCCACATTTCCGGTCGCGGAGCGTTTTTCACTGTTCGGTAAGGTGGGGCTGCTGTTCAGCGATGCCGACATCCTGATCTCGGGCGCAGGCACTGCGGTCGCCGAAAGCGACAGCGAGACTGGGCTGCACATCGGAATTGGAGCCCTCTTCAACGCCACGGACAAGGTTGGCATTCGCGCCGAGTGGGAGCGCAACGATGAGCTCGAGATCGACATGATCTCGGTCGGCGTGCAGGTCAGGTTCTAGCGCTGCTTGTCGAGGAAGTGGCGCACGAGATCCTGCGTGTGCGCGTCCGCCAGCAGCTCGGCGGTCGCGGCGAGCTCCATCTCGTAGCCGCCCGGATCGAGCGCGACCGCCGCGCTTATGCAGCGCTTGCAGTTCGCGAGCGCGGCCGCGGGAAGCGCCGCGATGGCGCTCGCGATCGAGCGCGCCCGCGACGCGAGATCGGCGGCGGGCGCGCTCCACTGCACCAAGCCGATCGCGGCCGCCTCCGCGCCGGTCACGCTCTCCGCGCCGAGGATCAGGCGCTTGGCGAGCGCCTCGCCGGCGAGCCGCGTCAGGCGCTGGGTGCCGCCGGCGCCGGGGACGAGCCCGAGCCGGGCTTCGGGCAGGCCGAGGCGCGCCTCCGTCGCGGCGATCCTCAGGTCGCAGGCGAGCGCGAGCTCGAGCCCGCCGCCGAGCGCCGCGCCGCCGATCTCGGCGATGCTGACCTGCGGCAGCCGCTCGAGCCTGGCGAATACCCGCTGGATCTCGCGCACGAAGGCGACCATGCGCGCGCGCCCCGCGGCATCCGCCATGCGGGTTCGCATCAGCGCGAGATCGGCGCCCGCGCTGAAGGCGCGCGCGCTCGAGCGCACCAGCAGCACCGCTGCCCGGTCGCTCGCCTCGCCCATGCCGAGGACCTCGTCGAGCCGGGCGAGCCAGGGCTCGTCGATCGCGTTCACCGGCACACGCGCGAGCGTGGCGACCGCGAGCGGGCCTTCGAGCTCGAGCACGATGGCGGGAGCGGAGCTCACCCGCCGAGCATCGCTTCCGGCCGGCGCAGGCGACTTGATCCATGTCAAAGCCGCGGCCTGGGCGCCTCCACACAATGGATCCATGCTCGTCAAGGCGAACACGCTCGCGGAGCATCACCGGCGCTGTGAAGTCCTGTTCGCGGCGGTGCGCGAGGCGGGCGGCGGCGGCGGCGAAGCGCTGGTGGCGCGCGTAAACGCGCTGCG
>DATKAX010000114.1:0-6012 GCA_035514595.1 Burkholderiales bacterium
GGCCGGCTGTGGTTCTTCACCGAGGCGGGCTCGCCCAAGACGGCCGAGATCGAGGCGCACGACCGGCAGGTGAGCCTCGCGTACGCCGATCCGCGCGACGAGGACTTCGCGTCGATCTCGGGGACCGCGCGCCTGGTGCGCGATCAGGCGAAGATGCGCTCGCTCTGGAGCACGAGGTTCGAGCGCTGGTTCCCGCGCGGGCTGGACGATCCCGATCTCGCCTTACTGGAAGTGCGCATCGACAAGGCCGAGTACTGGGACCGGCCGCGCGAGGAGAACGTGAAGATCGCCACCGGCGCCGGCCCGGTGTCGCGCCAGGGCGTCTAGCGGCGCAGCACCAGGGCGAGCGAGCCCACCACCAGCGCGGCGCCGGCGAGCATGGGCAGGGTCACCGCTTCGTCGAGGAACAGCCAGCCCCAGGCGACGCCGAGCACCGGGATCATCAGGCCGACCGAAAGCGTGCGCGCCGGGCCGATGTCGCGGATCAGCGTGAAGAACGGGAGGTAGGCGAACCCGCTGCACAGCACGCCGAGGGCCACCAGCGAGACGATGGCCGGCGGCGTCCACGCGGCGGGCGGCGGCGTGAGGCTCCACAACGGCGCCATGATCAGCGCGGCGTACGCGATCGAGCCGGCGGCGAGCCCCATCGGCGGCATGCGGCCGTAGCGCTGCTTGATCATTACGCCCGCATAGCCCCAGCCGGCCGCGCCGGCCACGCCGGCGAGCGTGCCCAGCAAGGTGCGCGCGTTCAGCTCGACCGGTCCGAGGTTCACGATCAGCGCCACGCCGGCGACGCCGAGCGCGAACCCGACGGCCGGGCGCAGGCCGAGCCGCTCCTTGAGAATGAGCGCTGCGAAGACCGCGCTCCACAGCGGCACCAGTCCGTTGATGATGGCGACGTAGCCTGCGGGAAGCGCGGCCGCCGCGGCGGCGAAGCAGGCGAAGGGAAGGACGTTGTTCACCACCCCGACCGCGAGGTGGTCCCTCCAGTGCTCGAGCGGCGCGATGCGCTGGCGTGCGAACCAGATCACCCACGGAACCAGGAACAGCGCCGCGAACAGCGCGCGCGCCTCGGCGACCGGCGCGATGCCGAACACCGGCACCGAGACCCGCATGAACAGGAACTGGAGCGACCAGAGGGTGGCGAGCAGCAGCCACCGGCCGGCGTCGTAGGCCTGCACCTCGCTAGAGGTAGGTGCGCTTCATGCCGTCGGCCGGATAGCGCGTTCCCGCGCCCGCGCCCACCGGGGCGGCGGCGGAGATCCTGTTGATCTCTTCGGGGGAAAGCTTGATGTCCAGGGCCGCCAGGTTCTCGTCCACCCGCTGCTTCCTCTTGGTGCCGGGGATCGGGACGATATCGGCTCCCTGCGCGAGCAGCCAGGCGAGGACGAGCTGCGCCGGGGTGCAGCGCTTCTCGCGCGCGATCGCCTCGATCCGCATCACCACCTCGACGTTGCGATCGAGGTTCTCGCCCTGGAAGCGCGGGTGCGCGAGGCGGCGATCGCCTTCGGGCAGGTCGGCGCTTCCGTGCACCGTCCCGGTGAGCAGGCTGCGCCCGAGCGGCGCGTAGGCGATGAGCGAGATGCCGAGCTCGCGCGTCGCCTGCAGGGTCTCTTCGCCCTCCTTGCGGTAGAGCAGCGAGTACTCGTTCTGCACCGCTGCGATCGGGTGGATCTTGTGCGCGCGCCGGATGGTCGCGGGGCTCGCCTCGGAAAGCCCGAGGGCGCGCACCTTGCCGACCTCGACCAGTCGCTTCATCGCCCCGAGCGTCTCCTCGATCGGCACCTTCGGATCGACGCGGTGCTGGTAATAGAGATCGATGACCTCGATGCCCAGGCGCTTCAGGCTCGCTTCGCAGGCCTGCAGCACGTACTCAGGCCGCCCGTCCACGTCCTGTCTTGCGTCGGCGGTCTTCACCTGCCCGAACTTGGTGGTGACGATCGCCTTGTCGCGCCGTCCCTTGAGCGCCTTTCCGAGCAGCGTCTCGTTGTGCCCCCAGCCGTACATGTCGGCCGAGTCGAGGAAATTGA
This sequence comes from Burkholderiales bacterium, assembly GCA_035514595.1. GTDB lineage: Bacteria > Pseudomonadota > Gammaproteobacteria > Burkholderiales > SG8-39 > SCGC-AG-212-J23. The sequence goes on from DATKAX010000114.1 coordinate 2,031, forward strand.
TGCCGCGCTCGAGCGCGTGGTGGATCACGCCGATCGACTCCTCCTCGTCGGCGTTACCGTAGATGCCCGACATCGACATCAGCCCCAGGCCGATCGCCGACACCTTGAGCGGGCTCTTTCCGAGCGTGCGGTATTCCATCTTCCCTCCACGAGAAAATTCGGGGTCAGAGCCCGAATTGCGAGGGCGATATTCTGGCGCGGATCAGCCCCGCTGCGAGGCCCGGCGTGCGCTGTTTCGCTTTGCCGGACAGGAGATCGGGCTCTGACCCCGAATTAGAACAGGTCGAAGTACTCGCGGTGCTCCCACTCGCTTACCTCGGCGTTGAAGCGGGCGATCTCGGCTTGCTTGATGCGGCAGTAGTAGTCGACGAACGGCTGCCCGAGGCCTTCGCACAGGACTGCGTCCGCCTTGAGGCACTCGAGGGCCTCGGCGAGCGTCGCGGGAAGCGGGTCGGCGCTGGCTTCGTAGGGGGTGTCGGCCGAAGGCGGCAGGGGAAGCGGGCGCGTCATGCCGTCGAGGCCGGAATGGATCTGCGAGGCGAGGTAGAGGTAGGGGTTGGCCGCGGGCTCGCCGATCCGGTTCTCGATGCGCGTGGCCGGATCGTTCGGGCCGCCGACCACGCGCAGCAGCGCGCCGCGGTTCTCCTTGCCCCATACCACGCGGTCGGGAGCGAGGGAGTAGGGCCGGTAGCGCTTGTAGCCGTTGATCGTCGGCGTGGCGAGCGCCGCGGCTCCGCGCGCATGCGCGAGCAGGCCGGCGAGCCAGCTTTTTCCCTCCTGGGAAAGGACATCGGTGTCCGATTCGGGAATGAAAACATTCTTGCCGGCCTTCCTCAGCGACTGATGAAGGTGCCAGCCGCTCGACATGACGTTCGGCAGCTTCGGCCGGCACATGAAGGTGGCATGGTAGCCGTGGCGCCGCGCGATCTGCTTCACGGCGCTGCGAAACAGCACCATGGCGTCGGCCGCTTCGATGCCGGCCATCGGCGCGAGCGTGAACTCGATCTGGCTCGGGCCGAATTCGACTTCGAAGGAGCGCAGCGGCAGCCCGAGGGGCTCGAGGTTCTTCCGGAGGATCTCGACGAGCGGGGCGAGCTGGTCGTACCGGTTCTCGGTGAGGTACTGGTAGCCGGTCGAGAGCAGCGCGACTTCCGGCGGCGTGCCGGGCTGGCCGGCGTCGGAGGGTTTCAGGTTCTGGTCCAGGATGCGGAAGACGTGAAACTCGATCTCCAGGCCGCACACCGGCTCGTGGCCGGAGGCCGCGAGCTTCGCAGCCGCGCTCTTCAGGATGGCGCGCGTATCGAACGGAACCGGCCTGCCGTTTTGGAAGCGCAGGTCGCAGAGCACCCATCCGGTGTCCGGCGCCCAGGGCAGGACGCGCCAGGTCGACTCGTCCGGCACCATCAGCACGTCGGCCGCGCCCTGCATCTCGGGCATGCCGACACCGCCGCCCGGCGTGAACGCGGGAAATACCGTGCGGTGCGAAGTGTCCTTGAGGAGCAGCGTGCTGGTCACCGTGACGCCGCGCGCGAGCGCCGCCTCGACCTCGGAGACCGCGAGCGTCTTGCCGCGCAGCACGCCGTGCTGGTCGACGAACGAGAAGCGCACGGACTTCAGCCCGCGCACCTCGATCTCCTTCAGGAGGCTCATGCCGCCCAGGCGGATTGCCGGCGGCGCTTCGCGTCGCAGTCCTTCCAGTACTCGTCCACGCGCGCGGTGGGCCCGATGCCGTCGATGGCGGGCGGCCCCGTCAGCTCAGCCGCTTTTTCTTCATTGAAAATCATGAGGGGCGGCTCGCCGGCGTCGCTTTTCCGGATGGCATCCAGGAGCAGCCGCCGATAGAGCGCGATGCCCTTGTCGGTGGTGCCGAGGTGCTCGCGCGTGCGGTCCTGGAGGCGCCCCTGCGACTCGCAGGCCCACTGGTCGTGGATGTTGATGTCGAAGCCCATGCCGGTGAAGGTCTGCTTGCTCTGTTCCCCGGCGTTGAACCCCCAGGAATTATTCCTTGAAAAAACGGGTTTGTAGTCCGGCGCCGGGTAGGTTTTCAGCCGCTGGCTGCGCATCGTCTCCTTGTCCACCGGCGCGCCGAAGCTGGTGAAGATCGAGTACCAGTAGCAGCCGGTGTCGCCGACCGGGACGTGCCACTGCGAAATCGTCATCTCGGCGTTCATCGGGATCACGAACGCCTGGGGAAAAAGTACGTTGGTGACGCGCACGTGGGTATGCGCGTCGCTGATCCGGCGCAGCGTGTGCAGCCGCATGCCGTAGTCGGTGCGCTCGACGCGGATCTCGGGCCGCGCGAACTCGCGCAGCACCTTGCTGATCGGCATCTCGGAATCGGCGCTGGTGCCGCGGAACTGCCGCCCGTAGCTCGCCGCCGGATCCTCGTCCTCGAAGAAGCGGTGCAGCCAGGAGGCGTGCGCCGGGTCGATGCCGACTTCCAGCGCCTGCAGCCAGTTGCAGTCCCAGTAGCCCTTGAAGGCGAAGGTGTAGGCCTGCGGCGCGACGAAGCAGTCGAAGCGCGGGAAGGCCGGCGCCTCTCCCTCGCCGAGGAACGCGAACAGGATTCCGCTTTTTTCGACCACCGGGTAGGCGCGCTGCCTGATGTGCTCGCACAACCGGCTGCCCTCGGGCTCGGCCGGGGTCTCGAGGCAGCGCCCTGCGACGTCGAACAGCCAGCCGTGAAAGGCGCAGCGCAGCCCGCCGTCCTCGAGCCGGCCGTAGGCGAGGTCGGCGCCGCGGTGGGGGCAGTGGCGCTCTAACAAACCAAAGGAACTGGACGATTTAAACAAAACAAGATCTTCACCCAGCAGCCGGACCGCTTTCACCGGCCGCGGCCCCTGCATCTCGTCCACCAGGGCAACCGGCTGCCAGTAGCGGCGCAACAGCCTCCCGGCGGGCGTTCCCGGCCCGACGCGGGTCATGAGCTCGTTCTGCTCGCGGCTGATCATGGCGCGGCCTCCCGGTACAGCCCGAGCGCCTTCATGGCGGGAAGATCGTTGAACGAGAAAAGCACCGCTTCCCCGGCTGCGCCGTGCCGGTAGGCAGTCCAGGACGGGATGCAGAAGATGTCCTTCTCCTCCCATTCGAAGCGCTGCCCGCCGACCTCGGACCAGCCGCCGCCCAGCGCGACCTGGTAGATCACGCTGCCGGTATGGCGGAGGGGTTTCGTATTCTGTGAAATCAATTCCAGCCTTGCTCCAATCGTGGGCATGATCGGCCCGCCGGTGAGCGGGTTCGTGTACTCGTAGACGCGCCCGTCGTTCTTCAAAGCTGCGTACGCGTCGTCCCAGGCGTACTTGAATACGGGGGAATAAGGCTTGGACCAGTTCTCGCGCGACAACGGCGCCGGCGTCTGCATGATCTGCGGGTGGACCTCGTAGAAGTTCGCGTCGAGCGCGTTCATCAGCGGGATGTCGAGCCCGTCCTGCCAGATGCACTGCGTACCGCCGGCTGCAACGCCGTGATCGTGCCAGGTGCCGTTCGGCGTGAGCACCAGGTCGCGCGCGCCGAGCTCGAGCCTCTCGCCGTCGACCACGGTGTAGGCGCCGCGGCCTTCCATGATGAAGCGCAGCGCGGAAGCCTGGTGGCGGTGCGCCGAGGTGAACTCGCCGGGGTTCATCACCTGCACGCCGGTGTAGAGCAGGCCGGCGGCCGCGCTCCACTCCTTGCGTCCGGGGTTGACCAGCATCACCACGCGCCGCGCCGCCTTCTCGGCCGTGACCAGCTCGGCCGCTTTCCTCACATAGGATTCAATTTTTCTCCAAGGCCAAAGCGTCGGGACCGATGCCGGCTGCGGGTACCAGGGCTCGATCTCGTTCGCCACGGTCCACAGCGCACCGAGCGCCTCGCCCTCGAGGCTGCGGTAATAGGCTTCGAGCTCGGGCGTGTCCTCGACGTTCGCCCTGCCGATCACGTTCTCGCGTCTCACGGTCTATCCGGGATCGGCGGCGGAAGCGTCGAAGGATCCTTGCAGAGCTCG
>DATKAX010000115.1:0-4587 GCA_035514595.1 Burkholderiales bacterium
CTCGACGTCGTGACTTACCGTTTCGGCATCTCGGATCCGGAGCAGCACTACCACCTGCCCTTCAAGTGCACGCCGTGGGGCTACTCCTGCTTTAGAGGCGGCGCGTAGCTTTGGAAGCCTATCTCCTGGAGTGGCTGAACCTGGGCCTGCGCTGGGCGCACGTGATCGTGGGCATCGCGTGGATCGGGGCGTCGCTCTATTTCATCTGGCTCGACGACCACCTCGAGCCCTCGCGCAACCCGGCGCTCGCCGGCGAGCTCTGGGCGGTGCACGGCGGGGGCTTCTACCGCGCCGAGAAGTACCGCGTCGCGCCGGCCGCCATGCCCGCGGGCCTGCACTGGTTCAAGTGGGAGGCGTACTGGACCTGGATCACCGGCTTCGCGCTGCTCGTGCTCATGTACTACGCGAGCGCGGAGCTCTACCTCATCGACCCGCAGGTGATGGCGCTTTCGAAGGGCGCGGCGATCGGCTGGGGCCTGGCATGGATCGTGGGCGGGATGGTGGTTTACGAGGCGCTGTGCCGCTCGCCGCTCGGGAGGAACGATCTCGCGCTGAGCGCGGTGCTGCTCGTCGCGCTCGCGGCGGCGGCGTGGGGCCTGACGCAGATGTTCAGCGGGCGCGGCGCCTTCATCCATTACGGCGCGATCCTCGGCACGATCATGGTCGCGAACGTCGCGCACGTCATCATCCCCGGGCAGCGGCGCATGGTCGAGGCGATGCGCGCCGGGCGCGAGCCCGACCCGAAGGACGGCATCGCCGGCAAGCAAAGGAGCGTGCACAACACCTACTTCACGCTGCCGGTGGTATTCGCCATGATCTCGAACCACTACGCGATGAGCTTCGGGCATCGCTGGAGCTGGCTGCTGCTCGTCCTGCTCACGGTCGCCGGGGCGCTCATCCGCGTCTGGTTCGTGATGCGCCACAAGGGCCGCGCCCCCGCCTGGGTGTGGATCGGCGGCGTGCTGATCGCGGCAGCGGCAGCCGCTCTGGTCGCGCCCGAAACGCATAGAGGCGGCGAAAGCGTGAAATTCTCCGAAGTGAAGCTGGTCATCGACCAGCGCTGCGTCGCGTGCCACGCCGAGCGGCCGAGCTTCCAGGGCTTCGCGGAGGCGCCCAAGGGCGTCAGGCTCGACGCGCCCGAGCGCATCCGCGCCGCCGCGCTCGCGATTCACCAGCAGACGGTGCTCTCGCGGGCGATGCCGCCCGGCAACCTCACCGGGCTGACCGAGGAGGAGCGCCGGCTGCTCGATCGCTGGTACCGGGCGGGCGCGGCGACCCGCGACTGAGGCTCAGAGCGTCGCGCCGGGCTGGCCGAGCGCGCGCTCGGCGAGCTGCAGCACCAGCCAGTCGTAGGCCTCGTCCACCGAGTCGGTGCGGTACATGAGCTCGATGTCGCGCGCATCGATCGTGCCGTAGCGCGCCAGCGCGTCGAAATCGATGATCTGCTTCCAGTACTCGGTGCCGAAGAGCACGATCGGCATCGGCTTGGTCATCTTGCGCGTCTGCACCAGCGTGAGCAGCTCGAACAGCTCATCCAGCGTGCCGAACCCTCCCGGGAACACGATCACCGCCTTGGCGAGGTAGGCGAACCAGAACTTGCGCATGAAGAAGTAGTGGAAGTGGAAGGCGAGCTCGCGCGTCACGTACTGGTTGTCGAACTCTTCCACCGGGATCGAGATGGTCAGCCCGACGTTCATGCCCTGCGCCTCGGCCGCGCCGCGGTTGGCGGCCTCCATGATCCCCGGGCCGCCGCCGGTGCACACCACGAAGCGGCGCTCTTTCGGGTCTAGCTCCTTGGACCACTGGGTGAGGCGAAACGCGAGTCGACGGGCTGCCTCGTAGTAGGCCGACATCTCGAGCGCCGTGCGCGCGCGCTCGACGTCGCCCTTGCCCGCCTCGGCCTCGTGCAGCGCCGCCTGGGCGTGCTCGCGCGAGGGGATGCGCGCCGAGCCCATGAAGACGATGGTGTCGTCGACGCGATAGCGCTCGAAGCGCGTCTTGGGCTCCAGGTACTCGGCGAGGATGCGCAGGGCGCGCGCGTCCTTGCTGTTCAGGAAGCTGCGATTGCGATAGGCGTGGGGCGGGCGTCGGGATTGTGCGGCCATCCAGGAATCGTAACTCAGGTAACCTGAGCGCATGACGAGCATCGATCGGCGCGCCCTGCGAGGTGAGATCGTCAGCTTCGACGACGATCCGCGCGCCTCCGAGCGGGCCTTGCGCCACTTCGCGGACGGCCTGGTGGTGATCGAGAACGGCCGGGTCGCGGCCGTCGGCGAAGCGGCGGCGCTGCTAGCCGCGCTGCCGCCGGCCACGCCGCTCGAGGACCACCGCGGCTGCTTCCTCCTGCCGGGCTTCATCGACCTCCATGTGCACTATGCGCAGACCGACATCATCGCCTCGCACGGCGAGGGCCTGCTCGGCTGGCTCGAGCGCTATACGTTCGCGGCGGAGAGCCGCTTCGGCGATGCGCAGCTCGCGCGCGACACCGCCCGGTTCTTCCTCGACGAGCTGCTGAAGAACGGCACCACCTCCGCGGCCGTGTTTGCCACCGTGCATCCGCAGTCGGCGGACGCGATCTTCACCGCCGCCGAAGCGCGGCGCATGCGGCTCGCTGCGGGCAAGGTGCTGATGGACCGCAACTGCCCGCAGTTTCTGCGCGACACTGCGCAATCGGGCTACGAGCAGAGCAAGGCCCTTATCGCGCGCTGGCACGGGCGCGGGCGTCTTTCCTACGCGGTGACGCCGCGCTTCGCGCCCACCTCGAGCGAGGCGCAGCTCGAAGCCGCCGGCGCGCTGCTGCGCGAGCACCCGGGGGTGCTGCTGCAGACCCACGTCGCCGAGAGCCGCGAAGAGGTCGCCTGGGTGCGCGAGCTGTTTCCTTCCTCGCGCAGCTACCTGGACGTCTATGACCGGTTCGGGCTGCTCGCCTCGCCCGCGGTGCTCGCGCACGGCATCTGGCTGGACGATGCCGATCGCGCGCGGCTTGCCCAGTGCGGCGCGGCCATCGCTTTCTGCCCGACCTCCAATCTGTTCGTGGGCAGCGGGCTGTTCCCGTACGCGAAATGCCACGCCGCGGGAGTCCGCGTGGGACTCGCCACCGATATTGGCGGCGGCACCAGTTTTTCGATGCTGCGCACCATGCACGAGGCATACAAGGTCGCGCAGCTGCTCGGGGAGCCGTTCGGCGCACTGGACGGCTTCTACCTTGCGACGCTGGGCGCGGCGCGCTCGCTCGGCAAGGCGGATGCGATCGGCGCGCTCGCGCCTGGGCGGGAAGCGGACCTGGTGGTGCTCGATCCCGCGGCGACGCCCCTCATGGCGCGGCGCAACGCGCGCGCCGAAACCCTGGAAGAGCGTCTCTTCGCGTTGATGATGCTCGGCGATGAGCGCGCCGTGGCGGCGACCTACGTGCTCGGCGAGACGGCCTGGCGGCGCTCCACCGCCGCGCTCAACGAAAGCAGCTGAGCCACCACCGACACCGCCACGGCGGCGGGATGCTTGCCGGACTTGACGAGGCCGATCGGCGATACCAGATCCCTGATCCTCTCTTCCGGAACGCCTTTGCGCCGCAGGCGGGCGCGGAACTTCGCCGCCTTGGTCAGCGAGCCGATCAGGCCGACGAAGCGATAGTCGTTGCGCCGCAGAACGCGCTCGACGATCTCGAGGTCGAGCGCGTGGCTGTGGGTCATGACGACGTAGCAGGCGCCGGCAGGCGCTTCATCGACCATCCAGGCCGGCTCCTCCTCGATGACGACCCTCGTGTTCGACGCCACCTGCGCCGGAAACATCTCGGGACGCGAATCCACCCAGGTGAGGCGGCTGGGCAGGCGCCCGAGGATGAGCGCCAGCTCTTTGCCGACGTGCCCCGCGCCGAAGAGCATGACTTGCAGCTCATGCTCGTTATCTTCGGGAATTTGCTCGACCGCTTGAAATCCGAGCGTGACGCTGCCGCCGCAGCACTGGCCGAGAGCGTCGCCTAGGGCAAAGCGCCGTTGCCGGTGCCTCTCGCCCGAGAGCAGCATCTCGCGCGCGATCTGGAGCGCGGTGTACTCGAGGTTGCCGCCGCCGATGGTGCCGCGCGTCTCGGTGACCGAGATCCACATGCGCGTGCCCGCTTCTCGGGGCGCCGAGCCGCGCGTCTCGAGAATCCTGACTTCAACGCAGGGCATGGATCGCCTTGAGGACGTTCTCGGGGGTCGCGGGCGCCTCCAGCGGCACCGGCTCGCGCGAGGCACGGGTCGAGCCGACCGCGTCGTAGATGGCGTGGAACACCGAGAGCGCGAGCATCAGCGGCGGCTCGCCCACCGCCTTCGAGCGATAGGCGATGTCGCGCAGGTTCTCGCCTTTCTCCCACAGCCAGACGTTGAACACCGGCGGGCAGTCGCTCGCCACCGGGATTTTGTAGGTCGAAGGGGCGTGCGTCTTCAGCTCGCCCTGCGCGTCCCACACCAGCTCCTCGGTGGTGAGCCAGCCCATGCCCTGGATGAACCCGCCCTCCACCTGCCCGCGGTCGATCGCCGGGTTGAGCGAGCGCCCGACGTCCTGCAGCAGGTCCGCGCGCAGCAGCCGCGATTCGCCGGTCAGCGT